>CAYSLC010000073.1:0-22711 GCA_964431545.1 uncultured Desulfobacteraceae bacterium | reverse complement strand
CGGTCATGCCCGACATCACCAACGGCAACATCTACGCGCCGGTGATGATGATCGCCGAAAAGGCCGCCGACATCATTTTGGGAAACACCCCGGCCGCGCCCATGCATGTGGCGTTCCACCGGCACGTCCCCGGGGCCGTGGCGGACGAAGGGATGAAGCGGGCGTCGTGACCTGCGGCCGGTGAACAGGTCCGGGGCCGCCCCTAGGCCGGAAAGGTGATCGTAAAGACCGTGCCGGGCGGCCCCGACACCGCCATTTCCCCCTGAAGCTGCTGTTCGGCCCAGCTCTGGACGAGATTCATGCCGAGGGTCTCGACCTTCCGGACATCATGTCCTGGCGGGAGCCCCCCGCCATTGTCGGCCACCGTCAACCGGTATTGCCCCGCCTCTTGCCGCATTTCGACCCGGATCACGGGTGCATCGGCCTGTCCGGCATCCTTTTGGGGGTCGGCCGGCTCTGGACCGGGAAAGGCGTACTTGAAGGCGTTGGTGACGAGTTCGGCCACGATCCGGCCGCACAGCATCGCCGTGTCGCAGGAGAGATGGATGTCGTGGGCGTCGACCTGCATCTTCGCGGGGACACGGGCGAAACTCGTTTGGATATCGGCCGCGACCTTCTCCAGATAAACACCGACATCGAGGGTTTTCACATTTTCTGCACGGTACAGGGTCTCATGGACCCGGCTCATGGCCATGATCCGATTTCGGAGGTCCCGGAAATGCCCGTGGATGTGGGGATCCGCAGTCTGTTGACCGCAAATGTGAATCATGGAAATGACCGTATCCAGGCTGTTTTTGGCGCGATGGTGGATCTCCCGCAGCAGCAGTTCTTTCTCTTCCAGGGAGGCCTGGATCTGCCGTTCCGCCTCCCGCTGCCGGACCCACCGCCACAGGCCGTTTCCCATGAGCCGGACCTGGCGGATGTCGGTTTCATCGTAATCTTCGGCCTTGTTGCCCACGGCGGCGACCACGACGATGCGGCCGTCTTCGAGAATCGGCACGCTCAGAAACCGGTCGATCCGGACGTGGCCGCTGGGGCAGCCTTTTTTGCCGGGGTGGGCGGCGTCGTAAGCGTTGATCGTGAAGGGCCGCCGCTGCCGGATGGCCTCGGCCCAGAGCCCCGCGTCCGCAATCTTGAAATGGAGGGGCTGGTCCTTGATGTCGCATTCGGCCAGGGCCTCTTCGGACCAGGCATGCAGGATCATCGCCTCGCCGTCGTCGTCCATGAACCCGACAAAGCCGATGCGGCTTTCCGTGAGCGCCACGATGCCCTCCAGCACAAAATCGGCCACCCGATCGAGCGGGGCCTCGTCCATGCGGCTCAGGGACACCAGGGCTTCCAATCGCGCTTCGTTCAGCGCCCTTTTCCGCTCCGCTTTTTTTTGATCGGTGATGTCGTGGATCGTAACGAAGACCTGATAGGGCGTTGCTTCATCCGGTCTGAACTGGGGGATCGCGTTGATATGGAGCCAGACATAGCCGCCCCGGCGGGGATTGTAGACGCCGGCGGTGACGTTCCTCACGGGCTTTCCGGTCCTGGACGCCTTCACGGAAGGATAATCGTCGGCCTTCATCCGCGACCCGTCCTCGTTGATGACGTCCCATTCCGGTTGGACCGACGTCCGCGCGACGAACTGGTCATAGGTCACCCCCAGCATCTCCTGCGCCGCCGGATTGATGTCGATCAGCCGGCCGCCGGGGCGTTGATAAAATACGCCCTCGGCCATCTCTTCGACCAGGGTCCGGAATTTCTCCTCGCTTTCCCGCAGCGCCGCTTCATCGTAGATGTTCTGGGTGATATCGGCGATGGTGAGACGGCACCGCCGCTCATCCGAATTCTCATGTTCCGATACGCTGTAATCGAGCCGGGCAAAAAAGGTCTCGCCATCCCGTTTCTGCATCGTGGCCTCGGACGATCCGCTGAGACCCGCGCCGAAAATCCGGCGAAGCGACAGGAACATCATGTCCCGCTCATGCTCGGGAAGAAAGTGGTAAACCGACGCGCCCCGAAGCGTTTCGGCCGCGTCCCCCAGCAGTTCCGCGCCCTTTCGGTTGATGTCGATGATGTTGCCGCGTTTGTCGACCGTGCAGTAGCCTACCGGTGCATTGTCGTATAAATCCAGGTATTTCCCGTAGTAATGCTTGTACAGGTTCCGGTACATCCGCCTGGCGTCGTCGAGTTCCGCATAGGCGCGCTGGAGGGTTTCATGCTGAATCTTCAGTTCCTCCTGATGCACCCGCAGTTCGTGGAGGACGGTGCCGGGGTTGGCCGGCAACTCCTCGGCGGAGGATTCGGCCGTTTCTAAAAGGGCGTGTTCCGCTTTTTCGCGAAGTTCGGATTTGTTGAGTCGCATGGTGGGTTCCTTCCGCCGGAAGCGGTATGGTCAAATGGTCGCCTTTCTCCCATATCCGGAAGGCGGATCTTCGTTCGTTGTCTCCCCTGAAATCGCCGGTTTTCCGGCCCGGCGCTCAACGCCCCACCGCTTCCAGGGACAGCAAAACAAGCCGTTCCCCGTCCGGCCCGGGGTCGATGCGGCGTCCGTTGACGCGGACTTTCCGCCGGCCGGCGCCGGGGGGTTCCAGGTCCAGTGCGTAATCGTCGAACGTCCGGTTTTCGGAAACGGCGGCATCGAGCCGCTCGATCAGCCCCGGGTCGGTCCATCCGCCGCCCAGCTCCCGGAGATTCCGGTTTTCCGTTTCCGCCGGGTCGACCCCATACGACCGGTAAAACGCCTCGTTGGCGGACCGGATCGTCATGTCGGCGTCCAATACGAGCATCGGTTCCCGGACGGCGTCCACGATCGAGCGGGCGAATCGGCGGCGGGCCTCGATGGCGGCGGTCGCCTCCGCCTGGGATTGCTTCTGCTCGGTGATATCCACGAATGTGGTCACCACGCCTTCGATGACGTTTTCCACCGTCCGGTAGGGGATGATCCGCATCATGAACCAGCGGCCGTCTGTACTCCGGACCTCCAGTTCCTTGGGAATCAGCGTGTCCAGCACGGCCCCGGCCTCTTTCTGGAGCCCCTCAAAAGCGATGTTGGAAGTAATGTCGCTGATGGGCCGGCCCACGTCCCCCTCGATGAGGTTGAAGATCGACATCACCGAGGGGGTGAACCGTTTGATGCGCAGGTCGGTGTCCAGGAATATGGTGCCGATGTCGGTGCCGGCCAGGAGGTTGTTGATGTCGTTGTTGGCCTGCTGCAGCTCGTCCACCTTGCGCTGGAGTTCGGTGTTGACCGTTGCCAGCTCTTCGTTGGTGGATTGCAGCTCTTCCCGGGAGGTTTTCAGCTCCTCGTTGCTGCTCTGGAGTTCCTCGTTCACCGACTGGAGTTCTTCGTTGGTGGACTTGAGTTCCTCGTTGGAGGTCTCCAGTTCCTCGATGGTGGTCTGGAGCGTCTCCCGGGTCGATTGCAGCTCCAGTTCGAGGCTTTCGACAAGGGGTTCGGCATCCTTGCCGGATTTTTCCGCCTTCGCTTTTTCGGCCACGGTGCGGTCGTAGAAGACCACCAGCACCGATCCGTTCGAAAACGGGGGCGACGGCAGGGGCCGCGCCAGAAGATCGACGATCCGGTAGGACCCGTTCCGCCGGACCCGGACGCCGTCGCTCCGGACCATTTTCCGGTTCCGGACGGCCCCGCGCATGGCGGCCCGCAGTTTCCCCTTCAGCCCTCGGCGGGCCATGGAGAGGATGTCGTGGGACGGCTCCCCGCTGGGGGTTTGGAGAAACCGGTCGGTCCGGCCGAAGAAATACCGCGCCTGCCCCAGCTCGTCGACGATGACGCAGGGCGGGGCGTAATCTTCCAGGACGATTTTCTCGACCACGCCCCGCAGGTCGATATTCCGGTACGCTTGCCCCGCTTCATGAACCGGGGTCCTCCCGCGGTCGCCGGAATACGGCGCCGCCGGAAAATCAAGGAATTTCTCGGGCACGAAATTCTTGCGCCGGAAGATCCGCGCCTTCAAATCGACGGTTTCAAAGAGTTCGGTGTACTCGCCGACGGTCTCCGAAGTGCCCAGGAACAGGACGCCGCCTTCGGACAACACATAGTGGAACAGGTGGAGGACCTTCTTCTGGAGTTCGGGCTTGAGGTAAATCAGCAGGTTCCGGCAGCTCACCAGATCCAGGCGGGAAAACGGCGGGTCCTTGACCAGGTTCTGGACCGCGAAAATCACCGTCTCCCGCACCTGCTTTTTCAGCTTGTAAACGCCGCCCTCGCGGATGAAAAACCGGTCCAGCCGTTCCGGAGAGACATCCGCCGCGATGCTTTCCGGGTAGACGGCGATCCGGGCGAATTCGACGGCATCGGGGTCCAGGTCCGAGGCGAAGATCTGGAGGTCCCAGTGCCGGGACATCCGCTCCATGCACTCCATGAACAGCATGGCCAGGGAATAAGCCTCCTCGCCCGTGGCGCAGCCCGGAACCCAGATCCGCAGGGGCTCGTTGGGGGACCGGTTGCCCAGCAACCCCGGTAGGACCTTCTCCTTCAGGGTCAGGAAGGCATCGAAATCACGGAAAAAAGCGGTCACGCCGATCAACAGGTCCCGCGCCAGCCGTTTGGCCTCTTCAGGGGATTCCCGGAGGAACCGGACGTATTTGTCCGGCCGTTCGATCCGCTGGACCGCCATACGGCGTTCGACCCGCCGTCGGATGGTGGATTCCTTGTACCCGGAAAAATCCTGGCCGATTTTCGAACGCAGCGTGTAGAAGATCTTCTGGAGGGCCGCTTCGAAATCGCCCTCCGCGTCTTCCACGGGTTCGGGCCTGTCGATGTACGGATGCCGGACAAGGGTCTTGAGCCGTTCCGGCATGGCCTCCACCGGCAGGACGAAGTCCGCCGCCCCGGCGGCGATGGCGCTGTGGGGCATGCCGGCGTAGCCGGCCTGCCCTTCCTCCTGCGCCATGGTCATGCCGCCGGCGCCCTTGATGGCCTTGAGCCCCAGGGTGCCGTCCGAACCCGTGCCCGAGAGGACGATGCCGATGGCCCGGCCGCCCCGGTCTTCGGCCAGGGAACGGAATAAAATGTCGATGGGCAGGCAGGGGTCGGACGACCGGGACGGCGCCATCAGGAAGAACCGGCCGTCCTGGAAGACCACGTCCCGGTCCGACGGCTTCAGGTAGACGCGGCCGGGGGCGGCGGCTTCGCCGTCGGTGATTTCGTCGACGGGAAGGTCGGTGTACTTGGCCATCAGCTCCGCCATCAGGCTTTTGTGGCTCGGGTCCATGTGCTGGACGATCACGAAGGCCATGTCGGGGACGTCGGTCATGTTCGCGAAGAACCCTTCGACCGCCTCCAGCCCTCCGGCCGAGGCGCCGATGCCGACGATGGGGAACCGATCGGTTTCCGTTTGCCGCGCTTTATTAGATGTCATATCGGTTTTCCGGTCAAAGATTGAACCGAACCAAAAAGGCGGTTCCCGGCGGACCGGCTACATCCAACGTACCGCCCAGCTGGTGTTCGGCCCAGCTCAGCACCAGCTCCATGCCGAGGGTGTCGGCGCACCGGATGTCGAAGCCCGGCGGCAACCCTGCGCCGTTGTCGGCAACCGTCAGGGCATATACGTCTTTATCCGTATCCATATCATTTTCCCGCCGCATTTCAACTCTTAATTCCGGCGGTTCGCCCGCCTCGGACGGAGGTTCCGGGAACGCGTATTTGAACGCATTGGTGACCAGTTCCGCCGCGATCAGCCCGCAGGGGATGGCCTTTTCGATGTCCAGGCGGATGCCGTCGGCCGCCACGTCCACCGCCACGGCGGCGTGGCCGCTTGAAAAGCCCTGGCGGATGCCGATGACGAGCCGCTCCAGATAAGCCCCGAATTCGATCTCCGCCAGGTTTTCGGAATCGTACAGGGTCTCATGCACCATGGTCATGGCCAGGATCCGGTTGCGCAGGTCCCGGAACAGGGACAGGGCCGTCGGGTCGGCGGTCCCTTCGGCCTGCATCTCCACAAGGGAATTGACCACCATCAGATTGTTTTTCACCCGGTGGTGGACCTCCCGGAGCAACACCTCTTTTTCCGCCAGGGAGGCGGCGATGTCCGCCTCCATCTGTCGGCGCTCGGTGATGTCCTCCACATGGAGCATGACGAGATCCGGGGGCACCCAGACGAAGGTGAACAGGATGTGCCGGTCGAGGCCCGTGCCCCGGGCGCGGTAAGGCGTCTCGTAAACGACGGGGTCTTCCCGACCGACGCAGCCCTCGAATTTTTCGATCAAATCGGGCCGGTCCGGGTAGAGTTCATCGGCCCGCATGCCCATGAAATTCGCCGCGGTCCCCCGTGTCAGCGTTTCGACCGCGCGGTTGTAGTCCATGAGGGCGAACCGTGCGCCATCGTGGCGATAAATAAATGTGGGAACGGGCGAGAACGCGAATTGCCGCCGGAACCGCTCCTCGCTGGCCCGGAGGTCGTCCGCGGCCCGCCGTTGCTCGGAGATGTCGGTGGAGATGCCGATGATCGCCCTGAGCGCGCCGGTTTCATCGAACACCGGCGTGTTCGTCACAAAGGCCGGAAACGCGGTTCCATCCCGCCGGCATACGGTGAATTCCCCTTCCCAGGTTTCCCCTCTTTTGATCCGGGCCATGATGTCGGCGGCCTGTTCCCGGGTCGTTCGGGGCGTGGTGGCATCAAAGATGGAGCGGCCCATCATCTCGCCGGGCGGCCATCCATACAGAATTTCCGCCGCCTTGTTGACGTAGAGGACCGTCCCTTCCGGATCGGTGGCGATCACCGCCTGTCCGACGGCGTCCAGCAGGCGGGCCTGGAACCGGACGTCCGCCTCCATCTTCTCTTTCGCTTCGATCTCCGCGGTCAGGGCGTCGTTCTGCGTCGCCAGTTCCAGGGTCCGACGCCGCACCACGGATCGCAACCGCCGGTTGAACAGCATCAACCCGAGGGCTGCGACCCCGTTGACCAACAGCAGACCGCCGGCAATGCCGGCGGTCCAGTAGGCCCATGTGTAATCGGGCTCGGGGTGCGGATCGTAGAGGAATCCCTCCAGGGAATAATCTGGGTCGGCCAACCCGACCTGGACGTAGGTGTCGGCGATATGACGCCAGCGGTTGGGGTTCATGTGGCCGATCCGGACCAGTTGGGGCAGAATCAGCTCCCGCATCTTCTCGGCCTCGAACCGGAGATGGTCCGCCGATTTTTCCGCACCGTAAACGTCCCGGATGAGCGAAATGATCTCGTCGGGATGGGCCATGGCGTATTCCCACCCCCGGAGGCTGGCGGCCCGGAACCGCCGGACGCGGTCGGGATGATCCGCCAGCTCCGTTTCCGAGGTATAGAGACAGTCGCCGTAGAAATCGACCCCGTAAATCCGGGGCAGGATAAACGAAACCGGGATGGACCGCTGCAACAGATAAAACGGTTCATTGGTCACGTAGACGCCGACGGCGGCGAGGCGGTCGTCGTACAGAAAGTCGTCATAGGAGGCGGCGGCGTCGCCGACCATCTCCACCGCCGCCAGGGGGACGCCCTCGTTGAGCAGAATCGCCTGGAGTTCGGCCGACCGCGATTCCATGGTCATCCAGACCCGCTTGCCGGCGAGATCGTGGGGGCTGTCGATGCCCGCGTGTTTTCGCACCAGGAACGCCTGGGGCGAGTGCTGGAAAATCACCGCCAGAACCGTGACCGGGTCCCCCTTGAGCCGCCTGAGCAGGATCTCCGCGTTGGAGACGCCGTACTGGGCCCGGCCGGAGAGCACCGACTCGTAGGTATTGAAGGGCCCGCCCTCCACCAGTTCCACCGACAGGCCCGCTTCCCGGTAATATCCCTTTTCCCTGGCCGCGTAATAGCCGGCGAACTGGAACTGGTGATGCCACTTGAGCTGCAAGGTCACCGGTTCGGGCGCTTCGGCCCCCGCCGCGGCCGGCGGGAACGCCCAGCATCCGGCCAGGAAGAGCATCGCCAGGACGGGGCCCAGACCGGTGACCGCGCCCCTTTTCCGGAGCGGCCTCATTTTTTTGAATCGCCATCCGCCCATGCCGCAGCCCCTACCGCCCATCCGCCGGCCCGTCGATCATGTCGCGGACCTTCCGCAGCAGGGTCCCCGGCCGCATGGGCTTCTGGATCATATCCTGGCGCGGGCCCGGCCGCACCTCGTCGGGCAGCATGCCTTTGCTGTAGCCGGTGATGAAGAGCACCGGCAAGTCCGGCCGGCGGGCCCGGATCACTTCATAAACCTTCCGGCCGGAAACATGGGGCATGACCACGTCCAGCAGCGCCAGATCGATGGCATCGGGGGCCTCCTCAAAGGCCCGGACGGCCTCCCCGCCGTCCCGGGTCGAAATCACGCGGTACCCCGACCGCCGGAGGAGCTGAACCGTGAAATCCCGGACGGACGCCTCATCTTCGGCCACCAGAACCGTTTCTTTGCCCAGGGCCGAAGCGGCGATCTCCTCCGGCGCCGCGCCATCCGGGGCGCCCTGCGGCACTGCGGGCAGATAGACCCTGAAGACGGACCCCTGGCCCGTTTCGCTGGCGACGCGGATCACGCCGCCGTGGGATTTGACGATGCCGTAAGCCGCCGCCAGCCCCAGGCCCGTGCCTTTGCCCACCTCCTTGGTGGTGAAAAAGGGCTCGAACACCTTTTCCCGGACTTCCGGGGACATCCCTTCGCCGGTGTCGGAAACGGTCAGGCAGACGAATTCCCCGGCTTTCGGCGACCCGTAGGGATCCCGCAACGCTGCCTCCAGCGTGCAGTTGCCGGTCTCCATGGCGATGCGGCCGCCGTCCGGCATGGCGTCCCGGGCGTTGACGCAGAGGTTGACGACGACCTGCTCGATCTGGCCGGGATCGGCGCGGATCGTCTTCAGATCGGCGCCGGGGGTTACGTCGAGACGGATGTGTTCCCCGATGAGCCGCCGGAGCATCTTGGTGAGATCGGCGATGAGCCGGTTGAGGTCCAGGGGCCTGGGCTGCATGGATTCCTTCCGGCTGAAGAGCAGCAACTGGCGCACCAGGTTCTTGGCCCGTTCGGCGGCCTTCATGATCTCGTCGATGTTTTTGCGGAAGGGGCTCTCGGGCGGCATGCCGTCCCGCATCATGTCGCCGTAGCCCATGATCACGTAGAGCAGATTGTTGAAATCATGGGCCACGCCCCCGGCCAGTTGCCCCACGGCCTCCATTTTCTGGGACTGGCGGAGCTGCGCTTCGAGTTTCCGCTGCCGCGCTTCCGCCGCCTTCCGGTCGTCGATGTCGATGGCGGCGCCGTAAAGCCTCTCCGGACGCCAGTCGGCGGTCCTCAACGACGCCTTGGCCCAGGCGCTGACCCACTTCCATCCCCCTTCGGCCGTCCGCATCCGGTGTTCGCTTTTGAAGATCTCCGCCTCCCCCCGCCGGATGGCCGCCATGCGGTCGGCCACCGCCGGCCAGTCGTCGGGATGGCAAAGGCTTTCGTCCAGCACCGACGGGGCGTCGGCCTCGCCGTATCCCAGCATCTCCCGGAACCGGTCGTCCATGTCCAGTTCCCCCGAGCGGGCGTCCAGCCGCCAGCCGCCCGCCCCGACTGCGTCCAGGGCCGTCCGCAGCCGCTCTTCGCTCTCCTTCACCCGGTTGTCGAGGGCTTTTTTGGCTAGGGCCATCTCCAGCATGGCCCGGAGTTCCAGCTCCTGGATGGGTTTGACGAGGTAGCCGTAGGGTTCGGTTTCCTTGGCCCGCTGGAGCAGGGACTCGTCGGCGTAGGCCGTCAGGTAGATGGCCGGGATACCGAACCGGTCTTTCAACGTCCGGGCCGCCTCCACCCCGTCCATCCCCTTCATGCCCAGAAAAATGTCCATCAGGACCAGGTCCGGCGGCCGGGCGACCGCCATCTCCAGGGCCTTTTCCCCGGAGGACGCCGATGCGAACCCGTAGCCCCACCGGATCAGCATCCGCTTGAGACGCACCACAATGGCGCCGTCGTCCTCCACCACCAGAATGTTTGCATTGCCCATGAGGGGGGGTTCCTTTACGGATGAAAACCGATATCGGATGATAAACCGCGCTCCGACAGACAATTTACCAGAATATGGCGGGAATGTCGAAAGGTCCGTTTGGGGGGACGGGATGGGGAATTTATTTGCTGAATGGCGCTGCGATGGTCTGATATGTCTAACTCCCTTTCATTCCATCCCGGACGACGGCGGCGGCAAGACCCTGGAACCGGTCCATCGTCGCGTCATAAAACCTTTTCCATCCGTCGCATAGCCAACTCAGAGTCATAGGGCCGTTTCCGGAAGCCATCCGGTACTTGAGGCAGTCGCCCAGGCAAAGCGACAAGTGCCGGCATTCGTCGCATGCGTCGTTTCGCTCCCCCTTCAGGTCGGCGAACCGTTGGTAAGCTTCGGATGAAAGGGCCTCCTCCCAGGTCATTTCCAGAATATTGCCGATCCTGAACCGGAAGTCCACGAAAAAATCGCAGGGATAGATGTCGCCGTTGTATTCCACCACGAAATATTGATCGCATCGCTTCGCCAGGCGGCATTCGCTCGCTTCGCCCGCGACAAGGCGATAGAGGAGCGACTCGAAAGTCCTCACGGAAATTCGCCCGCGATCCCGCTCGTACCATTCATTGAACACCGCGATCAAAAATCGCCCCCAGCTTTCGCCGTCTATGGCGAACGGAAGGGGGTTGCCGGCGTCGTCGAATTCCACGCAGGGCACGAACTGTAAGTGGGCGAACCCTTGCCGCTTCAGGTACCGGTAAACCTCTAGTGGTTTCCCGGCATTTTCCCGGGTGATCAGCACCAGAGCGTTGACCGGGACCCGGTTTGCGCGAAGCGTCCGGATGCCGTCCAATACCCGGTCATGGGTCGGTTTGCCCCCGACGGTTCGCCGGTAACGGTCGTGCAGTTCAGGCGGACCATCCAGGCTGCACCCGGCAAGAAACCGGTATCGGCCCAGGTGCGCGGCCAGGCCGTCGGTGATCCGGAACGCATTGGTCTGGAGGCTGTTGGCGATGCGGGCGCCCTTCCGGGCGAACTGTTTCTGACAGGCGACGACTTTCTCGAAAAACGCCTTCCCCATCAGCGTCGGTTCGCCCCCCTGCCAGACCATTTGAAAGACGGGCTGATCCGTCGCCATGTAGCTCTGGATCACTGCCCGCAACACGTCGTCGCTCATCCGGTGAGTCTTCGTTTCAGGATACAGCGACCGGTTTTTCAGGTAGAAACAGTAATCGCAACGGAGGTTGCAATCTGCGGAGGTGGGTTTGAGGAGGAGGGAGAACGGAGCGCAACCGCTGGACCACCGTTCAGCATGGCGGCCGGTGTGTCTGAATAATTGTTTCACGCCTGGCTTTCAACCTTAAAAAGCATCGCGCCAGACAGGTCCCCGACCTGTTTCAAATTTTCGACCAATCGTAACTGGCTCTCGTGACTGTTTAATAATATTCCGTCCTTCAACGCCACCCACTTGCCTTTAAATTCAGCGGCATTCTCCTGCAGCCACGCAAAATCCTTTCTTAGGTTTAGATTTTCAGCCGTCTTCATCTCCGTGACATAGGGCTCGGCTAAATTTCTGCGCCAGTTATCCAGTTCGGGCGATACCGTTTGCGGCAGGCGCGACAGCATATCCCGAGCTGACGCGATATCGCCGCATTCCACGAGCGCTTTGACTGCACGCAGAATTCGGAGGTCATCCGGACGACAACGGTTACACGAGTCATTGACCGCATCGGGCGGCGGTTGGCCCGCGGAGCAGGCCGCCTCTCGCCGGAGCTTTTCTTCCAGCTCTCTGACCTGCCGCATGACAGACTCTTTCGGCAGATTGTCCGGTATTTCTATGGTAACTTCCATCACGTCGCCCTATTTGCTTGAAATTATCTGGTACAAAAACCTTGCTTCCCATCATCACTTATCGGTGAGAAATGATGATAAGGATACCACAAATCCCAGCGTAAAGGAAACCTTGGAAAAACGCGCCCAGTTCCTCCATGAATGGCTCGAAGGACACTCAAATAGAATCCGAACAATTCGATCGGAGCAATCGAATTGGTAAACGTCAACAAGATATTGTGGATGGTAAAGTTAGGCGGGATGTCAGGGGACGTCGGGACGCGTTGGGCGAATCTGTATCGCCCAAAAAAGTGCGCACTTATCTGCCAGCCGAACCCCACAGCCGTTTTCCAGGGCCGGACGCAAATGGCCGTGATGGTCGATGCCGAATGGACCAACGGGGTTCAGAAGATATTCCCGGATAAATACCGCTGGATGCAATCGTTCAGCTTGCCGTCGGGCAGGCACCCCAGATCGGTGCGGCAGCCCTGGCAGATCCGGACCAGGTCGTCGGTCAGGCGGGTTTCGCTCCGCTTGACGAAATCGTTGCAAACATCGCAGTTGACCCATTCCACCCGGACCGGCCTTTCGAGCACGCCGTGGTGCCGCTCCAGAAACTGGACACCGAGGCCGTAAATCCGGCCGCCGTTTCCCTGGACTTCCTGGCGCCACCGGATGTTGGCCAGGTAGGATTGGAATGCCTCCGGCCCCTCGGCGTGGGGTTCGTAACCATTCATCAGAATGCGGAGAAACGTATTCGTCGGAAACCATTCCGGGGTTTCCAGGTACATGCCGCCCCGGGAAAAATTGAATGCGCGGCTTTCCACCAAATCTTTTTCTTCAGCCGGCGCGTATTGGATGTCGGCTTCACAGATGATGCGCGGATGCGCCCGCCGAGCCAATGTTGTCATGGCAGACCTCCTTTCCCTCTGGCGTGAGAAATGATGAGATATTGACGATTTGAAACGGCAACGCCGGGGCCGGAAGTGGCATGTCGGGGAGTGCCGACCTCAACAGGGGAGCAAGAGGGCTTCGGCATTGCGAAATCGGGGGGTTGCCCCGCGCTGCTATTTCGACCCCATCATACTGAAGGCCATTTGTCAATTGTTTTCCCTGATACGTCACGGGATATGGCCTAAAACCGGCGACAGGCGGGAAGTCCCTGTCGCCGTGGGCGTCGCCGCTATTTTTCCAGAACATACCTGCCCGGCGCGGCGTCCCCCGGCGGATACGCTGCGCTCCCCATGGGCGGCGGGCCAATCTTTTCCGGATACCGCGCCTTCAGCCAGTCCGTCCAGTCGGGCCACCACGTGCCCGCCGACGGTTCCCGGTGCGCAAGCTAGGCATCCGGCCCGTCCGCCGCCATGAGCGAATCCAAAAAATCGAAGGCCTCCTCCCCCATGAAAGCGCCCAGTTCGCCGGGTTCGGAAAAATCGGTCAGCGTGGAAAACAGGGTCCAGTCGGCGACCCGGCCGTCGGACGCGCCGCCGGGTCTCCGGTTCAGCCAGGCCATGAGCGCCGCCAGGGCCGTGCCGCCGATGCAGTATCCCGCCGCATGGACGCCGGGGCTGTTGCAAATCTCCCGGGCCGCGCCGGGAAACTGGTCGAATGCTTCGTTGTGGATGACCTTTCTGGGCAGGTGGCTGCCGGTGGAAGCGATCCGGGCCCCTTTCATAGCGGCCTCCCGGTGAATTGAGGTCAGAAGATGAGGGCGGCGGTCGCCGCCCGAACCCATCAGATCACGTTGCCCATGAGAAACCGGTGGATACAGTCGCGGATTTTTCCGTCCGGCAGACTCTCCATGTGCTTGTAGCACCCGTTACAGAACCGCAGGCCATCCTCGTTCCATCGGCAGTCCGACGCCTCGGCCAGACGGCCGCACAGATGGCACGTCGCTTTTTCCACCAGCATCTCGGTTTCCGATTCGTCGGCATGGCGGCGCTCCAGTAACCGCACCCCCAGGCCGAAACGGGGCGGGCAGTCCCAGTCGATGTCGCGCCGCCAGCGGATGTTGGCCACATACCACTGGTAGGCTTCCGGACCATAGGCGCCGGGCGCATAGTCGCGCATATAAATATGGATGGTCGCATCATCCGGCGGGCGCTGGCGGGTTTCCAGGTACATGCCCTCTCTGGAAAAATTGAACATGTGGCCGTCAAGGTGGAAGCCCGCTTCCGGCGACGCGCAATGGACGGGCGCCTGGTAGCGGATCCGCGGGTAACTGCGCCGTGTCGGCGAACTCATGTCAACCTCCTTTTTTTCATCGCCGGGGTTGCACCGGAAACTGCGTCCCCGGCGGAACCCGTACTGTCTACATATTCCCATGGCAGCAAAGCCGCCGGCGGAACATTCACGGACGTATGAGCGTGATGTCTATCGATTCTGCCGCGCTGAGGTCTTTCCGGAAGAAGGCGGTTCACCTGCTGCCGGACAAAAATTATTTTCATGGGAAACCGTGAAAATCACAATCCGTACAACTATAGTCTTATTCTGCCGTTTGCCCGTATTTATGCGGAGTCTGGGGGAATCGTTGAACAGCGGAACGAAAAGGGGTACGATTTACCTGTGAGGTCTGGGGCTGTCCGGGGGACGATGCCGGTAGAATTCATTTAGGTATGTAAGCGGATACGGTTCCCTTCGAACTCACCGGGAAAATATGCGGTTTTCACGGGCGAAAAACACCCCCGGCAGCACGCCCGTGTGCTCGCCGTTTTCGATCACCGCCGCGCCGTTGACAAAGACGTGGTATATCCCCTCCGGGTAGCGGTGGGGGTGTTCCAGCGTGGCCCGGTCCGTCACGGTGTCCGGGTCGAAGACCACCAGGTCCGCGGCCAGGCCTTTGCGGATGACCCCGCGGTCCCACAGCCCCAGGCGGGCGGCCGGCGCCGAGGTCACCTTGCGGATCGCCTCCTCCAGCCGAAGAAACCCTCTCTCCCGCACATGGTGGCGCAATAAATACGGAACCCAGCTGTAAACGTGATGGTAGTCCCTTGTGGACAGCGGCCCGTAAGGCGCCAGGGTCCGGCCGTCGCAACAGACCGAGCTGAAGGGATGCGATAGAACCCGGTCGCGGTCTTCGGGCGCATAGATCTCGCCCTCCCACATCACGTCGTAAAACCGCCCCCCTTCGGACAGCAGCAGGTCGAACAGGACGTCGTAGGGGTCTTTGCCCTGCGATTCGGCGATGTCCCGGAAGGTTCTGCCCACCAGGTCGACGTTCTTCCGGGCCGCGGCCACCCGGACCTTGTCCCACATCTCCAGCTTGATGATCCGCCAGATGGGGTATTCGTACCCCTTCATCCGCTCCCGCATGTCCGGATCGGCCAGGCATTTCAGGGTGTGGTCGCTGCCGCCATCCAGGGCCCACGGCGGCAGGGAGGCCAGGGGCGTGGTCTGGCCCCCCAGGTAGGCGCCGACATCGAAGGCCGCGTCGATCCCCGCTTCCCTGGCCTCCTCGATGCGGCGGATCACCCTTTCCATGACGCCCTCGGGGGCGCCGATTTTCGCCACATTGTGGGAAATTTGGACCGATGCGCCCGTTTGCCGCCCGATCTCCAGGGCCTCTTCGACGGCCTCGATGTACCGGAGGTCCCGGTTGCGGATGTGGGTCGCATACAAGCCGCCGTATGCCGCCGCCGGACGGGCCAGGGCGATGAGTTCTCCGGTGTCGGCCGCGCTGCCCGGCGGATATTCAAGGCCCGTGGAAAGCCCCCGGGCCCCCGCTTTCATGGCCTCCGCCACCAGCCGGGCCATCTCCGCCAGTTCGGCATCGGAGGGCGGCCCCATGTCCGCCCCCTTCACGGCCGCCCGCACCGTATTATGGCCGACCAGGGGCACCACATTGACCGATACGCCCGGGGTCTCATAGCGCGCCTTGAGCTGGGCCAGGTCCCGCCAGGAGACATCGAAATCGTCAACAAAGGACGTGAAGTGATCCCGGACCCTGTCGATGCAGCGGCCGGTAACCGGGAACAGGCTGGATCCGCAGTTTCCGGTGCATTCCGTGGTCACCCCCTGGTGCACGGAACTCTCGGCCCGCGGGTTGATCAGGAGGGTGGCGTCGGAATGGCCGTGAATTTCGATGAAGCCGGGGCATACCGCCATTTGTCCGGCATCGATGACGCGCGCCGCCGCTTCGGCCAGCAGATGGCCGACCGCCGAGATGCGGCCGCCGGAAACAGCGACGTCCCCCTTGTACCAGGGCGCCCCGGTTCCGTCGATGATGCGGGCGTTTTTGATCAGATAGTCGTTCATGTCGGCAACTCCTTTTCATATCAGGCGCTATGGCCTTGATCATCGTTTCGGCCAATGCGCGAGCCGAAACGGTTGCAGCCGGCTTCAGCCGGGTTTTGCCTGTAGCCGGGGGATTCATTCCCCGGCGGCGCCGGCCGGGAATAAATCCCCGGCCTACAAGCTCAACCGCCCTGAAGGGCGCTGAAGTAGCCGGAACAATGATCAAGACCGGTTCTATGTCGCCAAATGGCAGTGGACCGTCCGGTCGCCGAGCCGACGGTCCTCCGGCGCAGCCTGCCGGCACCGGTCGACGGCCTCGGGGCACCGGGGATGGAACCGGCACCCTCCGGGGATGGCCGACGGATGGGGAATCTCCCCCGCCAGGATCCGCTTTTCCCGGCCGACCCGGTCCAGGGTCGGGACCACTTGGCTCAGGGCGCGGGTATAGGGATGCTTGGGATGCCGCAGCACCGCCCGGGTCGGCCCGGCTTCCATGATCCTGCCGAGATACAGGATGGCGATCCGGTCGGCGATATACCGGGTCAGTGCCAGATCATGAGTGATCATCAGTTGGGCAAAGGCGTGCCGTTCCTGCAGTTTGACCAGGAGGTGGAGGATCTCCACCTTCAGCGAGGCGTCCAGCATGGAGACCGGCTCGTCCGAAATGACCACCGCCGGTTCCAGGACGAGGGCGCCCGCGATCAGGACCCGTTGCCGCTGTCCGCCGGACAGCTCATGGGGAAACCGATCGAAAAAATCCTCCGGCGGCGTGAGCCCCACGTCGATCAGGGCCTGGCCGACCCGCTCGCGTTTCGCATCCGCCGTCATCGCTTTTTTGTGGATCGCCAAGGGTTCGGCCACGATTTTTCCGACGGTTTCCCGGGGGTTCATGGCGTCGAAAGGGTCCTGAAAAATCATCTGCATCCGCGTGCGCAGGGCGCGCCGTTCCCGGCGGCCGGCGCCGATCATGTCGGCGTCTTCAAACCGGATCTCTCCGGCCGCTTCCCGGAGCAGTCCCATGATGGCGCGGCCCACCGTCGTTTTGCCCGAACCGCTCTCCCCCACAAGAGCCAGGGTTTCCCCCCCGGCCAGGGCGAAGCTCACGCCGTCCACGGCCCGCACCGGCGGCGCCCCCCGTTGAAACAGGCCGCCCCGCCCCTGGAACCAGACCGATAAATTCCGCACGTCCACCACCGGCGGCCGGCTCATGGTCCGCCCCCGATCCGGATGCAGGCGGCCGCATGCCCCGCTGAAACGGTCACGTCGGGCGGCACGCCGGCGGCGCAGGCCGAATCGCCCTGGTTACAGCGGGGCAAAAAAGGGCACCCCGGCGGCATTTCCTTTAGGCGCGGCGGCGAGCCGGCGATGGCCTCCAACCGGTCGGCATCCCCTTCCATTTCCGGAAGCGCCGCGATCAACTGCTGAACATAGGGGTGGGCCGGCCGATGGAACACCTCCGCCACCGGCCCCGACTCCACGATCCGTCCGGCGTACATCACGGCCACCCGGTCGCAGATCTCCGCCACCAGCCCCAGGTCGTGGTTGATGAAGATCATGGAGACGTTGAGCCGCCGGTTGAGGTCTTTCAGAAGATCGACGATCTGGGCCTGGATCATGACGTCCAGGGCCGTGGTGCATTCATCGGCGATGATCAGGCCGGGATCGAGGCAGACGGCCATGGCGATCATCACCCGCTGGCGCATGCCGCCGGAAAATTCGTGGGGGTAGTCATCACAGCGGTCCGGGCGGATCCCGATGAGACGGAAGAGGTCGTGGACCTTTTCCCGCGCCCTGGCCGCCGGCATCCCGCCGCGGGCCTTGAGGATCTCGGCGATCTGTCCCCCCACCCGCCGCACCGGGTTGAGCGAATTGAGACTGCCCTGGAAGATCATGGCGATCTCCTTCCACCAGACCTTCCGCAATTCGGATCTATCCAGTCCGAGCAGGTCCCGGCCCTTGAACCGGACATGCCCGGACACCGCCCGGCCGTTTTCCGGCAGCATTCCCATGACGGCCGCGGCCGCCGTCGACTTGCCGCATCCCGATTCGCCGGCCAGTCCGAAGGTTTCTCCGGGGCGCAAATCAAAAGATACGTTCCGGACGGCGGTGTAATACGTTCCGCCCAGGGAAAACTCGGTCGTCAGGTTTTCCACCGACAGGATCGGCCCCGAATCCCTCATTTCCGCCGCCTCAGCTTCGGGTTGAGGACCTCGTCGAGGGCGTAGCCGCACATGGTGAACGCCAGGACCGCCAACACGATCATCAGGCCCGGAGGGACCACGTACCAGTAGGCGCCGAAGGAGAGGGCCACGCTGACGAAGGCGTAATGGAGGATCATCCCCCAGCTGATGTGGGTGGGGTCCCCGAGCCCCAGAAAGCTCACCGTCGATTCGAGGTAGATGGCCGTGGCGATCACCAGGACGGTATTGGCGAACACCAGCGGCATGACGTTGGGCAGGATGTGCCGCCGGATGATGTGGAAATGGCTGGCGCCCAGCGACCGGGCCCGCTCCACGAACAACCGCTTTTTCATGCTCATGGTCTGCACCCGGATGATGCGTGCCGTGCCGGCCCAGATCAAGGCCCCGATGACCAGGATCGTATGGGTCAGGCTCGGCCCCAAAACCGCCACGGTGATCAGCACCAGCGGCAACCGCGGGATGACGACGAACAGGTCGGTCAGCCGCATCAGGACGTCGTCCACACGGCCGCCGAAATACCCGGCGAGGAGCCCCACCAGCGTGCCGATCCCGATGGACATGGCCGCGCATGAAAACCCCACCATCAGGGAGATCCGCGTGCCGTAAAGGACCAGGGAGAAGAGGTCGCGGCCGACTTCATCGGTGCCCAGCCAGTGGGACGCGCCGGGCGGCATCAGGATCTCCTCGAACCCGCCCGTCCGTTGCGGATCGTAGGGGGCGATGATGGGGGCGGACACCGCGATGAAGACCAGGGCCGCCAGGACGACCATGCCGACGACGCCCATTTTGTTGATGTTTTTCAGGGCCGAAAGATACGGTCGATACATCAGTATTCGATCCTCGGGTCCACCTGTTTGTAGATCAGGTCCGCCATCAGATTCGCCAGGAGTGCGCAGACCGAAATGACCAGGAACGCGCCCTGGAGCACGGGATAATCCCGGCGCAGCAGGGCCTCGAACACCAGCCGCCCCACCCCCGGCCAAGTGAAGACGGTTTCGGTCTGGATGGCCCCGCCGATGAGCAGGCCCAGGTTCAGGGCGGCCAGGGTCATGACCGGCAGGGCCGCGTTGGGCAGCGCGTGGGCGAACAGCTGGCGCATCCGGGAAAAGCCCTTGGCCCGTGCGCTGACCATATAATCTTCCGTGAGCACGTCGATCAGGGAGTTGCGCATGACGATGGCGTATTGCCCCAGCATGACCAGCGTCAGGGTGAGCATGGGCAGAACCATGTGCCGGGCAAGGTCCATCGCCTTTGCCCAAACCGATGAAAAGGCGATGCCGCCGGAGGTCATGCCGGACATCGGCAGCAGGCCCCCGGCGGCCATCATGAACAGCAGGCCCAGCCAGAAGGCCGGCGTGGCCCACAGCAGCTGGGAGACGGACAGGCAGACCACATCGGCGGGCCGCCCCCGTTTCATGGCCGCAATGATGCCGAGCAGGCAGCCGAGGACGATGGACAGGAGGGTCGCCGGCAACAGCAGGATCACCGTATTGATCAGCCGCTCGACCAGGATGTCGGCCACCGGCGCGTTGTAGACGAAGCTCGTGCCGAGTTCCCCCTGGATCGTGTTGATCAGGTATTTGCCGTACTGTTGGGCCAGTGTCCCGTCCAGCCCGTATTGGACCCTCAGTTTCTCCAGGGTTTCAAGGGGGACCCGCGGATCTGAAAACAGCAGCCGCAGCGGATCGCCCGGCAGCATCCGGAAGAGGAAAAAATTCAGGGTCAGGATCAGCCACAGGGTCAAGACCGAATGGCCGATCCGTTTAAGGGCGTATCCTTTTGTTTTCATCACCAGCGGTGGGGTCCGCAACCGGACGCGGAACCGCCGCCGGGACGGCGCTTATTTGAACCGGACATCGGTGAAATTGTCCCTGTTGATGAAAGAGATGATGCCGCCGGCCATATCTTCGTGAAAGCCCTCGAGGTAATCGGAGCGATAGGCGCCCAGGGCGTTCATGTAGTAAAGCACAATGGACGGGCTGTCGGCATAGTGGATCTCCTGCATTTCGTAGATGATGCGTTGGCGCTCGGCCGGGTCCACCGCACGCTGCTGCGCATTGAACAGCTTGTCGTAGGCCGGGTTTTCATAGCCCGCGCCGTTCCATTTCCGGATCTGGGACGACAGGTAAATGGACAGGGAAAAATTGGGATCCGGCTGGCCGGAGAAGCCCCACAGGTACATGTCGTGCTTGTAATCGGGGAAGAGCTGGGCCAGGATGGTGCCGCCGTCGGCGGATTGCAGGGTCAGTCCGACGCCGATCCGCACCCACCAATCGCGGATCATCTCGGCGGCCCGCATCTCCTCCGGCCAGCGGGAGATGACCAGGAGCGTGAATTCCAGTTTCCGTCCATCCTTTTCCCGGATGCCGCCCTCGCCTTTTTTCCAGCCGGCGTCTTCCAGCAGGGCGGCGGCTTTTTCCAGGTCGAACGGATAGGGGGCAAGGTCGTCGTTGTAATAAAACGGGATGGCTTTCATCACGAGGCTCTTTCCCGGCTCCGCGTACCCCATATGGATCATCTTGGCCAAGTGGGCCTTGTCCACCGACATGCCCAGGGCCCGCCTGACGCGGCGGTCCCGGAGGGCCGGATGCCCCTGGCCGAAATCGGAACTGTTGATGCAGATGTGCCGATAGTAGAGATTGGGCGAATTGACCACCTTGACGTTGCCGTCCCGGAACAAGGCCCTGGCCGCAACCGGGGTGAGTTCCGAGCCGATGGCGTCGATATCGCCCTGTTTCAGGGACATGATCATGGGATCCGGCGACGAGAAAAAGGTGAAGATGACCTGGTCGAGGGCCACCGGTTTCCGCCAGTACCCTTTGACGGCCTTCAGGCTCATGAACTCGTTCAGCTTCCACTGATCCAGTTTAAAAGGGCCACTGCCCAGGGGGGCGTCGTTCGCGTATTTGACCGCTTCCTCCCCCGGAATTTTCTCCCATTTGTGTTTGGCCACGATGAAGACGTTGCAAAGGTCCGACAAGGTCGTGGCGACGGGTTCCTTGTAGGTCAGCACCAGCGTCCGGGCGTCGGGGGCTTCGATTTTTTCGATGTGTTTCAAATAATTGATGAAATTGGGGATCTCGTGGTCAAGCACATACTGGTAGGTAAAAGCGATGTCCGCGCTGGTCAGCGGTTTGCCGTCGTGCCATTTGGCGTCGTCCACTAGATCGAAGGTCCAGACCCGCCCGTCCTCGCTCATGGTCCAGCTTTTGGCCAGCATGGGCGCCGGTTCGAGATCGGCGTCGTATCCGACCAGGGTGTCGTACAGCATGCTGCGCATGATCATGCCGCCCTGGATCGTGTCGTATCCCATGGGATTGAGGGTCCGGGGCTCCTGGGTCCAGCCCACCCGGAGGACGCCCTCAGTTTTCCCGGCCGCCGCCGGGGCGGCGGCGATCAGCAGGACAGCCGCGGCAATACAGACCAGCACGCTCCATTTCCTCTTCTTCATTTCTTTCTCCTTCCGTTTGGTGGGTTGTCGGCGCTACAGAAACCGGAATTTCTTTTTCACAACGGCGCCAAGAGAACCGATGAACCGGTCCACATCCGCCACATGGGCCTGCATCACATCATGGGCCGCCGTGCGGTCCTCCCGGCGATAAGCGGCGATCAGCTCTTTGTGATAGACGAGATTCGAAGCGGTGAACCGGTTTTTCATCTGTAGGTCTACCTCGGCCAGCCGGAACACCACGAGATCCCGGATCACCTGTTTCATGTATTTGCAGAAGAAAGACAAAAAGGCATTGGGACAGGCGTCGGCGAGCACTTCATGGAACCGGACCTCCGCCATGAGCTGCGCCTGGCTCTCCTCCTCATTTTGCGCCGGCGTTGCGCACAATTCGACGATGGCTTCCAGGTCCTCGAACTGTGAAGGGGACAGATGCCCGACGACGCTGGCGGAGACGGCGGGCTCCAGGATTCGGCTCATCTCGTAGATGTCCGACGCGTCGAACGACTTGAAGAAAAAAAAGTTGGAGAGCAACCCCATTGCCGTGGATTCCGGCACCGCGCGGATCATGGCCCCGCCGTTCGGGCCGGTGGAAATGGTGACCAGCCCCTGGACTTCGAGCGATTTCAGGGTTTCCCGGGTCACGCTTTTGCTGGCCTTGAACAACCCGGCCAACTCTTTTTCCTTGGGCAGCCGGTCCCCTGGACCCAGGTCATTGGCGGTAATCCACTGTTTGATGGCGTGGGCGATCACATCCGATCGTTTCCGGTATTTGGGGGCCGTCATGGCGTCGATATTGGAGATGTTCATTTATTGGATATCATGAGGCATATTGATGAAACGACAACAGAGGAACCTCAAGTAGAGGCGATTTATACGTATAAATATAATAAACATCACCATATGTCAACGCATTTTGCTCGACCTCTCACTGAGGCCGCATCGCTGATGCCGATAAAAGCGCTTTACACGCGAACTTTGTACCGCCCCCACGGGACGATGGCTGCTCTAAAATGCCCTGTAAGGACATCCTAAAATAGCGTGGGAATTCATTCCCGCGCGGCGGGG
>CAYSLC010000072.1:0-22898 GCA_964431545.1 uncultured Desulfobacteraceae bacterium | reverse complement strand
GGGCCTCGGCGCAGAGCAGCCGCATGGAGAGCTGCTCCTTGGACATCTCCAGGGAAAAGACGGCCACGGGGACATTGGTTTCGATGGCGGCGTTCCGGGCCACGTTGAGGGCGAATGCGGTCTTGCCCATGCTGGGGCGGGCCGCCAGGATGATCAGATCGGAGTTCTGGAAGCCGGCGGTCAGGGTGTCCAACTGGTCGTAGCCGGTGGGGACGCCGGTGACCAGGGCCTTGTTCCCCTGCCGCTCCTCCAGGGTGTCGATGTTCCCCTCGATGATCTTGCCCAGGGGGTGGAAGGCCTTGGTGGTCTTGTGCTGGGAGATGTCGAAGATGGCCCCCTCGGCGAAGTCGATGATCCCGTCCACGTCCCCCCGGTCGTCGAAGCACCGCTTGGTGATGGCGTTGGACTTCATGATCAGCATCCGCAGACACGCCTTGTCGTGGACGATCTTGGCGTGGTGGGGGGTGTTGATCGCCACGGGCACTTCGGTCATGAGGGAGGCGAGGAAGGTGGCCCCGCCCACCTGCTCCAGCTCTCCTTTCTCCCGCAGGAGATTGCGCAGGGTGATCAGGTCCACCGGCTCGTTCCGGGAGAAGAGATCGAGCATCCCCGCGTAGACCTTCTGGTGCGCGGACCGGTAGAAATCCTCCGGCTTAAGGATGTCGATGATGTCGAGCAGGACGTTGTTGTCGTAGAGGACCGACGAGAGGATCGATTCCTCCGCCTCCAGGTTCTGGGGGGGGACCAGGCCCTGAAAGTCGGCCTGGCTCTTTTTCAATGGTTGAACGGTCATGGCCCTCGGCGGCGCGAAGCGGTCTTTTTGTTGATGGATTCCGGGATGGACGGTCGGCTTCGGCCCACCCTCCGGGGCCGACCGTCCCCGGAGGATGATGAGAGAGTATACCGGCTATTCGGGGACGACTTCAACCGAAATTTCGGGTTCCACATCGGCGTAGAGGCGGATGGGGATCTGGTAGGTGCCCACCGCCTTGATGGGCTCCGGCAACAGGACCATCCGCTTTTCCACATCGATGCCCATCTTGGCCAGGGCATCGACGATCTCCCGCACCGAGACGGAGCCGTAGAGGCGATCCTCCTCGCTCACCTTGGCCGGTATCTGACAGGCGAGCCCCTCGATCCGCTTGGCCATCTCCTCGGCATGGGCCTTTTCCTTGGCCACCTGAAGTTCGAACTTGGCGCGCTCCTGCTCCAGCCGGTTCCGGTTGGCGGGGGTGTCGGGGACGGCTTTTCCCTGGGGCAGAAGGTAGTTTCTGGCGTATCCGGGCTTCACCTCCACCTCGGTACCGATGATCCCCAAAGACTCTATGGTTTCTGTCAGGATTAGTTTCATTTTGTCACCTTCCGTTCGCCCCCTACTCCCGCGGGGGGCTGGGTTTCCGAAAATTGATCCAAATATCAAAAAAGCCGAGGCCGATCACCACCAGCAGCGCGATCTGCTGGAGCCCGATGAGGCTGTAGAGCAGCACCCGCAGCACGGGGGGAAAGTTCTTCTTCTCGAAGAAGTAGGAGACGATGGCGATCCCTCCGAAGAAATAGACGGTCATCAGGACGATCAGGCCGTTGACGGCGGCCATCTTCAGCCCGGGGGCCGGCGCGAGCAGGGCGACGCCGCAGCCGATGACGGCCCAGACGAGCTGCTCCGGCGGCTTCCAGAGGTTGAGGGCGCCGAAATCCGGGAAGAAGAGGTTCCGGTTCTTCAGGAGGGGGCGGGCCAGCAGCAGACTGGACCAGGTCAGAAACAGGACGGAGGCGACACCCAGGGCCGGCAGGATCCGGACCAGGACGTACTGGATCTGGTCCATGGCGGAGGCGACGGTATGGATCACCTCCTGGGAGACCCCCATCCGTTCGTAGACCTCCAGGGTCAGCTTGAGGTTGGCCTCCATATAGCCCGAGACCAGGGCGACGATGCCCGTCTCCTTCAGACGGCTGATGAGGAGCAGCCAGACGCCGGCCGCCGCGACCACCACGCCGCACGTATAGAGGATGGTCCGCTCCACGGGGAGGTCCTTCTCCAGGGTCTCGCTCAGGACGAACCCCAGAAGGAGAAGCTCCCCGAAAAAGAGCAGGTCGATGGTCAGCCGCCCGATCAGCAGGGCGATGACGCCCATGGACGCCAGGGCGACCACGGCCCCGGGGGATCGCCCGAGCTTGGCGCGGTAAAAAAGGATCGGAAGCGGCAGAAAGACGGCGAAGGCGAACCCCAGGATCGGGATAAAGGCGGTCACCGAAAAGATGACCACGGTGAGGGCGGTGCCTTTTGCGACCTCCCGGCCGGTGTTCTCCGTCTCCGTGTGGACCACGTGCCGCTCCCCCTTTCAGGGCCGGTGCCCCCTTCAGGGAGCGTCAGGCCTCCACGGTTCCCACATAGGGCAGCAACGCAATGGTCCGGGCGCGCTTGATGGCCGTGGTCAGGCTCCGCTGATGCCGGGCGCAGGTGCCGGTGATCCGACGCGGGATGATCTTTCCCCGCTCGGTGATGAAGTAGCGGAGTCCCTTGGCATCCTTATAATCGATGGCGAGGTTCTTGTCGGCGCAGAACCGGCAGACCTTCCGGCGATGGAATACCCGTCTTCTCTTCCGGCCGGTGGTTCTGCGTCGTCTGGAACGGGGTGCTGGCATGGCTTACTCCTCCTTGGCTTCCGTGTTTTGGGTCTCGGGTTGGGAACCGGCCTCCGGGGTTGCGTCCCCGGCCGGCGTCGCCGATTCTTCGGCCGTCTCGGCGGAGGCCTTTTCGGCCTCGGCCTTCTCCTCCTCCACACGGGCCATTTCCGCCTTGATGGCCGCCTCATCCACGTCCTCTTCCAGAAGAACGGTCATGAACTTCATCACGCGGTCGTCGATGCGGCTCGCCCGCTCCAACTCGGAGACCACGGCGCCGCCGCCGCAGTAATCGAGCCGGAGGTAGAACCCCCTGGGCTTGCGCTTGATCTCATAGGCGAGCTTCTGGGCGCCCCACTCCTCCACCGCCACCGGAAAGCCCCCCTCCTGGGAGACGATCTCCCGGATGCGGTCGATCACGGCGCCCCGCCCGTCCTCGGGGAGATCGGGGTCCAGGATAAAAATGGTTTCGTACCGTCTCATCACACCTCCTTACGGATATAAAGCCCCGGCGCCCCGGCCGGAGCAAGGATCGTGAATGGCCTGCAAAAGGCTAAAAAAAGGGCTAGCCTCGCTTGGAAAGCTAACCCTGGGGTCGACATGGTGGTGGGCCGTGAAGGAATCGAACCTTCAACCTACTGATTAAGAGTCAGGTGCTCTGCCTAGTTGAGCTAACGGCCCTCTGTTGTATTTCCGACCGACAAACAAAATGGTCTTGTAACAAACGGCCGACGGGCTGTCAATCAAAAAATCACCCGGAGGCTCAAAAATCGGACCGGTCCTTCTGCTTCTGGCGTCTGGCCCGGCGTTTGTCCTTGTCCCGGACGATATCCCGGCGCTTCTTCTCCCGGGTGGAGACCTTCTCCTGGTTGTCGGACCGCTCCCGGAAGTGGACCAGGTAGCTCCCCGGCAGAGGGTTGCGCTCCGGCGGAACCTCCTTGGCCTGGGGTTTGCGCTTCTCCTCCCGTGCCCTGGGCAGGGCGGGTCCGGTAAAACAGCCCGCCGGCACCGATTCGGCGAGGTACAAGGCCTCTCCCACCCGCGCAAACGCCACCCCCCCGGCCAGACATCGGGCGGTCTGAACGGTGAGCGTCACCGGCGCGGGATCGGACCGCCGCCCCATGCGCTCGGCCAGCTCCGGATCGGAGGAGAGGACCACCCGGGGGGTGCCGGCGGGGGAGATCCCCTTCTCCATCACCACGGGATGGGCCTTCTTCCGGACGCAGGTGTAGAGCAGCGGGGGCGGATCCGGAACCGGGGCCGGCCGGGGGAGGTTCTCCCGGTCCACGGCCCGGACCAGCGTGTCTTGGATCTCGATGGGCGGATCGGGCACCGTAAGCAGGATCTCGTTGAGGTTGGCCCGGCGGACATGCCGCCAGCCCTCCTCCTCCACAACGGCCTTGAGCAGGTCCTTGATCTTGACGAACCCTTCTTCGTCCGGCACCAGGCCGAACTCGTCGGGCCGGCGTCCCAGGATGTATGCGATGAATTTGGCCAACTGCTGGGGGCTTCTCTGTTGTCCCATTACGGCGTCTTCTGCCTCCTCGGTGTCGACCGGTGGACCGGTCTCCATTCAGGTGTTGAAATCCGGCAAAATCCATTGTATCTGGTATCTTTCAACCGAAACGGCAAAAAATGTCAACCTGTTTTCTGAATGATCCGAACGAAAGGACGAACGCCCCATGAACACGGAAAGATCCCAGGCCCTCTACGCCCGCGCCCTCGAACTGATTCCCGGCGGCGTCAACAGCCCCGTGCGAGCCTGCGGCTCGGTGGGGATAAAGCCGCTGTTCATCGAAAACGCCGAAGGCCCCCACATCTTCGACGCCGACGGCAACCGGTTCATCGACTACGTGGGCTCCTGGGGGCCGATGATCCTGGGCCACGCCCACCCCTCGGTCATCGACAATCTGTGGGCCGTCTCAAAGATGGGGACCAGCTTCGGCGCCCCCACCGACCTGGAGATCCGCCTGGCGGAGCTGGTGACCGAGGCGGTCCCCTCCATGGAGATGGTCCGGATGGTCAATTCCGGCACCGAGGCGACCATGAGCGCCATCCGCCTGGCCCGGGGATTCACCGGACGGGACGCCGTGGTCAAGTTTGATGGGTGCTACCACGGACACGCGGATACCCTTCTGGTCCAGGCCGGATCCGGAGTGGCCACTCTGGGGATCCCGGGCAGTCCCGGCGTGCCCCGGGCCTTCGTGGAGCAGACGGTCTCCCTGCCCTACAACGACGCCGAAACCTTCAAGAGCCTGATGGCCTCCCGGGGCAACGAGATCGCCGCCGTCATCGTGGAGCCGGTGGCCGGCAACATGGGGCTGGTGCCCCCCGAGGAAAGCTTTCTGGAGACCCTGCGCAACGAGACCCTGGCCCATGGGAGCCTGCTGATCTTCGACGAGGTGATGACCGGGTTCCGGGTCGCCTACGGCGGAGCCCAGGCCCGATATGGGATCCTGCCGGATCTCACCTGCCTGGGGAAGATCATCGGCGGCGGACTGCCGGTGGGAGCCTACGGCGGCCGGCGGGAGATCATGGCCCACATCGCCCCCGAGGGACCCGTCTACCAGGCCGGCACCCTGTCCGGAAACCCCCTGGCCATGGCCGCCGGGATCGCCACCCTCGGGCAGCTCAAGGCGCCGGGGGTCTACGAGGAGCTGGAAACGGTCTCCGCCCGCCTCGGCGACGGGCTTGCGGCCGAGGCGGAAAAGGCGGGGATCCAGGTCACCGCCAACCGGGTCGGGTCGATGCTCGGCCTCTTTTTCACAGACCGGCCGGTCAAGAACTTCGCCGACGCCAAAACCAGCGACACCGAACGGTTCGCCAAATATTATCGGGGGATGCTCCGGCGGGGCATCTATCTCGCCCCCTCCCAGTTCGAGGCCCTGTTCGTCTCCACGGCCCACACCACGGAAGGGATCGACGCGACCCTGGCGGCGGCGGCGGACGTCTTCGCCAATGAACTTGGATCGTAACCGGATTCCGCCGGGGGCGAGGCGGGTCCACCTCATCGCCGTCTGCGGCACGGGCATGGGGGCTCTGGCCTGCGTGCTCCGGGAGAAGGGCATCCGGGTGACGGGTTCCGACCGGAACATCTACCCCCCCATGAGCACCTTCCTGGCCGACCGGGGGATCCGGCCCATGGACGGCTTCCGGGAAGAGAACCTCCCGGCGGACGCGGATCTGGTGGTGGTGGGAAACGCCGTCACCCGGGACAACCCCGAGGTCAAACGGATGGCCGAGATGAAAAAACCGTTCTGTTCGATGCCCCAGGCCGTCAACCATTTCATGGGGGAGGGGAAGAAGAGCCTGGTGGTGACCGGGACCCACGGCAAGACCACCACCGCCTCCCTTCTGGCGTGGATCCTCCATTGCGCCGGCCTCGACCCCTCCTTTCTCATCGGCGGGATCCTCAACAACTTCAAGAGCAACTACCGGAACGGCTCGGGCCCCCACCTGGTCCTGGAAGGGGACGAGTACGACACCGCCTTTTTCGACAAACAGCCCAAGCTCCACCATTACCGGCCCCACATGGCGGTCCTGACCGGCGTGGAGTTCGACCACGCGGACATCTTCCGGGACCTGGACCATCTCAAGACCGAGTTCGGAAGATTTATCTCGGCCATGGGCCCGGAGGACCTCCTCTTCACCTGGGACGGGAGCCCGACCGTGGCGGAACTGGTCCGGAACGCCGCCTGCCGGGTGCTGACCTACGGAACCTCCCCGGCATCGGACTGGACCCTGGATAAGACGGTCGTGGCGCCGCCCTGGACCCGGTTCACGGTCCGGCGGCGGGGGGAGGCGCCGGTCCGGCTCCGGACCCGCCTCATGGGGGAGCACAACCGGATCAACGCCCTTTCGGCCATCGGCATGGCCGCGGCGCTGGGGGTCCCCATGACGGCCGCGGCCGAGGCCCTGGAGACCTTCGAGGGGGTCCGCCGGCGCCAGGAGATCCGGGGCACGGTCAGGGGGATCACGGTGGTGGACGACTTCGCCCACCACCCCACGGCGGTCCGGGAAACCCTCAGGGCGGTGCGGCCCCACTGCGGGGACGGCCGTCTCATCGCGGTCTTCGAGCCCCGGACCAACTCCAGCATGCGCGGCGTCTTCCAGGCGGCCTATCCCGAGGCTTTGGAGGGCGCCGACCGGATCTGCGTCCGGATCCCCTCGCTGCTCCACAAGATCCCCGAGGGGGAGCGGTTCTCCACGGAGAAACTGGTGGCGGACCTGCGCGCCAGGGGAAAGGAGGCCCACTGCTTCCCCGAGGCCGGCGGGATCATCGACCACCTCGTCGGCGATGCCCGGTCCGGAGACTGGATTTTGATCATGTCCAACGGCGGGTTCGACAACATCCACGAGCGGCTGCTCCTGGCCTTGGAGGAACGGGAGACGAACGCCGGTCACCCGGCCGGACGGACGTGAGGGATCGGTACTTCCCAACGCCCGGGGGTGATCTCCATTATCTGGAGTGGCCCGCGGCCGGTCCCCAGGCCCACTTTCTCCACGGCAACGGCCTGTGCGCCGGAACCTACCGGCCGTTCCTGTCGATCCTTGCCGACCGCCTCCACCTCTTTGCCGGGGATGTCCGGGGACACGGCGACTCGGCCCCGGTCCCGGCCCAACACGTTTTTTCCTGGCGCCCCTTTGCCGAGGACCTTCGGCGGGTCGTCCGGGATCGGATGGCCCCGCCGGTGATCGGCATCGGCCACTCCTTGGGGGCGGTGCTCACCGCCATGGCGGCGGCCTCCCATCCTGGACTCTTTTCGAAACTCGTTCTTGTCGACCCCGTCTTTCCGCCGGCCCCCGTGCTCTGGCTCTCCGGCATGGCCAGGCTCCTGGGCCTCTCCCGGTTCCACCCCCTGGCCCGGGGGGCCCGGCGCCGCAGGCGCCGGTTTTCAAGCAGAGCCGAGGCCCTGGAGCGGTTCCGATCCGGCAGGGGGATCTTCCGAACCTGGTCCCCGCCCTTCATCGAAGCATACCTGGCATGCGCCCTGACCGACGAGAGACCGGAGGGGGCCGCCCTGAAATGCGAGCCCGAGACCGAAGCCCGGTTCTTCGAGTCGGTGCCCCTGGACACCTGGCGGTTCGTGGGGAAGATCCGGACCCCGACCCTGGTGCTCCGGGGCGCCCGATCGGATGTATTCACCCCCGAGGCGGCGGAGCGGGTCCGGCGGGCCGTCCCCGGATGCGAGGTGGTCACCGTACCGGAGACGAGCCACTTCATCCCCATGGAGGCGCCCCGGCGCTGCGCGGGGATCATCCTCGACTTCATCGAGGGAGCCGGCTGATCGGGAGAGGGATCGCCGTTCCGCCGACCATGCCTTCCAAACCGGGTCACTCCTTTGATGAACCACCGCCGCCGGCGTCGAATCCGGGCGCAAGATCGGATCGCCCGGCACCGTCGCCCGGATACACCGGAGATTCGTCCCCCGCCGGCATCGAACCCGGGCGCCGTTTCCACGGAAAGCCCGGCACCGAACCCCGGGGACGTGGCCAGGGCAAGGATGGATACCACCAAAATACATTTGGGGTGAAAAACCAGCGGGACTGTGTCATGGGTTCGCCTGGGCCGGCAACGCCGTAACGCTTTCAATGGGCAGAACGGATATTTTTTGGTCCAGAGGATAGGCGTCATGTCCGGGGTAAACGACCCAAAGATGGGCCAGGCCGAGATCCTGGACGGCGATGTTCATGGAACGGGTCTTGCCCGGTGCGTCCGCATATTTCAATTCAAAGCCGTAACGTTTGCCCCGTTCAAAGATCACGAGGTCCAGTTCGGCCCCTGAATGGGTCGCCCAGAAATACGCGTCCCTGGTATTATAAACCTGGATGACATGCTCAAGGGCGAATCCCTCCCAAGAGGCCCCCAGCTTAGGGTGGCTTTGCACATCCACAAGGGACGGGAGTTGCAACAGGCTGTGGCAGACCCCACTGTCCCGGATATAGATTTTGGGCGCCTTCACCTGACGCTTTTTCAGGTTTTCATGCCAGGGCGGCAGCACGCGGACCATGTAGGCGCCGGAAAGAATGTCCAGATAACGGCGCGCCGTGTTCTCGGCGGAACCGAGGGATCGGGCGAATTCGGCCGCATTCCACACCTGGCCGTGGAAATGGGCCGTCATGGTCCAGAAACGCCGGAGGGTTTCCGGCGCAATATTGATGCCCAGTTGCGGAATGTCTCTTTCAAGAAACGTGCGGATGAAATCCTCCCGCCACTGCGCGCTGTCCGCATCCGTATCCGCCAGGTAAGACCTCGGAAAACCGCCCCTTGCCCACAGGCGGTCTCTCTGATTTTCGTCGATTTCCCGCAACTGGAATCCCGTGAGATCGACAAATCCGATGCGTCCGGCAAGGGATTCGGATACGCCCTTCATCAGGTGCGGCGACGCCGATTCGAGCAGCAGAAACCGGGCGTCGCGTTCGGGCCGGTCGATGAGGAACCTCAGCAGTTCAAAAAGTTCGGGTTTTCTCTGAACCTCATCAATCACAACGAGTCCCGACAGATCTTTCAGGGCCTGCATGGGCGCGGAAAGGCGGCGGACGTCCACGGGATTTTCCAGGTCGAAAAAAGCGGAAGACTCCTGGGAGGCGATCATTCGGGCCAGGGTCGTCTTGCCGCACTGCCGGGGGCCGAGCAAGGCTGTTGCCGGATGAACCCGAAAGGACTGTTCGATCTGTCCGGCAAATTCAGGTCGGGGAATCATGGTCCTATTATCAACCTTGAAAATCGTCAAGTCAATAGAAGATTTTCAAGGTTGAACGGAGATATAGGATATTTTAGGAAAGATGATTTGAACGATATTTAGAAAAGGACCGATTCGTCCGGTAAATCCGTGAGAACCGCTATGTGCCTTCCAAACCGGTTCATTCCTTTGGTGAACCACCGCCGCCGGCGTCAAATCCGGGCGCAAGATCGGATGGCCCGGCGCCGTCTCCGGAATACGCCGGGAATCCGCCCCCTCCGGCATCGAACCCGGGTGCCGTATCCTCGGAGGTCCCGGTATCAAATCCCGGAGCCGTCCCTTCGGAGGTCCCGGTCCCGAACTCCGGCGCCGATCCGCCGGAGGGCGGATATCCCTCCGCGCCGGCCTTCGCCTTCAGCCGAAGATCGAGTCCCTGGGCCCGGGCCGCTTCCCGGTACTCCCCGTGATCGAGGCGCAGGGCCCCCATGGGGATGACCACGATGGCCGGATCGTTTTGGACCGGACAGAAGTGCTCGCAGTAGCCGCAACCCGCGCATCGGGTCTCCCGGACATGGGGGACCGGATAGGGGTTCCCCGGCTCCCGCCTGAAGTCGATGGCGTCGAAGGGGCAGACCTCGTCGCAGACCATGCAGCTTTTCTTGTGCTCCCAGGCGAGGCACTTCTGCCGGTAGATGATGGCGGTGCCGGTCTTGGCCCGGATCCGCTGGGCCGGCGGCAGGGCCCGGATCGCCTCGGTGGGGCAGACCTGGGCGCACCGGTGGCACCGGGGGTCGCAGTAGCCCCGCCTTGGGGTCACCGCCGGGCTGAACAGGGCCGGAAAGCCGGCGGCGAACCAGATGGGCTGGAGGGTGTTGGTGGGGCAGGCGACCATGCATTCCCCGCACCGGACGCACCGGGAGAGGAACGCGGGTTCGGGCAGGGCCGCCGGCGGGCGGATGAGCCGCTCCGGCCGGACCTGTCCCTCGGCCGCCTTCCCGTGCACGGCATGGAGCCCGGTCAAGGAGAGGGCGGCGGTCCCCGCCCCGGCCAGTCCGGAGAAGAGGAAGCCCCGGCGGGACAGGGAGGGGGCGTATCCCTCCACCCGGACCTCGCTCCGGCCGGTTCCGAAATGGATCGCATCCACCGGGCAGATTGCCTCGCAGGTCCGGCAGACGATACATTCCCGGCTCCGAGTAACCTCCGGGGATGCTTGTGGAATGGCCGCCATGGGGCACTTTTCGGCGCACTTGCCGCACTGAATGCAGGAATCGTCCACCCGCCGCCCCACCCGGGGCCGCGGGGAGCAGAGGGCGAGCAGGGCCCCGGAGGGGCAGAGGTATCGGCACCAGAACCGGGGGGTCAGAAGGGCGGCGGCGAAGACCCCGACGAAGAAGAAGAGGACGAAGAGCTGGGTGGCAAACCGGGGCGTGTCGATTTCCGCGTACATGAGCCGCCGGATGTCGAAATGGTCGGCCAGGGGCCGGACCCACTGGAGGATCTGATCTCCGGACAGGGCCGCAACCGGCTGGAGGACCAGCCCGTAGAAGCGGGTGATGAGCGGCAGGGGGGATACCAGGAAGACCAGGGAGATCCCCAGGGCCGCCGCCCCGAGAACGAAGGCGAGGAGCCCGTACTTGAGCCCCGAAAGGTCCCGGCCCAGCCGGTCCCCCTTCCGCCGCCCCCGGACCAGCCGGTCCCCGCAGTCGATGGTGGTGCCCATGGGGCAGACGTATCCGCAGAAGACCCGCCCGGCCAAAAGGGCGGAGAGGATCACCAGGGCCGCCGGCAGGGCCCACGCCCCCACCCACCGGGCGGCGAGTCCGGTCCCGGCGGCCAGTCCCGGATCGAGGCGGAGAAAGAGGTCCGCCCCGGCGACCGCCCCCCCGGCAGCGGCCAGCAGCAGGCCGAGGAAAAGCGCGAGGCAGACGGCCTGGGCGATCCGTCGAAACCCCATCAAAGGCTGACGGTCTTCACCTGAAGGTTCTCGATATCCATGCGGCCCAAGCCCCGCTCGTGGGCCTCGCGGACGTGTCGGACCTGGTCGGGGCGGTATTTTTTCCCGTACCATTCGAATGCCGAAACCGCATAGGCGTCGGCGGCCACCATATCCGCGGAGGCGATGACCGTGTTCGGTTTCAGCACCTTCCCCGGCCCCCCCGGCCCGCCGGTGGAGAGGACCCGTGTGGCGTCGATGACGGCCAGATCAGCCTTGAGCACGGTGGCCAGATCCACGATGGTGGTATGGAGATCGAGCCGGTGCATGGTCATCCGGTTCTGGATGAGCCCCATCATCCCCTTCATGGAGAGGCTCACCCCGGCTCCGGAATGGGATTTGGCCACCGGCGCGGCGATGAGGACATCGGCGCCGAGGACATCCTTCATGATGTCGGTCTCGGTCATCCGCTTCCCCTTGGGGATCTTGGTCTCCCGGTACCGGGAGGGATCGGTGACCATGTGGACCATCCGGTCATCCACCACCCGGCAGGCTTCCGAGATGCCGGAGGTCTCCAGGCAGAGTTCCTCGGGGCCCAGGGGGTTGTCGAGGACGAGCACACGGCCCGCGCCCGCCTCCTTGCACATGGCCGCCAGGGCCCGCACCACCTCCGGATGGGTGTTGGAGGCCCGTTCCGGCGGCACCGGGAAGCTCATGTTCGGCTTGATCACCACCCGCTGGCCCTTCTTGACGAAACGGCCCATGCCGCCGAGCAGTTCCACGGCGGCCCGGGCCGCGGCGGCCGGGCCGCCCTTGGCCACGCCGATATCGGGCGTGGACGCGGCCCGAAGCCCCGACGGGAGCATGAGCCCGGCGGCCCCCAAATAGAGCGCGCCCCGCAGCTGGTATTTGAGAAACCGCCGTCGATCGATTCTTTCGCTCATGAAATCCATGAATGTCTCCTTTCGGTTTTGGATGTCCAGGATCCGGTATCGGGAATCCGGGTCCTGGCAATTCGGTTCGGGGAAAACCGTTTTGATCCGGATAGAATCAGGTTACCATTCTCATTCTCAATTAGGAAGCGTTTTCTGTGAATCTGCCCCCCACCCAATGGCCCGCCGCCGGGAAACCGAAACCCGAAGGCTCGAACCATGGGCCGAAAAACCCGGGGATCGAAAACCTTGCATCGGAAACAGAGCTGTGCTAGATTACGGTACACTTGTTAAGGTCGGGAATTCACTCTGGTCCCCCGCTTCCGGACCTACCGAGCAGGTTCCGAGCGGTGCCGGACAGCCGGTGGGCCGTCCCCGGATTCGGTTGCGGGATATTGCTTGCCCGCCAAATCGGCGAAGCGGCGTCCAAGGTCCGAAACAAAGGTGCGGCATCGGGTATGATGGAAAGCAGAATCCACCGATACATCCTCTACATCCTTCCCCTTCTCCCCTGCCTCTGGCTGACGGGCACGGCCGTCGGCGGGGAGAGGGAGCCCGGTTCGGGCGATCGGGCGATGGAGAGACTGCTGGTCGACCGCCAGGACCGGGAAACGATGGACGACGGTGGACGGTTCCGCCGCACCGTCGGAGGCGCCAACGAGATCAGCGCCTTGCACACCCTCGGGGACCCCAGGGAATCGGAAAACCCGGATGGGCCGAACCCCCGGGAGGGGGCCTACCACCTGCGGATGGAAAGACGCGGCGAGATCTGGGACCTGGCCCTCCACTACACCCAAGGGACCCGGGAGCGGACCGACTTTCAGGAGAGCGGGGAGGGGTTCACCCCGGAAAAGGCGACCATCCCCGTTCGATGGCGCCTGGTGGCCGCGGACTTGACCGCCCGGGTGGGCGGCCTGGGCCTCCATGCCGGAGGGGGGCACGCGTGGCTCGATCCGGAGAGCGGGGCCGTCGACCCGCTGGAGGAGGCCGAGTTCAAAGAGGACCATGCCCGGTTTCTGGTGGGGATCGACTACACCTTCGGAAACAGCCTTTACCTGGTCCTGGAATACTTTCAGGACCAGAGCGGCGGCGCCTCCCCGGAAGCCTACTCCTTGAACGACCGGCTGGCCTACCTCGCCGGCGAGAAGCGATCCCTGGGCCGGGACAACCTCTTTGTCGGCGCCGCCTATCCGCTCACCGAGATGACCTCTGTGGAGCTGTACAACATCATCAATGCCAATGATCCCTCCGTGATGATCAACCCGTGGCTGGTGTGGAGCGCGGGGACGGTCATGGATCTGAGCCTCTCGGCCCAGATCCCGGTGGGAAGCGAAGGCTCCTCTCTGTCCGAGACCGCCCCGGCCGCCTTCGGCCACATCCGGTTGAATTTCTGACCCCGCCGTCCCCCTCCCGTCGCTCCGTCGTCCACACCGCCCCTCGGCGGATCGACACGGAGAGACTGCCTCGGAGAGACTTGAAAAGGTGCCCGCCACATCGTATAATCCCGCGACACGTTTCATACCAATGAGATAAGGAAAACAGACCGATGGCGCTCAGGGATCTCCTTTCCCCCAAGTGGAAACACAGCAACCCCCAGGTCCGCCGCAAGGCGATTCTGGAGATGGAAGGACCCGACTCAGGCCCGATCCTTCGGCGGATCCTCGGCGGAGACCCCGACCCCGACGTTCGGATCACCGCCGTGGTGAAGGTGGCGGACCCGCGCGTACTGGACGAAGTCACCCGGACCGATCCGGAACCCGGGGTCGTGGAGGCGGCCCGAAACCGCCTCCACGATTACTACCTCGATCAGATCCTCCGGGATCCCGACATGGAGGACGGAGCACGGGTCGGCCTTCTGGACCATCTCTCCGAGGAGGCCCTGGTGGCCCGGGTGGCCGCCGAAGCACCCTCCCCGGAGGTGAGGACGGCGGCGGTGGAGCGGATCGAGACCCCGGCCGTGATCCGACGGATCACCCGGAGCAACTGCGGCCTCAAGCCCGGGCTCGCCGCCGTCCATCGCCTGGAACACGTCGACGATCTCCGGTGGGTGGCCAAGAACGCCACCAACAAGAAGGTGAGGCGGGCGGCCGAGACCAAGGCCGACACCCTGACCGAAGGTTCGGTCCTGGAGGACCCCAACGCGCCCCCCTTGGCGGCGTTGTGTGAACGGCTGGAGGCACTGCCCGAAACCGTGGATCGCCCGGGAGGAGCGCCGGAGGTAACCGGGACGGCCGAAGAGATCGAAGCGGACTGGGACCGCCTCGATCCCGGCCACCGACACCCCCTCCGCCGGCGGTTCGAGACGGCCCGGGCCGAGGTTGCCGCGGCCCTGGAGCGATCAAGACGGAAGGAAGCTTCCTGGACCACCTTCACGGAACTCTGCGAGGCCGCGGAAGCCCTGGCGGACCGCATCGGGGAGACGGCCCCGGAGGGCCATGGGGAGGAGATCGGGGAAGAGCTGGCGCGGCTGGAAAGCCGCTGGCACCGGACGGATCGGGACCCCCTGGCCGAGGCCCTCCACACGAGCCTGAAGGAGCGCTTCGACGAGGCCGCGGCCCGCTGCCGCCGACGGATGGACGAAGGCCGTCGCCGGGCCGAGAAACATCGGGAGTTCCGGGCCGGCCTGGCCGCTCTCTGCCAACGGGCCGAGAAGCTGGCGTCGGAGCCGATCCGCAGCCGGGAGGAGCAGAGAACCCGGACCGAGGCCCTCTCTGACCTGACGGCCGAATGGGAAGTGGAGACCTCCGGCGGCGGGGGCGCCCCCGCCGATCTCCGGGACCGCTTCCAAAAGGCCGCGGACCGGTTCCAGGCCGAGGCGGAGGCTTACGAGGCGGCGCGGGCGGAAGAGATGCTTCGCCGGGAGAAGCGCTTCCACCGGCTCTGCGAACAGGTGGAGGCCGCGGTGGAGGCCACGGATCGGATGGGGCTGGAACGGGAGGTCCTGGCCGCCAAATCGGAATGGGAGACGGCCGACCCGGCGTTCCGGGTCCTCAAGGAGCCCCTGGAGGAGCGCTTCACCGACGCCTGCGAGCGGTTTTTCCAAAAACAGCGGGAATTCTGGGATGCCCTGGAATGGGAGCGATGGGCCAACCTGAACCAGAAGACGGAGCTGTGCGTGATCGTGGAGGCCCTGGCGGATTCCGGGGAGACGCCGGGGATCGCCGGGGTGGTCCGGGAGACCCAGGCCCGTTGGAAAGCCGTGGGGCCCGTCTCCAGGGAGAAGAGCCGGGAGATCCGGGACCGGTTCCAGGCGGCCTGTGACCGGGTCCACGATCGATGTCTGGTGGAGAAAACCTCCCTCTTTCAGCGGGTTTGCGACCTCACCCCCTTTCTTGACCGCGAGGACGGGGATCTCCCCGAACCGGCCGGATGGGAGCCCATCGCCGAGGAGATCAAAGCGGCCCAGACCCGCTGGAACGAGATCGGCCCCCTGCCGCGGGGCGTGGAGAAGGACCTGCCGGCGGAATTCCAGGGCCGCTGCAACGCTTTCTTCGAACGGCGGAGACGATTCTATCAGAACCTGGACGCCCGGCGGGAGGAGAATCTGGAGGAGAAGCGCCGGCTCTGCGAGGCGGCGGAGGCGCTGTCCGGTTCCGACGACTGGCGGGCGGCGTCGGAGGGCCTCAAGGACCTCCAGCGCCGCTGGAAGGCGGTGGGACCGGTGCCCAAGACCGATTCGGACGCCCTCTGGCATCGGTTCCAGGCCGCCTGCAACGGCTTCTTCGATCGTCTCGAGGCCGACAAACCCGAAAACCTCCGGAAAAAACAGGCCCTGTGCGACCGGGCCGAAGCCCTTCTGATCTCGACGGAAGAACAAACGGATCTCCGGCCCGCCGCCCGGAAGATGCGGGAACTCCAGGAGACGTGGAAGGCGGTGGGGCCGGTACCCGATGCCGATGTGGACGACATCCGGGTCCGGTTCCGGACGGTGTGCGATGTCTTCTTCGAAACGTACCGGTCCCATCTCGACCGGTTGCAGTCCCGGCAGGCGGAAAACCGACGCCTCAAGGAGGAGCTGACGGAAAAGGCGGAACGGTTGGCCGACGCCACCGAATGGCGGGAGACGGCGGAGACCCTCAAATCGCTTCAGAAGACCTGGAAGACCATCGGCCCCGCCCCCCGACGGGCGGAACAGGAGCTGTGGCGCCGGTTCCGGGGCGCCTGCGACGCCTTCTTCGAACGGCGCAACCAGCGGTTCCGGCAACAGGATCGGGAACGCCTGGAGAACCTCCGGAAGAAGGAGGAGATCTGCGCGCACCTGGAGGTGCTGGCCAGGCTGGCGGTTCCCCACTTCCAGGGACCCGATGACCGGGACGTCCCGGCCGCGGAGCAGGTGCGCATCGGCCTCGAATACAAAGACCTGGTGGTGGTGCCGGGCAACGATCAGGCGACCCGGGAGAACGCCCTCCGCTGGGCCCGGAAACTCTCCGCCAGATGGCGGGAGGCCGGTCCCGTCCCCAAACCGGAGAGCGGAGCCCTCCGGCGGCGGTACCGGCGGGCCATGGACGTTCTCCACCCGCCCTTACGGGAGTCCGGACGGGACGAATCCGGCGGAACAACGGCCGGGGAACCGGATCCGCCCGCGCCGGAAATCCCTTCCCCCGACCCATCCCCCTCCCGGACCTGATTCCCCGAGAACCCTCCGGCACGATAGTTGCTTCTCACCGGGGAGAGGAGAGAAGCTTTTTTTGCGGTCGGAAGGGAAAATCGAACCGGGCGTGGACGGGAGGATCCGAATCCCCAAAACACGGAGGATCGGACCCTTTCCTCTCTTGGAGGACGTACACGCCATTTTTCCCGGTTTTTTTGGTCTTACAAATTTGGTCGGTTCCCGGGCACCGCCCATGGGTCCCGGCCGGTAAAACCGACAAATTTTGTAGTTCCTCCATTTTTTGTAGGTTCGAAGGATCGACCGGATGGGGAGAGCCGCCAAAGCCGCCGCGTTTGAGCATGAACGTTGTCACACCTGAGCGATCGGTATTGGAAATGGAAAAAATTATCGAAAGGTTGAACCGCCGGTTCGAGGAGAAGGGGCTGACCGCCATCGAGATTCCCCGGCTGATCAAGGACATCGCCAATATCCTCGGCGGCCGAAAAGAGTACGTTCCGGGAAAGATGAAGCAGCGGTTGTCCCGGTTGGGATGGGGCGAGGAGGTGGTGGATTATCGAACCCTGGAAATGGTCGTCTTTCTGATCGAAAGCCACGGCACCGAGGCGCTGGCGGCCGGCAACTGGTTTCCGATCAAGGCCGCCGGCCGCAAGGCGCCCCTCGTACCGACCCCCTATTCGTAGTCAGGATCATAGAGGGTCCTAGCGGGGGCCAACGCGGGCCGCCGGCGGCCGCGGCCGCCAGGCCCCGGCCGGCTACCCGGCGGGCTCCGCCGCCTGCTCCTCCCCGAGCATCTCCCGAAGCTTATACTTCATCACCTTGCCGGTGGGCGTATGGGGGAGGGAATCCACGAACCGGAAAAGCCTGGGGATCTTGAACCGGGCCAGCCGATCGGCCAGGAAGGCCTTCAGGGTATCTTCGAAAATCGGCCGTTGCGGGTCGGTGACCACCAGGGCGACCACGGTCTCCCCCCACTCGAAGTGGGGGACGCCGATCACGGCGGCCTCCCGGACGTCCGGATGGGCGGCGATGGCGTCCTCCACCTCCTTGGAATAGACGTTCTCTCCCCCGGTGACGATCATGTCCTTCAACCGATCGACGATGAAGTAGTACCCCTCCTCGTCCACCCTGGCCACGTCCCCGGTCCGGTACCAGCCCTCGTGGAAGGCCGCCTCGGTGGCCTCGGGGTTCTTGTAGTATCCCGCCATCATGCTGTCCGCCTTCAACCAGATCTCCCCGGTCTGGTCGGCGCAGGCCTCCTCGTCGTCGTTCTTCATCACGACGAGGTCCGTGCCGGGCAATCCCCTGTCGCCGATGGACCCCGCCTTTTCCAGATGATCCTCCGGCGGCAGGCAGGCGCCGGTGGGGCCGGTCTCGGTCATGCCGTACACCTGGTAGAACCGGTCGCTCCGGTAGGCCTTCATCAGCTTGCGCACCGTATCCGGGGCGATGGGCCCCCCGCCGTAGATCCAGGCCCGCATGGAGGAGAGATCATAGCGGTCGAAGTCCTTCACCATCTGGAGGGGCATCAGGTAGGAGATGGGGGCGCCGAAGTAGAGGGTGCACTTCTCCCCCGCCACCGCCTCCAGGAAGCGGAGGGGATGGTACTCCCGCACCAGGACGGTGGTGGCGCCGACGTAGCAGGCGCCCATGAACCAGTTGTTGAGGGGGGAGGAGTGCCAGATCGGCATGGCCATCAGCAATCGGTCCGATGCGTCCATCTTGAGGAGCAACGCCGCGGTGATCCCCGCCATCACCACGCCCCGGTGGGAGAGCAGGCATCCCTTGGGCCTGCCGGTGGTGCCGCTGGTGTAGAGGATCTCCGCCGGGTCGTCGTCGGAGAGCGTCACGGGGTCGAAGGTCGAGATCCCCGACACCGCCTTCTCCAGCTGTTCGAACCCCTCGGCGGCGCTGTTCATGGCGACCCGTCGGATCCGGGTCTCCAGATCGGTGGCCACGGCCGAGAGGCTCCCGTCGAACAGGAGGACCTTGGCGTCGCTGTGCTCCAGGATGTAGCCCGCCTCCACGGCGGTGAGCTTGTGGTTGATGGGAACCACCGCCGCGCCGGCCTTCAGGGCCCCGAAGAACGCATAGACGAAGGCGGCGGTGTTCTGGCTCATGACCGCCACATGATCGCCTTTTTTGACCCCCCACTCCTGGAGGCAGCCGGCGACCTTTTCACTGTTCTTCCGGATGTCCCAGTAGGTGACCCCGCCGCCGGATTGCCGCAGGCCGTGCTTGTGGGGATACTTTCTGGCGTTCCGGTCGATCATCTCCACGATGTTCATTGCCGTTTCATCCTTTCCGAACCCACACCCCCGGGGCCGGACGAAGAAAAAGTCCTCCGGTCCGCCACCCGCACGGGATGGACCGTTTTCAACACGCTCCCCTAATTCACCGTTGACACTACCGAAAATGATCCGCTAAGTAAAGACCATGGAGACCATTGATTTTCCCGTCATCGACGCCCACGCCCACTGCGGCGTCCAGGATTATCCGCCGCCCCAGGGGTTCGAGGACTACCGGCGCATGGCCCGCGCCACCGCCATCCGGAAGGTGGTGATGTTTCCCCCGGTCATGGAGATCTACAACCGGTATGATCCCCGGTTCACGGACGACCCCGGGTGGAAGCGGCGCCGGTCCCGGGCCAACGCGCACCTGCTCGACCAAGGGACCGATTCCCTCAGAGTGATCCCCTACTTCTTCATCTGGAACGACTTCGCCGTGGAGGAACTCGACCCGCGCCACAGGGGGATCAAGTGGCACCGCCACGCGGGGGAACCCGAATACGACTACGACCATCCGCGCTGCGCCGCGGCCGTGGAAGAGATCCGGCGGCGGAACCTTCCGGTGGTCCTGGAGGAGGAGATGCCCAACACGATCCGGTTCATCGAAGAGATCGCGCCCGGGGTCCGGGTGATCATCCCCCACCTGGGCATGTTGAACGGCGGGTACGGCCGTCTGGCCGGGCTGGGGATCTGGGAGCGGCCTGACATCTACGCCGATACCGCCCTGGCCGGTACCGGCGAGATCCTCGACTACCTGGACCGGTACGGGGACGAGCGGATCTTCTTCGGCTCCGATTTTCCCTTCGGATCTCCGGCCGGGGAGCTGGAAAAGGTCCTCGGCCTCCGACTGCCCGCCCGGTCCGAGGCCAATCTCCTGGGACGGAACCTGGAACGCCTGCTCGCGGAGACCCGGGCCTAATTCCGGTGCATGCGGAAATAGCGAGGCCGGACCGCAATCGGCCCGGCCTCGCTGTTTTTCATTCAACCGACGGCGGATTTATCCCGCGGGTCGGCTGTTTTTGCAACCGGATGGTTCTTCTATTGGGCTGACCGCTTCGCTTTCGACCCGGCCCAGTCGATATCCACCGTGCGGTCGCCCACGTTGAGCACTTCCGCCACAAGGGCCCGTTTCCCATTGATGTTCACCGGGCGGGCGAGCATGGAAAACGTCTTGCCCTCCTCGATTTCAAGGGCGTTCCGAAGCTCCTTCTCCGGTCCCATGTTGACGATGGTGGTGGACCCGTCATCCAGCCGGATCCGGGCCATCAAGTGTTCCGGGGTTTCATCCCCGAACCGCGTCTTTTTGGTCTTGACAATCTCCCCGGTGTACCGCGTCAGGTTCATGTCCTGGGGCCGTTTGATGGTGTACCGCTTGTCGCCGATCTCCACCCAGTGCGCCATCAGCATCGACCGATCGTTGATGGTGCCGGGGGTTCCGAGAATCACAACCGTATCCCCCTTTTCCAGTTCGAGGTTCGAAAACCTCTTCTCGGGTCCCAGATCGACCTTGGCGGTGCGGTCATTGTCGGTATCGAGCCGAACGACGACATGCTTCTCATCGAGGCCGGTCAGCGTGACCGTATTCATCTCACGGATCTTCCCCTCGATTCTGTCGACTCTTCCCGGGCTTCTTCGGCTCTGGGGTTTTCGCTCTTCGAAGTACCCCCGCCCGGAGAACCCGGGGACGCCCATGCGCTTTTCACGGCTGCCGCCGACACGCTCCCGGTAGTCGATTCCGTAATCGAACTCATCCGGCCGCCGGGTCCGGTACCGATCCCGGTCCCGCTGCCATTGCCAGTCTCGTTCCTGGCGCGCGGTGCCGTAACGGCTCTCCCGAGCGCCGCCGACCCGCTCACGGTAGTCGATCCCGTAGTCGAACGTATCCGGCCGCCGGGTCCGATACCGGTCCCGGTCCCGCTGCCACTGCCAGTCTCTGTCTCTTTGGGCCGTGCCGTACCGGCTTTCCCGGCTTCCACCCGTGTTTTCCCGGTACTGGGTGCCGGATTTGAAATCGGTATCGGCGCCGCGGCTGCTCCAGTTCCAGTCGTCTCCCTGGTCCCCGCCCCGATCTCGGTCGCTTCGCGTACCATAGCGGTAGTCCCGGCTTCCACCGTACCGTTCCCGGTAATCGATCCCGCTTTGATATCCACGGTCGGTCCGTCGGCCGTACTCCCGGTCGGATCGACTTCGGTAATCGGACTCCCGATCGCCTGGAGAGATCCGGGAATCCCGGCTTCCACCACCCTGGTCCCGGTACCTGAGGCCGGAATCAAAGTCTTGATCTTCATCCCATCGGTATTCCCGGTCGTCACGGTACCGCCGGCCGTCATCCCGGTCCTGGGTTCCATACCGGGTATCCCGGCTTCCACCGGTTTTGTCGCGATATTGGGTTCCGGATTCAAAATCGGACTGCTGCGCGAAGGTCGGCACGCCGAAAACCATCAGGCACGCCAGACCGACGACCAGTAATCCCAAGGTAAGGGTCTGTCTTCGGCTGATCTTTCCTTGTTTTCGTTCCATATTGCAATCCCCTTTCTTCTATTCTTCTATACTGTGAATTGTCATTCGATCCATCCTGCCGCGGTCGCTGCCCCGGCAACCCGGGAAAGCCGATTCGGGCCTATTCGTACCACTGGATGAAGACATCGTCGTCGTCTTCATACCAGGTATCGGTATAGTAGTCGTAGTGCCAGCCGTACTCCCATTCTCCGTAAGGGGTGACGTCATCTCCGTAGTACCCTTCATAGGGGTAATCGTAGTCGTAGTCATAGCTGTACACAGTGGGATAGTTGTAGGTGTAATCCCACCAATCGGTCTCGTAGTCGATCACTTCGTCCGAATTGAACCAGTCACTGGGATCATACCACTCTTCCATATGGACCCCCTCATCCGGTTCATATTCATAATCGACGGCGCTGACCACGGCGGGGCCCGCCATCGCGAAGCAGACCGCAAGCGCGGCGATCGACGCAATACCTCTTGCCCAATGAATTCTCTCCAAAATCTGTCTCATGGTTCCCTCCTTTTGCTGCCGGTTAAAACGATCTATTTGTTCTGCAAATTCTCCGTGTCCCGCTCTGTCGATCTGATATAAAGCATATCGATAAAGCGGTGGGAAATTGAATAGGGTCGATCTTGTATTTTGATACAGAGAATGGTGTAGTTTCGAATCGGTAGGCATATGCTTCGCCCCTCCGCCCAAGGCGGACGGAACGACGGCCGGGCATGGGTTAATTAAGATTTCAGGTCTTTATCCGAGGGGGAAGGGTTACGGGGAAGAAAGAGGCACAAAAACCGCCGCGTTCGGGTCAGGGGGAAAAAAGATATCGAGGATCCACGATGCCCCCGGCGTTTCAGATCGGGCGGCCGGCAGTGAACCCGCTACAGCCGGGTTCCGAGGTGGGGGATGCTCCGCCAGTCGAGTCCCAGCAACTCGGCCGCGACCCGGTCCAGGGACAGAGGATCGAAGGACGCGATCATCTTCGCCACGGGCGGTGAACAAGGGGGACCGCCCAGGTGGAACTCGGCGAGACCCACGCTGGCGTCCATGAGGGAAAGGTCCGGGCTTCGATGTCGGTTGAGTTCCAGGATCGACCGCTGCATCTCCCGGTGGAACATCGCCTTCTTCCAGGTCCCGCCCTGCCCGGAATAATGTTCGGGCGGAGCCAGGCCGATCATATTTTTCAGGGAACCGGTGAGTTGGGCCAGGGAGTGGACCTTGAGCACCGGCACGGAGATGAGAAAGCTGTTCATTGCGATTTCGGGAAGGTGGATTTCCGGAAAGACCCGACACTCCGCGTCGGCGAGACGAACCAGCGGCGCATGGTTGAG
>CAYSLC010000071.1:0-22936 GCA_964431545.1 uncultured Desulfobacteraceae bacterium | reverse complement strand
ATATCCCCAGGGCGATTGCCCTGGGCTGGTATGGGGCGCCCTTTCAGGGCTTTCCACAACGCACCGATTCTCCGGAAAAATTGCCCCGGATTGGCATTTGGCGCCCTTTCAGGGCTTTCCCACAACTCGCCCATTCTCCGGAAGGATTACCCCGGAATGGAATATGCCGCCCGTTCAGGGCCATTTAAAAAACCCGAGATTACCGAGCCCATTGGGACATCATTTTACAATTCGATGAGTTGTGCAACGGCGGATACCCCGAAGGGGTTTGACATACGAGCCCAGGGCCGGTGCCCTGGGACTGCCGTGGATATTTGGTCCGAGCCCTGAAAGGGCGACACATCCATCTTCGAGGGAGAAGGATTCGGGGAGTCACCCCCCTGCGTGGATCTCCGCGACCACCCGCTCCAGGGTCTCCTCCCAGGGCAGGGGCCGGATGCCGAAAGTCTCTGCGATCTTGTCGCAGTCGAGGGCCGAGTAGGCCGGCCGTTTGGCGGGGGTGGGGTATTCGGCGGTGGGGATGGGGATCACCTCCTTGACCCGGACGGGGCCGTGGAGCCGGGCGAGCGACACGATGCGCCGGGCGAAGCCGTGCCAGGTGGTGACGCCGTCGCCGCAGAAATGGTAGGTCCCCCATGTGGCGTCGCCGTCTTTCGGAATCCGGTCGATCATCTCCAGGATGGCCCGGGCCAGGTCCCCGGCCGCCGTGGGGCACCCGTGCTGGTCGTCCACCACCTTCAGCGACTCCCGCTCCCGGGCCAGGCGGAGGATCGTCTTGACGAAGTTGTGGCCGTGGACCCCGAAGACCCAGGCGGTCCGCAGGAGAATATGGCGGCGCAGGGCGGCCCGGACCGCCGCCTCCCCCTGGGCCTTGCTCTCGCCGTAGACCCCGATGGGCCGGACGGGATCCTCCTCCGTATAGGGGCGCCCCTTCTTTCCGTCGAAAACGAAATCGGTGGAGACGTGGATCATGGGGATGTCCCGCTCCTCGCAGGCCTCGGCCAGGTGGCCCGGCCCCTCCGCGTTGACGGCAAAGGCCGCGTCCCGGTCGGTCTCTGCCCGGTCCACCTGGGTGTAGGCGGCGGCGTTGACCACGAGATCCGGGTGGACCTCCGCCATCAGATGCGCCACCTGGGCGGGGTCGGCGATGTCGAGGCGGTCGTGTCCGGCGGGAACCACATCGAGGCCCGCCGCCGGCCCCTGCCGGGTCAGCTCCCGGCCGAGCTGGCCGCCGGCGCCGGTGACCAGGACCCTCACGACCCGTCCTCCGGGGCGTAGAGCCGCTCCGGGGGCCGGTCCTTGAGCCGGGGCTGGACCTTGTCCTTGTCCGAGACGATGGGGTCGTCCACCGGCCAGTCGATCCCGATGTCCGGGTCGGACCAGAGGATCCCCCCCTCATCCGCCGGATCGTAGAAGTCGGAGCATTTATACGAAAATAGGGCCGTCTCGCTCAGGACGCAGAAGCCGTGGGCGAACCCCTCGGGGATGTAGAGCTGATGCAGGTTCTCCTCCGAGAGGCGCTCGCCCACCCACCGGCCGAAGGTGGGGGAGCCGGGCCGGATGTCCACGGCCACGTCGAAGATCTCCCCCTGGATCGCCTGGACCAGCTTGGCCTGGGGGTGCCGGATCTGGAAGTGGAGGCCCCGGACCGTCCCCTTCACCGACCGGGAGAGGTTGTCCTGGCAAAAATCGGCCGGGATGCCCAGGTCCCGGTACCGGTTCCGGTGGTAGGTCTCCATGAAAAAGCCCCGGTTGTCCCGGAAGACCCTGGGGCGAAGGATTTTCACGTCGGGCAGCGCGGTGGGGACGATCTCCATGTCACATCAGCTCCTGGCGGTATTTGAGCATGTTCATCAGGTATTCTCCGTAGCTGTTCTTCAACAGGGGCTCGGCCAGCCGCTCCACCTGGGCCGCGTCGATGAACCCCTTCCGGTAGGCGATCTCCTCCACGCAGGCCACCTTGAGCCCCTGACGGGACTCGATGGCCTCGATGAAGCTCGACGCCTGCATGAGGGTCTCGTGGGTCCCGGTGTCGAGCCAGGCGATCCCCCGGCCCAATCGCTCCACGTGGAGCTGCTCCATCTCCAGATAGGTCCGGTTGACATCGGTGATCTCCAGCTCCCCCCGGGGGGATGGCTCGAGGCCGGCGGCGATGTCGAGGACCCGGTTGTCGTAGAAGTAGAGGCCGGTGACCGCGTAGTTCGACGTGGGCTCCGCCGGCTTCTCCTCGATGGCCACGGCCCGGCCGTCCCCGTCGAAGGAGACCACGCCGTACCGCTCCGGGTCCCGCACCCAGTAGCCGAAGACCGTGGCGCCCGGTCCCCGCTCCCGGGCCTGGCGGAGCTGGCCGGAGAGGCCGTAGCCGTAGAAGATGTTGTCCCCCAGGATCAGGCAGACCGGGCCGCCGCCCACGAATTCCCGGCCGATGACGAAGGCCTGGGCCAGCCCCTCGGGCCGGGGCTGTTCGGCGTAGGAGAACGAGAGCCCCCACTGGTCCCCGTCTCCCAGAAGCTTTTGGAACAGGGGCAGGTCGTGGGGGGTGGAGATGATGAGGATCTCCCGGATCTCCGCCAGCATGAGGACGGAGAGGGGGTGGTAGATCATCGGTTTGTCGTAGACCGGGAGCAACTGCTTGCTCACCACCTTGGTGATGGGGTAGAGGCGGGTTCCGGACCCGCCGGCCAGGATGATGCCCTTCATAGGTCTCCTCTCGCGGGGTTTGAATCGGCCGATGCCGGCAAAGGCGGTTCTCTTACCGGTTCCGGACCCGTTTTTCAACCCTGTTTCCGCGGCACCCTGTTTCCCCGACACCAGGCGCGGACCAGGAGCACCGCCAGGAGCACCGCCCCCGCCGGCCCGCGGGCGGATCCGGCAACGGTGCCGGCCGAGGCGATGAAACAGCCTCCTCCGCCGCCGCCCCCGTCGTCGGCGCCCCCGTCGCCGCCGGTCCCGTCATCCCCCCCGTCGTCATCTCCGCCGCCGGTCCCGGCCCGGCGGTAGATGGTGCCGAAATCGGCGTTGGCCAGGTAGAGGGCCGACGATCCAACGGGGGTGATCCGGTCCTCGGCCACCGGCTGGCGGTAGATGGAAAAACCGGTGGCGGTGGTGGTGTTCTTCTGGGAGTAGATGATCGCCGCGTCGTCGCCGGTGTAGAAGGGGGTGCCCCAGTCCCCCTCCACGGTGGTGATGGCGTTGGATCGGTTCTTGATCAGATTCATGGCCCGGATGGTGGAATCGAGGGTCTCCGGGTTGAAGGCGTCGAAGGTGATGAAGTTGTCGTTGGTCTGGCTCAGGGCCGGGAACCCGATGTCCACGTTGGTGGTGGGCGGCGCCAGCACCAGGGTCTGGCCGGTGGCCAGGTCGAGGGCGTAGATGGACCAGGCGTCGTAGGAGGAGCCGTCGTTGAGTTCCATCCGGTTGAGGGCGTCATAGATGAGAAGCCGGTTGTCGGAGGTGAAGTTCATCTGGTCGGCGCTGATGATGGTGTTGGTGGAGACCCCGTCGAAGGCCGGCGCCACCAGTTCGTATTCCCTTACGTCGTCCCGTCCGATATCGATGACGGTGATGGCGCCGCCGGGGAGGCCGTTCTCGTCCAGGAATACGAACCCGTAGAGTTCCCCGTCCGGGGACATGGCCACTGAATGGGCCAGCCCCACGTATCCCAGGCACTCCTCGGTCCCGGTGCCGTCCGTGAAGATGAGGCACATGTCGTTGAGATAGTCGACATAGGCGGCGACCTGGCCGTCCTCGGTCACCGAGGCCCGGGCCCGGGACACCGGGCGGGAGGAGAGACGCACCCCCTCCGGGGGGTCCCGCTCCTCCCGTCTGCCCAGGAAGAACGCCCCCTGCTCCTCGTCCCAGCGGATGAAGAGGAGGGCGTCCGGACCGCTGGGGGGCGGGATGTAACCGGTCTCGTCCGGCTCGGGGGTGGGGGCGGCGTCGAAGATCCCGACGGCGTCGAAGGCCTCGGCGGTCCGGAGGGCCTGGACCGATCCCTCGCCGAAGAGTTCCTCGGCCGAGGCGATGCAGGCCAGGCGGGCGTCGATGAACCGGGAACTCGCCACCAGATGGTAGACCAGGGCCCGGTAGAAGATCCGCTCGGCGTCCCCGAGGCCGATGGCGCCGTCCATCCCCTGGGCCAGGAGGTAGAAGGCGTGGCCCACGATGGTGGCGTTCCAATGGACCCCGCCGTTGTCCTCGGTGGTCTGGATGAACTCCCCCATGGTGGATGGATAGGGGAACCCCGGCGCGAACTCCAGGGAACCGGGGTCGGAGAGGCTGCGGATCCGCCTGGAGAGCCCGGATCCCATGGTCCAGTCGGTGGCCCCCTCGGTCCGGTGTTCGACCATCTCGCCGAAGATGTCCGAGAAGGCCTCGTTGAGGGCCCCGGATTCCCCCTGGTAGATCAGGTTGGCGGTGGCGGTGGTCACCCCGTGGGTCAGTTCGTGGGCCACCACGTCGAGGGCCGCGGCAAAGGGTTCGGCATCCCCGAAGATCATGACGTCGGCCCAGGCGGCGTTGGCGTAATCCTGTCCCACCCGGACGATGGCCACCACCGAGTCCCCCTCCTGGGTGATGAAGGCCCGGCCGTGGTACTCCCGGAAGTAGTCGTAGGTTTCGGAGATGTTGTGGGCCGCGCTCACGGCGTCGGGGAGCCATCCCGAGGTTCTCAGGCCGGACGTGACGTAGGCGAAGGGCCCCAGGGGGACGGACTCGATCCGGTCGGTGGGGGGCTCGTTCTCGGCATCCAACAGGATCACGGCCCCCTCGGTCCGGTTGGGGTTGGGGGGATCCGAGTCGACGGGATCGAACATCGGCTTGGTGGTGTCGACCAGGTAATACCGGTCGTTTTCGAACCAGAGGTTCAGGTTCCGGCGAACGCCCAGCAGGTCGACCCCCGATCCCTCCGCCGCCGTGGTGGCGACCCGGTTGTAGGCGGTCAACACCCCGCCGGTGACCGCGTCCACGACCACCACCCATTGTCGGGTCAGGGAGGCGTGGAGGATCGCCTTCCACGCCAGCCGGGTCTCCCCCCCTTCGGGGGGTGCGTAGTAGATCAGCTCGGGTCCGTCGGCGCCGGCCGTCCGACCGCCGGGGACCGCCGACCGGGCCGCGGCCAGGGCCGCCGTTCGATCCAGGGCCGGTCGGGGGGCGGACTTTCTGGGGGTCCGGACGTGGGACCCGTCCAGGAGGTAGACGTCCCCCCGGCCGTCGAGATGGACGATCAGTTGGGCCGGCCAGACCGGGATCCCCCGAAAACGCTGGTCGTACCGCAGATGGCGGTATCCCAGGCGGTCCGTCCGGCGGCGGGCCAGGCGAAGCTCGCCGTCCGGGTCGAGAAGCCCCAGGAGCCCGCTTCGGGCCCTCAGGAACCGCCCGGCGGTCTCCGCGTCCCGGGCCGGCCCGTCGGCCCTGGAACGGTCCGCCCGCATCAGGGTCCGGCCCCGGATCTGCATGGGGGTCCCCCGGCCGGGGCGGAGCCGCACCTGGTCCGGGCCCGCCACACGGTCCGCATGCCACGGGGTCGGCCCGGCGGTCCGGGCCGTCGCCGACCGGCCGGCCGGGGACCGGACCGCCGTCAGCGCCTCCTCGATCCGTTCCATCAGTTCCGCGCCGCCGGGCCGGCCGGAGGAATCGGAAGCCGCGAAAAGTTGAGGCGCGCAGATCAGCAGCGCCAGGAGACCGACGGCCGGGATACGGGACATCCGCATGGGGTACCTCCTTGTCTGTCTACTTGGGCGAGCCCGGGGGGGATCGCCGGGTCTTGATATTGGAGTACCGGTCCAGGACGCTCCCGTCCCGGGCATCGATGAAGTAGACCCACCCCCGGGCGAGCCCCGGACGGGTCACCACGCGGTAGGCCAGCCGCGGAGGATGGGACGGGTCCGAACGGATCACCAGTTCCCCCCGGCACCGGGGGCACCCGGATCGGCCCAGATCCCGGGCCACCCGTTTTTCGGCCGCCTTCAGATCGATGGACGGGCGCGGATCGATCCCCGTGGGGGTGGGGATGTACCGGCCCTGGACCCGGACCACCCGATTGTTCCGGTCGAGGTGGACCCGGATCTCCCCCCGCTGGACCGGAATGTTTCGAAAGACCTGCCGGAGCCGCACGTGGGCCATCCCCAGGCCGTCCACCTTCACCTCGGTGACCACCAGTTCCCGGGACGGATGCTTGAGCCCGAGGTCCGACCGGAACCGATCGAGGAATTCCAGGGCGATCTTTTTATGGGCGTCGCGCCGCTGGAGCCGGCGGAACCGGGCGTCGGCCTCCAGGGGCCCGGAGAGGTTCCCGCCCTTCCAGTGGCGGAGGGTGCCGTCGGGGTTCCAGCGCCGGGTCTCGGCGGTTCCGGCTTTCGGGCGCGGCCGCTGGCGTCCCTCCGGGACCGGGGACTTCGATTCCGGCGCCGGCGGCGCGGCCGGACATCCGGTCAGCAGGACGGCCAGCACCAGGATCAAACCCATGGAGAACGGATTTACGGGTCTTTTCATGCCGCGGCCCCCCTCTTCCCGTCGGCGGTTTTCATCCGCTTGAGATCGGCGGGGGTGGCCGGGGTATAGATCCCCGGAAGGTCGTCGATCCCCTGGACCACCAGGTCGTTGATGTTGACGAAGGTGAGCCCGTTTCTCCCCAGGTGGTCGGAGATGGCCGGCATGGGCCATTTGGCCATCCGGACGTAGATGAAGGTGCAGAACTGTTTGCCGGCCAGCATCAGGGCCGCGGCCAGGTTCCCGATGTCGTCGTCGGTGCAGATGAAGAAGGCCCGCTCCTCGGAATCCTCCAGGAGGAGGCTCTGGACGTCGGCCCGGGTGAAGGAGACGTGTTCGGCCACCTTCAGGTCCCGGCCCAGGGACCGGACCTCCTCCCCCACGTCCCGGATGTCCACCACCCGGATCGACCACTTCTCTTCGGGGGTGGCGTCCCGGACCAGGACCTCCATGAGGTCCCGTCCGAACTTCCCGAATCCCAGAATGGTGATCTCGGTGACCCCCCCGCGGACCTCCGGGTTGAAGAGCTGGCTGATCATCCGGGAGGCGGAGATGCGGTAGGTGTCGAAGAACCGGATGGAGAACCGCCCTTCGGTGCGCAGGGCGCAGCGGGCCGTGTCGGCCAGCCGCTCGTTGGCGATGTGGGCCCAGAGGAGCCGGGGCGGCCCGGGACGGCTCCGGAGCAGGTTGTAGGCGCCCACCACCCCCTCCAGGTTGGCCAGATCGTCCCCGGAGGCGAAGATGAGGGTCCGGGCCCGGCCGATCCCGGCCCGCTCCAGCACCTGGGGGGAGAGGAAGCTGCCGTGGATGATGGGGACCTTGTGCTCGCCGCACCACTCCTCGAAGGCGTCGGGGGAGCCGCTGTCGACGCCCACCACCCGGACCCCCCGCTCCTTGAGGGTGGCCGCCACCAGCTTCCCGGTGCGGCCCACCCCGCAGACCACCACGTGGTCCGAGGTCAGACGGGTCTGGAGGGCCGGCGAAAGGCGGAAGAAGTAGGTGATGGCCGTGCCCACCGCGGAGAGGGCGAGGAGGGGGGCGAAGAAGTAGATGAAGACCAGGGGGGCGGCGGTGGGAAACCGGGAGAGGTCGTGCTCCAGGATGAAGACCCGCAGGGTGTAGTAGAACGCCCCCCAGAAGCCGAGGTCGGGCTCCTCCTTGGGGAAGTAGTGGATGCCGATGATGAGGACGGTGACGATGGCCAGCGACCAGAGGCCGATCTTGAGGACGGTGGTTCGCTTCATGGTGTTTTCCTAATCCGGGACCATTGCATTCCTTGCAGGTCGTGGTCATAATGAAAGGTACCGAGGCGAGACCCTTAGCCCATGTTCATATCCAAATTTGGGGGCGATTGCAAACGTCAAATCGAACCACAGGAGGTCCGATGATGCGAATTCCACTGCTCACCCTGCTGCTGACGACATTGATCCTCCCGGCGAAAGCGCCGGCCGACCGGGTCGACCTGGCCGCTTACAAGGCCGAGCGGAAGGCGATGGTGGAGAACCAGATCGCCGCCCGGGGGATCGAGGACGAGAAGGTGCTGGCGGCGATGGGGACGGTGCCCCGCCACCAGTTCGTCCCCGAAAAACTAGCCGGCCAGGCCTACGAGGACCACCCCATGCCCATCGGAGAGGGGCAGACCATCTCCCAGCCCTACATCGTAGCCCTGATGACGGAGACGCTCGGTCTCACAACGGAGAGCCGGGTCCTGGAGATCGGCACCGGATCGGGGTACCAGGCGGCGGTCCTGGCCGAGATCGCCGGCGAGGTCTACTCCATCGAGATCAAGGAGAAGCTCCACGAGAAGGCCGCGGAGACCCTGGAGAAGCTGGGGTACGCCCTGGTGAAGACCCGCCACGGGGACGGCTACTTCGGCTGGGAGGCGGCCGCCCCCTTCGACGCCATCATGATCACCGCCGCCGTGGACCACATCCCGCCGCCGCTGCTCAAACAGCTCAGGGACGGGGGACGACTCATCCTGCCCCTGGGCAACCCCTTCAGCTACCAGAACCTGGTCCTGGTGACCCGGAAGGGGGAGGACCACACGGTGCGCCAGATCACCGGCGTCCTCTTCGTCCCCATGACGGGCCAGGCCCTGGAAAAGTAACAGCTCCCGATCGACCGTGCTCTACGCCGCCATCTTCCTGGTCTCCCTGTCGTCGCTCGCCTACGAGGTGCTGCTGACCCGGGTCTTCTCCATCGGCCAGTGGAACCACCTCTCCTTCATGGTGATCAGCCTCGCCCTGTTCGGGTTCGGGGCGAGCGGGACGCTCCTGAGCCTGCTGGACGGCCGCCGCCCCGGCTGGGAGGGGCGTCTCTCCCGTCCGGGGCCCCTGGGCCTTCTGGTCCTCGGCTACGCCGTCACCGCCCTGGGGGGGTACTGGACCGTCAACCGCCTGCCCCTCGACTATTTCCGTCTGCCCCTGGAGCCGATCCAGATCCTCTACCTGCTGACCGCCTATCTCCTCTTCGCCCTCCCCTTCGTCTTCACCGGGACGATCATCTCGGTGGGGTACGCCCATCTCCACCGGCGCACGGGCCGGGTCTACTTCGCCACCATGTCGGGGTCGGGCCTGGGGGCCCTGCTCCCCTCCCTGGGGCTTCCCTTTCTGGGCGAGGGGGAGCTGATCCTGGCGGCGGCGCTCCTCCCGCTCCCCCTGACCCTTCTCTCCGGGAAACGGGTCCGGATCGCCGCCCTGGCGGCGGTGCTGGGGGGAGGCGCCTCCCTGTACGCCGGATATCCCGAGGCGGTCCGGGTCTCCCCCTCCCCCTACAAGGCCCTGAGCCACGCCCTCCGGATGCCGGAGACCCGGATCACCGAGAGCCGCACCGGGCTCCGGGGACGGCTCGACCGGGTGGAGAGCCCCTACATCCGGTTCGCCCCGGGCCTGAGCCTCCGGTACCAGGAGCCGATGCCCCCCCAGCGGGCGGTCTTCACCGACGCCGACCGCCGGTTCGTCCTCTATCGCCCCGGGGAAGACGGCTACCGGTTCGCGCGGTTCACCCTCTCCTACGCCGGATACGCGGTCCGGCCGCCCCCCGACCGGGTTCTGGTGATCCAGAACGGCGGCGGGCTGGCCATCGCCTGCGCCCTCGCCTCGGGCGCCGGGGAGGTGACAGTGGCCGACTCCGACCCCCGCATGGCGGCCATCGTGGCGGACCACTACGGGATCGGGACGATCCGATCGGATTACCGGGCCCATCTGGCACGCTCCCCGGAGCGCTATTCGGTCATCCAGGTGGAGAACTGGGGAACGTCGCTGCCGGGCTCCGACGCCCTCAACCAGTCCCACGTCTTCACCACCGACGCCCTGGGAGCCTACCTGGACCACCTCACGGCGGACGGGATGGCGATCCTCTCCCGGCGCCTCCTCCTGCCCCCGTCCGACGCCGTGCGGATGTGGGGGACCGCCTACGAAGCCCTGCGCTCCCGGGGGATCTCCGACCCCGCGGCTCATCTGGCCGTGATCCGGAACTGGGACACCTACACCCTCATCCTCTCCGCCGCCCCCCTGGGGAATGCATCCTCGCCCGAAAGCCCCGCCGGCCGGCTCCTCGCCTTTGCGCGGGAGCGCAATTTCGACCCGGTCCACCTGCCCGGCATGGCCGCGGACCTGGCCAACCGGTTCAACGTCTTCGACGCGCCCTTCCACCACCGGGAGATCCGGCGGCTGGCCGAGGCCTACCGGGAGGGCGCCTCGGACCGCTTTTTCGAGGACTATCCCCTGGACACCGCCCCCCAGGGGGACGAGCGCCCGTTTCCGGGCCGGATCCTCAAGTGGGGACGGCTGGGGGACCTCTACACGACCATGGGCAGCCGCATGTACCCGGTGCTCCTGTCCGGGGAGATCGTGGTGGCGGTGGTCTTTGCCGAGGCACTGGCCGTGGCCCTGCTGCTGCTCGTGGCCCCGCCGGTCCTCTTCGGCCGCCGGGGCAGGGGGGTTTCAGGCGTAAACGGACTCTACTTCCTCGGGGTGGGGGCCGGGTTCATGTTCGTGGAGATGGGGTTCATCAAGGCGTATACCCTGCTGCTGGGCCACCCCCTGGTCAGCTTCACCGTGGTGGTCTCCGGAATCCTGATCTTCACGGCGGCCGGGGGGATCGCCTCGGAGCGGCTGGGCCCCGGCGCTCTCCGGTGGGGGTTGGGTGCCCTGATCGTTCTGGCGCTCCTCCTGTTGGGGGTCGACGGTTTGATCCACCGGCTTCTGGCGCTTCCCACCACGGCCCGGTACGTCGCCGGGGTCGTCCTCCTCGCCCCGGCCGGTTTTCTCATGGGGCTCCCCTTCTCCCTGGGGATGCGGGACCTGCCGGCCGATCCCCTCCAGCGGGCCTACGCCTGGGCCGCCAACGGCTGCGCTTCGGTCCTCACCGCCATCCTCTCGGCCCAGATCGCCCTGGCCTACGGCATCCCCATCCTCATGGCCTGCGCCGCCGGAGCCTACGGCGTCTCCCTGCTGGCCCTGGCATGGAAGGGCCGATCGTCCTCTTCCGGGTGACCGCGAAAAAACGATTGCGAAACCCTCCGGTTCCCTGGTACATAAAGAGGAATGCGCATGATGCCGTTCGCCCTTTTCCCGCGAACATCCATCCGCGCTGTGTTTCAATAATCCCATACATTCGGAGAGCCTCGACCGAACAACCGACATAAACGTTCAAATTCTAAACATCACCAGGTGTTAGGGGTGCCCGCGAACGCGGGCTGAGAACATACCCTGAAACTTGATCTGGATCATACCAGCGCGAAGGAAACACCGCCATCCACGAACAGGAACAGGTGCCGGCGTTGACCGTCGGCGCCTGTTTTTTTTGGGTAGACCGATGAAACAGGAATCGAACCCGACGTTCCCCTCCGACAGGGACGTCTACTGCTTCGCCGAAGATGTCTCCCGCTGCCGGGCGCTTCTGGACGGCGGGGCCCGGATCATCCAGTTCCGGAACAAGGAGATGGCGGATGACGCCTACCGCCGAACCGCAAGGGCCATGGTCGATCTGGCGCGGCGGCGCGGAAACGCGATCCTGATCGTCAACGACCGGGTGGACATCGCCCTTTCCGTGGGGGCCCACGGGGTCCACGTCGGACGGGAGGACGAGGCGTACCGAGAGGTGCTCCGCCGGGTCCCGGAGGGGATGATCGTCGGGGTCTCGGCCCGGACCCCGGCCGCGGCCCTGGCGGCCCAGGAAGCGGGGGCCGGCTACGTGGGGACCGGATCGGTCTTCCCCACCGCCACCAAGTCCGACGCCGAGGTGATCGGACCCGCCGGGCTCCGGGCGGTGGTCCGGGCGGTGCGGATCCCGGTGGTGGCCATCGGCGGGATCACCCTGGCGAACGTTGCGACGGTGGCCGAAACCGGCTGCCGGCACTTCGCCGTCATCTCCGGGATCAACGAAGCAACGGATATCCCCGGGCGGATCCGGGAATTCCGGGACCGAATCCGCGACACAACCATCACACAAGGGAAAGGATCATCCAATGGAACTCAATGAGATCACCATCAGCCGGGCGATCATCGACCGGTTTTACGAGAAGCTGAAGGCGAACCTGGAGGCGGACGTGGCCATCGTGGGCGGCGGCCCCAGCGGCCTGGTGGCCGGATACTACCTGGCCCGGGCCGGCAAGCGGGCGGTCCTGTTCGAGCGGAAGCTGAGCGTGGGCGGCGGCATGTGGGGCGGCGGCATGATGTTCAACGAGATCGTGGTCCAGAAGGCGGCGGTCCACATCCTCGAGGAGTTCGGGATCCGCGCGCGCCCCTACGAGGAGGATTATTTCACCGCCGACTCGGTGGAGGCGATCTCCACCCTCACGTCAAAGGCGGTCCAGGCCGGCCTGACCATCTTCAACTGCATGAGCGCCGAGGACGTGATGATGCGGACCGACCGGGTCATCGGCCTGGTGCTCACCTGGTCGGCGGTGGAGATCGCCGGCCTCCACGTGGATCCCCTCACCATGCGGTCGACCTACGTCATCGACGCCACCGGCCACGACCTGGAAGTGGTGAGCGTGGTTCAGCGAAAGGTCCCCGGACGGCTCGACACCCCGTCCGGGAAGATCGAGGGGGAGAAGTCGATGTGGTCGGACCGGGCCGAGACCCTGACCCTTCAGAACACCCGTCAGGTCTTCCCCGGCCTCTACGTGGCGGGCATGGCGGCCAACGCCGCCTTCGGCGGACCCCGCATGGGCCCCATCTTCGGGGGGATGCTCCTGTCCGGGGAGAAGGTGGCCCGGGAGTTGATCGCGTCAGACTGACGGGTCGGAGACCGGCGTGATCCGGCTGGCCACGCACGCCTGGCAGGAGCCGGAGCGGATCCGGGCCGCGTCGGAGAGGGAGAGGACCCCCACCACCGCTTCGGGGCGCTCCTCATGGACGAAGATCCGCTGGACCTCCGAGAAGATGATCCGCCGCAGGGCGGTCTCCAGGTACGCCCCGGCCTCGCAGGAGCAAACCGGGGCGGACATGATCCCCTCGGCCGGCGTCTCCGGGTCGACCCCGTGGAGATAGGCGAGGATCAGGTCCGACTTGGAGACGACCCCGGCGGGGCGGCCCTCCCCGTCGGTGATCAGCACCGCCCCGAACCGGTGCATGGAGAGCCCCTCCATGACCGACGTCAGGGGGTCGGTCTCCGGATGGGCCGTCACGGACGCGGTCATCACGTCCCGGACCGTGAACCGCAGGACCGGCTCCGCCTCTCCGTCCTCGCCCCCTCCATCCGGCGCCCCCCGTCGGAGCAGGCTCCGGCGGCATTGGTGGCAGTACTGATACAAAAGTCCCACGATGTCCGGATAGGCCAGGACCCCGGCCACCCGCTCCGGGTCGGCGTCGGCCCCGCCGTGGACGTAGACCCGGTGGACCCCGGCCTCCCGCATGGCGTTGAGGGCCGATTCCACCGGATCGTCCGGGGCGCGGACCAGGGGCGGGCCGACCATGATGTCCGACAGGGGGGAGGTGACGGGGAGGCCGGCGTAGTAGGCCCCCATGATGTCCGTCTTGGAGACCACTCCGGCGGCCCGTCCCGCCGTGTCGTCGACCAGAAGCGCGCTCACCTTGTATTTGGTCATCCGGATGACCGCCTGGTCCAGGCCGGCCTCCGCGGGCAGCCGGACCACCAGCCGGCGCATGGCCTCTTTCACCTTCATGCCGGTGAGGATGCTCCGTTTGGCGATAATGGACATGGGAACCTCCGCCGATGCGCCGATCAGTCGGTGAGCCGATCGAGCAGATGGTAGAAGAGATCGGAGATGTAGACGATCCCCAGGATCTTCCCCCCCTCCAGCACCGGGAGCCGACGCACGTGCTTGTTGATCATGATATCGACGATGGCCATGAGGTGGGTCCGGGGGGTGATGGTGATGAGGTCCGTGCTCATGATATCCCCCACCCGGACGGTCCCGGCCCGTTCACAGGCCCGGTCCACCAGCCCCTCGATGTCCACGTCCTCCATCACCCCCCAGATCTGGATGTGCTTGGGCCGCAGGAAGAGGAGGATGTCGTACATGGAGATCATCCCCGCCAGGCGCCCGTCGCCGTCCACGACCATCATCCCGAAGATCTTCCGCCCCTCGGCGGCGCCGGCCGCCTTGAAGGTCTTGACCGCCTCGCCCACGGGAAGATCCGGGGTGAGGGTGTGAAACACCGTGTCCATGACGTCCGAAGCCGTAACCTTCATCGTGCTCCTTTCGGCCCTTGGGGGCGCCGATCCGGGCCTTCCCCCCGGGGGCCGGAATTGGCTGTTGACCTTTTGCCCGCCATCGGTTTACCTTGAACCTCCCGGCGCAAGCGCCCACCGGACCAACCTCCACACCCCCGAAGGGCAGGAACGTGGCTGGCAGCAGACTTACGAGCAGGACCTACATCCCCAACCGCCGGATCGTGATCCGGGAGCCGGTGGTGGAAAGCTGGCACCTCCTTCTGGTGCTTCTGGGGATCGCCGTCCTCGTCTGCCGGATCCTCCTGGACGGCCACCCCGGCAAGGTGGAGTTCGGCTACTCCCGCCCGTTCCACCCCTACATCGCCCAGGGGCTCGGGAGGCTCCCGGACCTGGTCCCGGCGACGATCTCCCTCACCGAGGCGGCCGCCGGCATCGTCCTCTTCGCCGTTCCGGTGGGGATCCTCTACAGCTTCCTGACGGCCCGCCACGAAGGCCGGTCCATGGGCAAGTGGGTCCTTCGGATCCTCTGCCACCTCTTCGCCTCGGGAGCCGGAATCTATGTTTTCTACATGGCCTTCTGGGGGTTCAACTACCTGCGCCAGCCCTTCTTCACCGCCCTGGTCCCGCACCCGCCGTTCGAGGCCCCCGCCGACTCGGACTACCGGAAGCTGGGCGAAGAGATGGCCGCCCTGGCCAACCGCCTCTACCGGCCCCTGCACCTTTTCCCCCCCGAGGCCCGGGACCGCCGGCTCCTGGACCGGACCCTCGACCGGGAGGTGGGGAAAATCGTCGCGATCACCGATCCGTCCCTGCGGGCGGAACCGCCCCCCACCAAACACCTCCACGCCAACACCCTGCTGAGCATCTTCGGCATCTCCGGTTTCTTCTCGCCCTTTTTCATGGAGCCCCATGTCAACGCCGAACTCTTCCCCTGGGAGCGGCCCTGCGTGGCCGCCCACGAGAAGGCGCATTTTCTGGGCTTCGCCTCGGAGACCGACGCCAACCTTATCGCCTACGTGGCCTGCATCGGCGCCGAGTCCGAATTTCTCCGCTATTCCGCGGCGGTACGGGTTCTGCTGGCCCTCCGGCCCCACATCTCCCCCCTGGTCTGGCACGACCTTTTCACGGTGAAACTCTCCCCGGAGGTCCGGGGGGCGGTGGAGGCGCGCAATCGGTCCATTCGGCAATACCGGGAGCGGTTCCCGAGGCTCTTCTCCCTGCGCCGGAAGATCAATCATGCCTACCTGAAGCTCAATTCCCAGACCCTGGGGATGGCCTCCTACGGCGCGGCCCTGCCCCAGTTCGCCGTCTGGTGGAAGGAGACCCGGTCCCGGCGGGGGATCGATTCCATCGGCCCGGCCCTGGCCGGTCAATGGTAGCCGAGGCGCCGGCCGCGTCCGTTGAGGCGATCCTTCATCCGCTCCCGGAAGTTCCGGGACTTCAGGTTGATGACGGTGCACCCGTACCGGAGGTTCTTCTCCAGAAGGTCCGGGCAGTTTTTGATGTTCGATCGGAGTTTGAAGCTGTTGGAGGTCATCTTGCGGAGAATGTGGATCTCCTTGCCGATCACCCGGGTCCCGCGCGCCTTGACCGCCTCCAGGAAGCTCTCCCGGTCGGCGGGACAGTCCGCGTAGGTGACCGTCTTGCCCATGTGGTAGAGGGAGTGGCCGTCGCTGCCGCCGGTGATCCCCTTCTCCATGTTGAACCCCAGGACGGCGCACTTGAGATTCCACTTGTTGAGGTTCTCGGAGTTGATCACCTCCACGCCGTCCACCATCTCGAACAGCTCGGCGAGGCGCTCTTTGGGGAAGTGGTGGTTGCAGACGCCGGTGTAGATGGCGGAGTAAGGGTGGGGGAAGATGATCACCGACCGGTACTTGCGGGCCCGGCGGATGATCCGCTCCATGTCCAGGCGCACGGAAGTCATGATCTCCTGGCCCATATGGGGCTCGATGTCGCCGTGGTAGAACTCCTTGAGGCTGTTCACGTCGTAGAAGTAGATCAGCAGGTGGGTCCCCTCCTTGGAGGTGACCTCGATGCCCGGAATGGTGAACAGATCCGGATACCGGTCGATCTCCACGGCCCCGGCGATCTCGTTGTGATCCGTGACCGCCAGGCCGATGCCCAGCTCCCGCATCCGCTTGACGATCGCTTCGACGCCGTTGAGGCCGTCGGAATACCGGGTATGGAAATGGCAGTCGACAACGGCGTACCGGGATGTCAATCGGTCCAGGTCCGGCTTCTCGAACTCGATTCTATTGAGGATATCCATATCGATCGCAGGCTTAGGGTTATCGCCTCTGGTGGCAACGGTCCGTGATCGTCCGTATCATACGGGCCGGCATTGCGTGTGTCAATCCCTAATCCCGGCCCTCTTTCTCAGATTGCCCCGCCGGAACGCCCATGGACAGCAGCCGGAGGAGGATCCGGTAGGCCCGGTTGATCCGGTTGAACCGCTCATGGGAGGCGGCGCCGCGGTCCGGGTGGTGTTCCATGGCCAGCCGCCGGAACTTCCGCTTGAGCATGGCCAGATCGGCGGTCCGGGGCAGGTCGAGGATGTCGAGGCTCTCCTGGAGGCGGCGGTGGTCCGCCACCATCTCGAAGGCCCCCCGCAGAAAGACTTCGGCGGTCTCGGCGTCGAGGTAGTCGTAGTTGGCCGCATCGAGGTAGAAATGCTTGATGGAGAGCGGCTCCAGGCTCTCCACCCCCACCCGGGCCCGGTGGAAGTCGCAGTAGAAGGACGCCTCCGGGCAGGGGGTCCGGCAGAACCGGCCGGCGTGGGGGTCGTACTCCCGGCACCGGCCCGGGGGCGGATAGGCGAGGAGGAAGATCCGCATGAAGTGGACGTGGAGATACTTTTCCTCCCCGTAGTAGTCGTCCTGGAGCCGGTAGAGGGTGTGGAAGAGGAGGAAATGGTTCCGGTAGAGGGTCAGGGCGTCGGAGCGAAGGGGGTCGCGGTCCGGAAAGACGGTCCGGTGGAGGTCGCTTTCGTGGCAGGGAGCCTCCAGGGCCTCCAGATAGGTCCGGAGGGCAATGGAGTCGATGCGGGCCAGGGCCGCGTGGAAATCCACCCTACCCCTTGCGCAGCTTCCGGACATCCCCCACCCGGATGGTGATGTTCCGGGCGTCGAAGTGCTCCAGCAGCGGGATCAGGTACTTCCGGGAGAGGCCGGTCATCTCCTTGAAATCGGCCGGTGTCAGGGCGTCGTTCTCGCCGAAGAAGGCGACCAGCCGCTCCCGGAGCCCGGCGATGGCGTCGGCGTGGAAGAAGAGTTCCTCCTTGACCTTGACGAGCTGACCCTCCTCCACGAGAAAGTGGAGCACCTCCTTGGCCCGGGCCGGATCGACCTTGAAGGTGCCGGGCAGATCCTTGAAGTAGGGGGGGGTGAGGCCGTTCTTCCGGTAGGTGTCGAGGATCTTCTCCCGGATGTCGGCCTGGTCTTCGCCCAGGGAGACCTCGTGCTCGGGCAGGCGGATCGTCTTCTCCTCCTGGACCACCCGCTCCTCCCGGATCATCTGGTTGAGGGCCTGGTTGAAGACCTTGGGCCGCAGGTCGGGCCGGAACTTCGACTTGAGTTCCTCCTTGGGCATCCCCGCCTTCAGGGGAAACCGGGAGTGGTGGACGGTCATATGGCCGATCGCCTCGTCCTGGAGCGCCTCGAAGGCATCCCCGTGGATGAAGACCCGCTGCTCCTTGTCCACCAGGATCACCTCCCGGCGGGTGAGCAGCCCCTGGAGGGCCGACTCCAGCGGCTTGTCCGAGAGGTTGCACATGATCTTGAGTTCCGCGAAGGAGCGCCCGGCATATCCGGCCCGCAGCACGTGGTGGGCCACGATCTCCTCGGGCGCGTCGGCCGTGAGGTCCGCGAGTTCCTCGATCACCTCGGCCCGGAACCGTTTGTGCTTCTTGGGGATGGGGTTGAGGATCCGCCCGCCGCCGACGGTGCGCACCGGCGAATAGCTCCGGATCACGAACCGGTCGTCCCGGACCAGGGCCACCGGGGCGTCCAGGCGCATCTGGACCACGGCGTCCTCGCCGGGCGAAAGCTCCTCCCGGTCGATGAGGACCACGATGCCGAGGATCTCGCTGGTGCCGGTGTGGAACCGGACCCGGGTCCGGCTCTTCAGGGGCCGCTTGTTGGAGGAGAGGTAGCGGAGATGGACGTCGACCATGTAGCTCGACACCAGGGCGCCGGGGGTCGAGACCACCTCCCCCCGCTCCACGTCCGCCTTCTCCAGCCCCTGGAAGTTGATGGCCGTCCGCATCCCGCCGCCGGCGGTTTCCACGCTCTCGTTGTGGACCTGGAGCCCCCGGACCTTGGCGGTGATCCCCGAGGGATAGAGCATCACCGTCTCCCCCACCCCGACCCGGCCGGAGACCAGGGTGCCGGTGATCACCGTCCCGAACCCCTTCATGGTGAAGACCCGGTCCACGGGGAGCCGGAAGATGTTGATGGGGGAGCGCTCCGGCACCTCCTTGCTCAGGGCCTCCAGGGCCGCGAGGAACTCGGGGATCCCGTCGCCGGTGGCCGAGGAGACGGGGAGGATGGGCCGGTCCTCCAGGAAGGTGCCCGCGGTGAAATCCCGGACGTCCTCGGTCACCAGCTCCAGCCACTCCTCGTCCACCATGTCGATCTTGGTGAGGACCACCAGGCCGTGCTCCACCCCCAGCAGGGCGCAGATCTCCATGTGCTCCACGGTCTGGGGCATCACCCCCTCGTCGGCGGCGATGACCATGGCCACCATGTCGATGCCGGTGGCCCCGGCCACCATGTTCTTGACGAACTTCTCGTGGCCCGGCACGTCCACGATCCCCAGGTGGCGCCCCCCGGGCAGATCGAGGGCGGCGAAGCCGAGTTCGATGGTGATCCCCCGGAGCTGCTCCTCCTTGAGGCGGTCGGTGTTGGTGCCGGTGACGGCCCGGATGAGGCTGGTCTTTCCGTGATCGATATGGCCGGCGGTGCCGAGAATCATCTGCTTCACTGGTGGGGACTCCTTTGCCGTGTTCGGGTTATTCGTGCTTTTTGGAGCCTCGGATCGCCTCGAAGAGGTAGGCCATCCCCACCAGGAAGATGCCGAGCCCCGCCATGTAGAAGGGATTGGCCTGGGGAAAGAAGATCCGGGTCAGGATCACGGCGAAGAGCGCGCCGAGGCCGGCCCGTAAGAGAAAGATCTGGAGTCGATTCATTTTTCTGTCCTCGTTTGCCCGGTTTCCGCGACCCGGCCCGTCGGACGAAGCCGGAGGCGCTTTCGCCCCGGGGCCACGGCCGCGGCCCCGGAGCGGGATGCAAGATCACCGTTGGAATATAGCACAGGGGCTGGACATTTGAAAGGCGCTTGCAATTTTTGCTTGAAAGGCCGGAATGGTTCTGGTATAAGCAGGGGGTTGTTATGGTGGGTGTAGCTCAGATGGTAGAGCACCGGGTTGTGGCCCCGGTTGTCGTGGGTTCAAGTCCCATCACTCACCCCATCCAACATCACGCGCCCGTAGCTCAGCTGGATAGAGCGCCGGACTTCGAATCCGTAGGCCGGGGGTTCGAATCCCTCCGGGCGTACCAGAAAACACCAAGGGCTATGATGCGCGTCATCATAGCCCTTTTTTTCTGGAATGCTCCCCCGCCGTCCGAAATCGGCATGCCCGACGCCATCCCGGTGAAAGGTCCCATCGAGCACCCCATGTCCCTCGCCTTTGTCTTCCTCTGCGTGCGGACCATTCTGGACATGGACGGCCTGAAAGCCTTCGATTGCCTGACCGAAGGCGGCGGCGATTTCGGCGTGGACGCCATGCACATCTCCGAAGAACATGACGGGGAGTTCACCATCAGCCTGTTCCAGGGAAAGTATCGAAAGAATCTGGATGGGGCGTCCAATTTTCCGGAGACGGAGATCAACAAGATGATCGATGCCATCCGGGCCATATTCAATCCAGGCACGGTGCTCCAGCATCTCAACGTTCGGCTGCTGACCAGAATCGAAGAGGCGCGCAGCCTGATCCGTGACGGTCTTATTCCACGGGTTCGGGTGTTGGCGTGCAACAATGGCTTACAGTGGAATTCGGCCGCCGATGAAGCCATTTCGCGATCCGGTTTTGGGGACCAGGTGACGTGGGAGCACGTCAATCATGACCGGCTGGTCAAAATATTCCAGGCGCACAAGGCGGTCGATGACACATTGCAGTTGAGCGACAAGGCGATCGTGGAGGATATGAATTTCAGCAGGGTGCTCCTGGGTCGGATTTCCATCGAGGAAATCGCGGCCCTCATCGACCGTCACGGAGAACGCCTGCTGGAACGGAACATCAGACGATACTTGGGCTTGCGGGGGAACCGCGTCAACGAGGCCATCAGGGACACGCTGAAAAGCCCTGAAAACGGCAATTTCTATTTTTACAACAACGGGATCACCCTTACTTGCGACAAATTTTCCTACAACGCGTTGCAGAGCGATGATTACAAGGTTCAAATCGAAAACCTCCAGATCATCGACGGCGGACAGACGTGCATGACCATTTACAAGACGCTTCGGGAACCCCAGCAAAATCTTTTTCTTTCCGGTCATCCCGATCAGATTTCGGTCCTTGTCCGATTGTACCAACTCCCCAGCGACAATGAAAAACTGGTCGGAAGGATCACCCTCGCCACCAACAGTCAAAACCCTGTCGATCTGAGGGACCTGCGCGCAAACGATGAACGTCGGAAGCGGCTTGAGATGGACATCGAACAACTCGGCTTCAAATATCGTCGAAAACGGACGGATCTCGGCGTGAAAACCGACATTACCTCCGGGTCCTGCGCCGAGGCGGTTCTAGCGGTCTGGCGTCAAAAACCGCATCAGTCGAAATTTTTCAGCCGCGAGCATTTCGGAAAGCTGTACGATACCATTTTCTCCGAGGAATTGAACGGAGCCCAGACGATTTGTGCCGTTCTCCCTTCAACAACTTTCAGCGACATTCCGAAGGGGAGATCTCATAGAGACGCTCCTGAATATGGATTTGTCGGAAGATTGATGCAGCGCTTCAATTCCTAAGCCATTTTCGAACAGACCGCTTCCGTCGACCCGCCAATGCAATGCAACGTTTCTGATTACATCCGATTTCGGGCCGACTCATTTTTAAGTACCCTGGACCGAGGCTAAAAACCCCGGAGGGGTGTTACAACTCAGCCCTGGGCATCGCCCAGGGATTGAAGGCCAGAATCGGTGGAGCCCTGTAAGGGCGATACAATCCTTATTTTGAATTCATATCTTCAAGTCCTTTTTTTTATCGCTTTTATAGGGCTTTTCCCAAATATTTTCGGCAACTTCCCAGGGCGTTGCCGCTGGGCTAATATGTGACGTCCCTTCAGGGCTGCCATAGAATCCGTTAGTTACAGAAAAGAGTTGAAATTCATTTCAACATAGAATAATAGTTTCCGACACACGTAAAATAATCTCCGACTTAGGATAAGGTGCCCACTGTGTCCATGATGAACGAACATGTTGACCTGCTATCCGAAGGGTTCATCGCGCGGCACGAGACGTTTTGCCCCCGATACGGCTGGTTGAAAAAGGGGTATGACGGGGTCCGGTCCGACGGCGGCATTTTCGATGCGCCGGACGCCATTGAGCGGCTGGGTGTGGGCAAAAATATGGTCCGGTCCATCCGGTTCTGGTGCGCGGCCTTTAAGATGATCGAACCGGCCGGTCCGGAAAAACGGCGGTTGAGCGGAGAGATGCGCGCCACTCCGTTTGCCGGCGACCTTCTGTCCGATGACGGATGGGACCCCTATCTGGAAGACCCCGCCTCCCTGTGGCTGCTCCACTGGCTGCTCTTCACGCCGCCGATCATCGCCCCCTCCTGGTCCATGGCCATCGGCGTCTCCGGGATGCAGCGGTTCACCGTCAAGGATCTGGCGGGCGTTTTGCTGGACTATCAGCCCATGGTGCCGGCCTTTGCGCGGCTCTCCCCGTCATCCTTTGAAAAGGACGCCTCCTGTTTTGCCCGGATGTACGGTGGGTCGGGGCAGGGGGCCTCGGAAGAGATCGAATGTCCCTTCGCCGATCTCGGGCTTCTCGCGCCCGGGGAGAAGCGGGGCGGGTTCCGGTACCGGACCGGGGACAAGGCCACGCTCCCCGATCTCATCTTCCTGGCGGCGTGCTGCGACTATGCGCACCATTTCCATTCTTCGGCCAGAGCGGTTTCCATGGCCGCCCTGGCCTATGGCTTCAACAGTCCCGGCGTGGTCTTCAAGCTCTCGGAGACCGTCATCGGAAACCGGCTGGAACGCTGCGCCGGCGCCATCGACGGGGTGGTGTTTACGGAATCCTACGGGAACCGGCAGCTCCAGTTCGAGGCCGAACCGGCGGCGCTCCGGGACCGGGCGCTCCTGACCCTCGAAGACCTCCTCCAAAACGCCTTTCCTTTGGGGCCGGTGATCGCGGCCCGTCACTCCTACGAGACCGGGACCCTTCGTCGGTTCGAGCGGCGGTGGGCCGGGCCTGAAGCGTTTACCGGGGAAACAGCGCTTGCGATGCCGGGGGCGGCCGACGGACTCATACTTTACGGTTTTGTAAAATCCGGGGACGCCCAATCTCTGCCGCCCGCCCATGCCGAAGACGGCCGACCCGTGCTGACGGCCACCGCGGACCGGGAAGAGCAGGTGCGGGACCTCGCGCTGGAGGCGGCCGCGTCCCGCAACATCCTGACGGCGTCCCCGGAGCTGGCCCGGGACGGCGTGGCCCGAAAAGAGGCCCGCTTCAGAGCCCGGGCCGCGGAATCCCGGCTGCGCCAGTATCTGGAGGACCTTTTCACCCCCGGCAGCCGGGA
>CAYSLC010000070.1:0-23030 GCA_964431545.1 uncultured Desulfobacteraceae bacterium | reverse complement strand
GCCTCGATCCTTTCCCTGAGAATTCCATCCTATTCCAATTCCAGGAAAAATTCAATTCGGATGCGCGCGGGTTTGAGATGGAAAAACCTGGATAGAAATGGAAGCCGGACCAACAGCCGGACGCCGCCGCTTTCCGGAAAGAAGCGCCTTTACAACATTCTCCCCCCATGGTAAGGCTTCGGTATGAAGGCAAACACGCATACTGGATCCGCTTTTGGCGCGCGGATGCACCGATCCGAATCCGAACGCTCGGGGGGCCGGGGAAAGGAGATGAACCGATGAGGAAGATGCTCTTGATTGCGGGACTTGTGGTCTGCCTTGCCGCGCCGGCTCTGGCGGCCGAGGAATCGAGCCACCAGAAGGCGGCCGTCAAGCTTCTGGAGATCATGCGGACCCAGCGGATGATCGACCAGATGATGACGGGCCTTGACGGGATGATGAAGCAGCAGTTCGCGTCCATGGATCTGCCCCCGGAGGGACGGCGGGCGGCCGAGGAGATGCGCGAAGAGATCATGGACTGGTTCTCCGAATTCTTCGTCTGGGAGGAGATGCGGGGGATGTACGTGGAGATCTACACCGAGGTCTTCACCGAAGCGGAGATCAACGAACTCATCGATTTCTACCAATCTCCATTGGGTCGGAAGATGATCGACAAGATGCCGGAGCTGATGCAAAAATCGATGCAGAAGACCCAGATGATGATGCAGCGGAAGATGCCCGAGTTTCAGAAGCGGATGCGCAAGAAGATGGAGGAACTCAAGGAGCGGTACAAGACCTGATCAACCTGGTGGGGCCGGCGTTGCGGTGCCGGATCGAGGAGGGGGGAGGAGAAGCGAACGATGGGGATTCTGAGCGGGCTTCTGGGCCATGCCTCCGAAGTCGACGAGGAGAAGCTGGAACAGGATTTCGAAGCGATCCTGGCCGACGGGGAAAAGATCGAAAAGGCGTACAAGGTCATCCGGGACCTGATCGTCTTTACAGATAAGCGGATGGTCCTGGTGGACAAGCAGGGGATGACCGGAAAAAAGGCGGAGTACCACTCCGTCCCGTACCGGGCCATCACCCATTTCTCCGTGGAGACCACCGGCCGCTTCGATCTCGATTCCGAGCTGAAGATCTGGATCTCGGGGACCGACGCCCCCATCCAGAAGACCTTCAAAAAGAACAAGAACATCTACGATGTCCAGAAGGCCCTGGCCGCCTACGCCCTGAAATAGCATGGGAAACAAGGGGTTGACATGAGAACCTGGCTTGTCGCGGCCCTATGCGCGCTCTGTCTGCTTGCGGCGGTTCCCGCCCGGGCGGACGAACTCTCCACCCTGAAAACCGAGATGCGGCGGCTGGAGGCGACCATCGACCGGTTGGAATCCCGGACCGGTCCCGATGACGCGGAGCTGCGCAGGCTTCGGCTGGCCCTGGAGGAGATCCGGCGGCGCATCTACCGAGGGAATACGTATCGAGAGTGGTTTCCCGAGCGGACGGCGCCGGTGAACGGGTTCCACTTTGCCGCGGACACCGCCGGGTTCGTCCTGCTCCGGGAGGGGATGGGGGACGGGTTCCGGGGGCGGGTCATCTCCGACATGCACGGGCAGGTGGTGCGCCTGGACGGGTACCTCTTCGACGCCACCGACGGGTTCATGATCGTCCCCGTGGACCATCCTTACCGGGACCGGTTCCGGGGCAAGCCGGTGGCCGAGGGGTGCGGATGGTGGGAGGGGATGTTTTCCGGCGAGGCATCCGGCACCCCTGTCCATATTCCCACCCTCGATATCTGTGCCGCGGGCGAGGGGCAGCCCCGGTTCTTTCCGGTCTTTTTCCTCTCCCCCGGGGATGTTGCGCGACCCCGGGATCTGACGGAGCTGAGATACCATCCCAGACTCTATACCCGTACCGACTACCGGGATCGAAGCGAACGCCACCGGGTGGTGGTGGAGGGGGTGGTGGACGGCGCGTTGGAACGGCCGGCCCCCTATCCGGAAGGACCCCGGCGGGTGGTGGCCATCTCGCTGAGGGACTGGCTTCGGGTCCCGTGACCGGCCTGCCCTTCCGGTAGCGGATCCCATGGGCTGGATCGAAGCGGCCGCCACGCTTTTCGGTCTCCTCTGCGTCTGGCTGACCGTCCGCCAGAACATCCTCTGCTGGCCGGCGGGGCTGGTCCAGGTGCTCCTCTTCATCTACATCTTTTATCGGGTCCGGCTCTACTCGGATCTGATCCTCCATGTCATCTACGTTCTCCTCCAGATCTACGGGTGGCACCACTGGCTTCACGGGGGTCGGGGGCGGGACGCGCTTCCGGTCACGAGCCTGCCGAGAACCTCCCTGGCGGCCTGGGTGGGCGGAACCCTGGCCGCCACGCTCCTCTGGGGGGGCATCATGGCCCGGTTCACCGATGCCGCGGCCCCCTTCCCCGACGCCTTCACCACGGCGGCCAGCCTCGCGGCCCAGTGGCTCATGGCCAAAAAGCGCCTCGAATCCTGGCTCTTCTGGATCGCCGTCGACGTGGTGGCCATCGGCGTCTACCTCTACAAGGACCTCCTCATGACCTCCGGGCTCTACGCCCTCTTCCTCTGCCTGGCGACCCTCGGCTTTTTCCAGTGGCGGAAGGGGGGCCTGCCCGAGCCCCTCCCCGTGTGAGGGTCGCTTCAAGCCATGGACGGCGGACAGGTCGGCCTGACCCTGGGAAAGTTCTCCCCGCTCCACCGGGGCCATCAACTGGTGATCGAGACCGCCCTGGCCGAGATGGATCGGGTGATCGTCCTGGTCTACGACAGCCCCGAGACCACCCGGTGCCCGCTTCCCGTCCGGGCCGCGTGGATCCGGGACCTCTACCCGGCGGTGGAGGTGCTGGAGGCGTGGGACGGGCCCACCACCGTCGGGGACACCCCGGAGATCCGGCAAATCCACGACGACTACCTCCGTCGGTGTTTCCGGGGACGGCGGATCTGCCGGTTCTACTCCAGCGAGTTTTACGGGGATCATGTGAGCCGGGCCTTGGGGGCGGCTAATCGGGTTGTGGACCCGGATCGCCGACGCTTCCCGGTCTCGGGGACCGCCGTCCGCCGCGATCCGTTCCGGTATCGGCGGTTCATTCCCGACCGGGTCTACCGGGACCTCATCGTCAACGTGGTCTTCCTGGGGGCGCCGTCCACGGGAAAGACGACCCTGGCCGAGCGGATGGCCCAGGTCCGGAATACCGTCTGGATGGCGGAGTACGGCCGGGAATACTGGGAGAGGCACCAGAAAGACCGCCGCCTGACCCCGGAGCAACTGGTGGACCTCGCCGAGATCCATCTGCGAATGGAGGAAGAGCAGCTGCTCCGGGCCGACCGGTTCCTCTTCACCGACACCAACGCCCTGACCACCCGGCTCTTCTCCCTCCACTACCACGGGTTCGCGGCCCCCGAACTGGAGACCCTGGCGGATCGGGCCGCCTCCCGGTACGACCTGGTCTTCGTCTGTGGCGACGACATCCCCTACGAGGATACCCCGGACCGCTCCGGTGAGGCCAACCGCCGGATCTTCCAGAAACAGGTGGTCGCGGACCTGGCGGTCCGGAAGATTCCGTATTTTCGGGCCGCCGGCGCGCTGACGGATCGGGTGGCGGCCGTCCGACGGACCATGGACGGATTCGAGAAGTACGGGAACCTCCTCGACCGGCCTCGAATCGGCCCGGTCTAATTTCCTTGATCCCCCACGGAGGAAGTGGTATCCAACAGGGTCGGAAAACGATCGGCGCGGCGTGCCGATGTCGAGACGTGAGGATCGTTTCATACCGGGAGGAGAAGACATGGAGAGAATCCGATTCGTTCAGCACAAGGGCAAATCGGTCCTCATCGAGGATTTTTCAAATCTGGGGCCTGGGGAGGAATTCCGATCCAGCCTCGATGCCGCCCGGAAAATCATCCGGAGTCAGCCGCAAGGGAGCGTCCTGGCCCTGTTCGATGCCACCGGGATGAAGTTCAACAATGAGATGGTGTCCGAGGTCAAGGCGTTTGTGAAGGGGAACACCCCCTATATTCGGGCCGCCGCCGTGGTCGGCGTGGCGGGGTTGCTCCATGTGGCCCTGACGGCGATATCGAGGTTTTCCGGACGTCCGTTCAACACCTTTTCGGACCGGCGGACGGCCATGGAGTGGCTGGTCGCCCGGTAGACCCAACATATACGGATGGCGGCCAGGGGAACAACCGAACTTAAGGACAAGGAGGCGCAAAGGTGAGCCAATTCGCGGAGAAGATCAAAAATCTCAGAGAGGAACGGAAATTATCGGCCAAAAAGGTGGCCGAGGATGTGGGCATCCCTTGGTCCCGGCTCCGGGACTTGGAGTGGGGGGTCCGGGTCCCCACCACCGGCCAGACCGCTCAACTGGAGAAGTACTATGAACTGAAAGAGGGAGAGCTGGGGGGGCTTGCCACGAAGTGACCGGCGGGCGCGTTCCGTCCGCGCCGGCCGACGAGGAAACGAAAAGCGGCGGGGAATGCCGGAACGTTCCGCGCCGCTTGTCACCGGGCCCATCTCAAGGGGAATCCCGCAACCCGGCCCGCCTGTAGACGGAACTCAGGGACAACACGACCCCGATGGATCCAATTTCCAACGTGGCGTTCTCACCGTCGAGTTCGTCCAGTACCCACTTGCCGGCATCGTTTTTGGAGAAATGCTCGATGTGCGGGGTGTACTGATCGATGAGCACGTAATCCCGCAGGGTTTCGATGCCTCTGTAGGCCCTGAACTTCGATCCCCGATCGTAATCCTGTGTCGATTCCGAGAGGACCTCGACGATGACAAGCGGATTGGATACCGTGTCGGTCCGCTCTTCGGCAAACTCGATCTCTCCGCAGACGACGCTCACGTCGGGGTAGACATAATGCCGGTCCTTTTCCACCTGGACCTTCATGTCTCCGGTGAAGACGTAGCAGTCGGACCGCCCGAGGGCGCCGTGCAGGGCCGCAAAGACGTTTCCGGCGATGACGTTGTGCCGGAAGGAGGCCCCGGTCATGGCGAAGACCTCGCCGTGGTAGTATTCGTTTTTCCAAGGGGTTTCGGCCTCCATCTCCAGGTAGTCCCTGTGGGAGAGAAACCGCTTCTCCGGTTCCGTCATTAATCCCGATTCCTTTTGCCTTGGGATCACGTCTTCAGCCGCTCCTCCCCGAGCACCTCCGCCAGGTGCCTGACCTGGATCCGCCCTCCCCGCTTCTCCATCCCGCCGCGCAGCTGCATGACGCACCCCGGGCACTCGGTGACGATCACTTCGGCGCCGGTCTTTTCGAAGTCATCCAGCTTCCGGTCCAGGATTTCGGCGCTGATGCGCGGGAATTTGGCCGAATAGGTTCCGCCGAAGCCGCAGCAGGTCCGTTCCTCGTCCGCCGGGGTGAATTCATAGCCGGCCTTGCGGATCAGCTCCACGGGCTGCTCGGTCACCTTGACGCCCCGGCAGAGATGGCAGGGGGCATGGAATGTCGCCTTGATCCTGTAGGTTTTGAAATCCTCCGGGTCGACCTTCAGCACGTCGTTCACAAAGACGCTGTAGGGGGTCACCTTTTCGGAAAACGCCTCCACCTTCTTCCGCCATTGCGGATCATCCCCCAGCAGTTCCGCGTAGGTGTTCTTCAGGTGGCTGGCGCAGGAGGCGCACAGGGTCACGATGTGGTCGTATCCCTCCGGGTCGATGGCCGTCAGGTTCTGGACCGCCACGGCCCGCTCCGCCGCCGTCTCCCCCATCATCTTCAGGGGCAGGCCGCAGCAGGACTGTCCCATGGGGAAAGAGACCGCGACCCCGTGGTCGGCCATCAGGGAGAGGGCGTGTTCCAGGTGTTCGGGGTAGACGAAGTCCTGGACGCACCCGGCAAAGAGGGCGACACGCAGTTTGGGATCCGCAACCGGCCGCTGGATGGTCTCCCACCGGTCCCGGAAGGACCTTTCCGCAATGGCCGGCAGCGCCCGGAACCCGTGGTCCCTGGCGAAGATCCGGGGCAGGTGGCGGATGTATTGGTCGTCGCCGGTGACCGGTTTCTGAGCCGTCCTGGCGGCTTTGAGGAGCGAATGGAAGAGCGGGCGGTTGCGCAGGACCATCCCAAGAAGGGCGCTGGTGACGGGGTGACCTTCCTCGTCCTGGATCTTTCCGTGGACCGCCTTGATGATCTTCGGCAGGTCGATTCCCGCCGCGCAGATCGCCTTGCACGCCTCGCAATTGATGCAGTTCTGGACGATGTTCCGCGCCTTCTCCCGGCCGTGGAAAAAATAGGTGAGGATCAGGCCGATGGCGCCGATGTAGATGTGGCCGTATTGATGGCCGCCCACCATCCGGTAGACCGGGCAGACATTGGCGCAGGCCCCGCACCGGACGCACCGGAGGACCTCCCGGAAGACCGGGTCCTCGGCCAGGGCCCGGCGGCCGTTGTCCAGAAAGACGATGTGCATGATCTTTTTGCCGTCCGGAGCCGAGGCGCATTGGTTGGGGCCGCTGATCCAGGTGACGTAGGAGGTGATCTGCTGTCCGGTGGCGTTGCGCGGCAGGGCCCGGAGGACCCGCAGGGCGTCGTGGAGGGTCGGCGTTAGCTTCTCCAGGCCGACAAGAGCGACATGGATGCGAGGCAGGGTGGTCACCAGCCGGGCGTTGCCCTCGTTGGTGGTCAGCCCGATGGTGCCGCTCTCGGCGATGGCGAAGTTGGCGCCGGTGATCCCCATGTCGGCCTCCACGTATTTCCGGCGCAGCTCCCGCCGGGCCACCTTCACCAGCCGTTCGATCTCGGCGTCCTGCTTTTGACCGGTGACGTCGGTGAAGAGATCGGCCACCTGATGGCGGGACAGGTGGATGGCGGGCATCACCATGTGGGTGGGGCCCTCGTGGCGGAGCTGGATGATCCACTCCCCCAGGTCGGTCTCGGTCACCTCCATCCCCTCGGCCTCCAGGTGGTGGTTGAGGAGGGTCTCCTCGGCGGTCATCGATTTGGCCTTGACCACCTTGGCCGCCCCGTTCTCCCGGGCAATGTCGGCGATGATCCGGTTGGCCTCCTCGGCGGTGGCCGCCAGGTGGACCTTCACCCCCGCCGCCTCCGCCTTTTCCCTGAACTGTTCGAAGAGTTCATCCATCCGCTCGATGGCCGTGTCCTTGGCCTCGGCGATCTCCCGGATCAGCCCCTCCACATCCATCCCTTCGAACGCCTTGGCCCGGCCGCCCCGGTAGGCGACGGCGAAGTTGTCGAGGGTGGTCCGCAGAAACCGGTTGGAGAGGGCCTGGTCGACCTCGCCCTTGTATTCCCGAAGGTTCTTGGCTTCCTGCATCAGATGTCCTCCCAGAGCAGTATGTGGAGTTCCAGCGGGCCGTGGACCCCCAGGGCGAGGACCCGCTCGATGTCGGCGGTGCGGCTGGCGCCGGTGATGAAGGCGGTGTAGTTGGGCGGGGCCGCCATCAGGTCCTGGAGTTCCCATTCAAGGTCGTACGCGGTCTCGAAAATCTTCGACTTGGGGAGCAGGGCGATGTGGATCTCGCTGATCATGGTGGCGAGCCGAACCGCCTCGCTGGTGGAGTCGAGCATCAGGGAGCCGGTCTCGGCGATGCCGAACTGGGCCGGGGTGAAGCCGATATCGATCCCCGCCAGATGATCCCGCAGACCGTCGGTGACCAGGGCGATCCCCTTCTCGTCGCAAAGGGATTTCAGGGTTGAAAGATGCTCCTCCGCCAGCCCCGGCGCCGCCATGATCTTCCGCTGCGGCTTGGCCTCGCACAGATCATCGGCCTCGGGCGACAAGGGTTCCGCGCACCCCGATACCAGGAGCTGGCAGGCCTCCTTCCGGTCGCAGATGTCCACCGCATAGGCGAAGGCCGCCTCAGGGGTGTCCACATGGGAGACCACCGCCGACACCAGCTCCGCCTTTCGGGTAAATGACTCGTATAGTTCTTCCAGTCCGCTCATGTTTCCGTCTCCTTATGTGCCGGTTCACGAGGATCGCCCCTCGTCCATCTCCTTGTCATGAACCGAAAAACAGCCCCGGCAGCCATGTGATCAGAGACGGGAAGGCCACCAGAATGGCCAGCCCGATGAGCTGCAGGATCACGAAGGGTCCGATGCCCCGGTAGATGTGCATCATGGTGTACCCCTTGGGGGCCACGCCGGCGAAATAGAAGAGGGCGTAGCCGAAGGGCGGCGTCACGAAGGAGGTCTGGAGGTTGACGCACATGAGGATCGAGAACCAGAGCGGATTGAAATCGAGTTCCGTGACGATGGGCATGAAGATCGGCACCGTAATCAAAAGGATGGCGGCCCAGTCGATGAACATCCCCATGACGAAGACGATCCCCATCATGATGGCCAGCACCACCCAGCGGTTGAGGCCGGAGCCGATCATCAGATCGGCCACCACGTCGCCGCCGCCCATGCTCAAAAAGACAGTGGAGAAGAACTTGCCGCCGATGAAGAGCATCATGACCATGGAGGTGGTCTTCATGGTGTTGTAGGAGGCGTCCCGGATGACCGTCCAGGTGAACTTCCGGTTGGCCGCGGCCAGCAGGGCCGCGCCCAGGGCCCCCAGGCCCGCCGCTTCGGTGGGGGTGGCGACGCCGGCCAGAATGGTCCCCATGACCGCCAGGATCAGCGCCAGGGGCGGGATCAGGGACTTGAGGGTCATGAACCATTTCTGCTTGGCCGTCCATTTGTTGGCTTCCTCCTTGGAGATGGGGGGACCCAATTCCGGATTGAGGTTGCACCGGGTCAAGATGTAGGCGAAGTAGAGTCCCGACAGAATGAGACCCGGAAAGATGGCGCCGGCGAAGAGGTTGCCCACCGAGGTCTCCTTCAGGCCGGTGAGCCCGCCGTAGACGACCATCATGATGGACGGCGGAATCAGGATGCCCAGGGTTCCCGACGCGCAGATGATGCCGGATGTCATCTCCTTCTGGTACCCCTTGCCGAGCAGCGCCGGGGTGGCCAGAAGCCCCATGGCGACGACGGAGGCGCCGATGATTCCGGTGGTGGCGGCGAAGACGGTGCAGACCAGCACAACGGCGAGGCCCAGCCCGCCCTTGATGGCGCCCAGGACGATGTACAGGGCGTCGAAGAGCTGGTTGGCCACCTCGGAGCGGTCGAGGAGCTGGGCCATGAGGATGAACAGCGGGATGGCGACAATGACGTAGTTGTTCATCAGCCCCCAGCAGTTGTTGGCGAACATATCGAACAGGGCCGCCACGTTCCAGCCGTTGTCGATGAGCCCGAACAGGGTCGCCACGCCGGCCAGGGTGAAGGCGAGGGGGTGACCCAGCAGAATGAGCAGAATCAGGACGACGAACATGGCGATGGTCATAACTTCAAGGCTCATGGTCACACCTCTTGTTCTGAACGGTCGGGGTTGGGGGTGATCAGGGTCCGTAGGTGCTTGAGCATGTTTGAGGCGCCCTGGATGAACAGCAGAAGGAAACTCAGCGCCATGATGATCTTGAACGGCCAGATGGGCGGCGCCCAGGAGGTGGAGTTGAGTTCGTTGCTCACCGTGGAGGTGTAGGCGAACTTGATGGCGCCCCAGGTCATGAAAAAGAAGACCGGGCCGAATATGCAGACGTAGGTGAGTACGCCGAGGATCGCCTGGGTTTTTGGGGAGAGCCGGCCCGTGACGATGTCCACCTTGACGTGGCCGTCGGCGTTCTCCATGAAGGAGAGCCCCAGCATGTAATGGATGCCGTAGGCGAATGCCGTCGCCTCGAATCCCCAGACCGTGGGGGCGTTGAAGGCGTAGCGCATGAAGACTTCATAGATGACGATGATCAGAAGGGGATAGACCACGAAGGAGGTGATCTGTCCCTGCTTTTCGACAAAGACGTCGATGCCCTTGATGACGGCGTTGAGCATAACGGAAAGTCTCCTTTACAAAGGGGCCTTGCAAAAGCGTCCGCCGCCCTCGCAAGGCCCCGGGGATTAGCCGATCCGAGGAATCGGAAGAGAGGGAATCACTGTTTCATGCACTCGCTGATCCGGCCCTCTTGGATGATGGTATCGTAGGGCCAGGGGGTGGCGCCGATGCGGGCATCGCGCCAGTCGGCAAAGGAGACCTTGAATTCTTCCTGGGAATCGAGCACCTTTTTCACGAAGGGATGCTCGGCCTTCACTTCCTCCAGGTACTTCTTGGCCACCTTGGTGAATTCGACGATGGTCTCTCTGTCCATTTTGACGATTTCCACTTTGTCCTTGAACCGTCGAATCGCCTCGGCATTGAGCCCGTTGACCCAGTTGTAGGACCAGAGCTGGGTCTCCTTGGCACAGATGTCGATGATCCATTTGAGATCCTCGGGAAGTTTGTCGTAGGAGTCCTTGTTGAAGAACAGGCCGCACTGGATCCCCGGCTGGTGGATCCCCGGCTGAATGACGAACTTGGTGATCTCGTCGAATCCCATGGGGTAATTGATGGCCGGCGAGGAGAATTCGGCCGCGTCGATGACGCCGCGTTCCAGGGCCAGGTAGACTTCACCGCCCGGCAGGGGGCTGACCGATGCACCCATTCGATTGAGAATGTCCATGGTCCAGCCCGGCGTCCGGACCCGCATCCCCTTGAAGTCCGCCAGTTTGGTGGCCCGCTTGTTGGAGAAAAAGCCCATCTCCTGGCCGCACTGGCCGCCCGGCAGGGCGAAGAGATTGAACTTGCCGTAGAGTTCCTGCATCATCTCCAGACCGCCCTTTTCGTACAGCCAGATGTTGTATCCTTCACCATCCAATCCCATGGGCACGGAGGCGAAGGCGACGAACGCTTCGTTCTTGCCCTTCCAGTAGCCGGGCCAGTCGTGGCCGGCATCCGCGGAGCCCTTGCTCACGGCATCGAAGGTCTGCATGGCGGGAACCAGCTCGCCGGCGGAAAAAGGCTTGATATCCAGCCGGCCGGCGGAGGCCAGGCGCACGCTGTCGCAGAAATGGGTGGCGATGTCGTAGAATAAAAGGCCCTTGGACCAGGGCATGACCATCTTCCACCGGATTTTTTCCTCCGAGGGTTTGAATCTCACGCGCTTGGCCATGTCATGGCGGGGGTCTTCGCCGAATTTCCCGCGCTTGGACTGGGCCGTGGCCGAGGGGATGGCAAAACAAAGGGCGATCAGCAACACGAGGCCGATGGTGGCGGCTCTCTTCATGGTGGGTTCCTCCTTTGGAATTGGGGTTTTTTTTGTTTCGTTGGTTCGACGAAAGCGTTTCAAAGGCCGAAGGGACGCTTCAGAGGGGCTGCTTCCTCTTTTCCAGTCGTGATCTCTATCACCCCCTTTTCGATTCGAACACGGTGTTGACGTGCCGCATGAAACACCATGGGGCACGAGATGATGCCGCGGCGGCCCGGGATTTCCCCGGATCGCCATAAATTGGTTATACCAATTAACTACGATATCCCCTCGGCCCTTGTCAAGCAGAAAATAAAAAGGGCTTGATAAATTGAATGAAAGCTGATAGTTTAAAGATCATCGTTTCCTGAACGCCGTTCGGCGTTAGGGTTTTGTATATTGGTAGTACCAATTTAGGGTGACCCCGTTGGGCCCGGGCCCAGGCGGGGCATGAGGAGCGGTCATGATCAAGGAGAGCGTGCGGAAGGAACTCGAGGCCCTGGTGGGCCGGGAGAACCTGTTCGGGGATCCGGCGGATCGGGTCACCTATTCCTATGATGCGGCGGTGCTCGATCCGGTGGTGCCCGATGCGGTGGTCCGGCCCACCACCGTGAAATCCCTGGGCCGGGTCGTCCGGATCTGCAATGAAAACCGGCTGCCCGTCACCGTCCGGGGGGCGGGCACAAACCTGAGCGGCGGGACGATCCCCAGCCCCGGGGGCGTGGTGATCCTCACCAACGCCCTCGGCCGGATTTTGGAGATCAACGAGGCCGACATGTACGCCCGGGTTGAACCGGGGGTGATCACCGCCAGGCTCGCCGGGGAAGCGGAGGCCCGGGGGCTCTTCTACCCCCCGGATCCGGGCAGCCAGTCGGTGTCGACCTTGGGGGGAAACGTGGCCGAGAACGCCGGCGGCCTCCGGGGGCTCAAGTACGGGGTGACCCGGGACTACGTCATGGGCCTCGACTTCTTCGACGTGGACGGCGGCCTGGTCAAGACCGGCTCCCGGACGGTCAAATGCGCCACCGGATACAACCTCACCGCCCTGATGGTCGGCTCCGAAGGGACGCTGGGGGTGGTGAGCGAAATCACCCTGAAGCTGATCCCCCTGCCCAGGCACCGCAAGTCGATGATCGCCATTTTCGATCGCACGGAAGGGGCCTCGGAGACGGTGGCCGCCGTCATCGCCGCCCGCATCGTTCCGGCCACCCTGGAATTTATGGACAACTTCACCATCCGGGCCGTGGAGGGGTACAGCCGGGTGGGGCTGCCCACCGATGCCGCCGCGCTTCTGCTCATCGAGGTGGACGGCCATCCGGCCCAGGTGGAGGAGGACGCCGAAAAGGTGGCGGATCTGTGCCGGGAACACGGGGCCGTCCGGGTCCGGGTGGCCGAGGACGCCGCCGAGCGGGACAAGGTCTGGGAGGCCCGCCGGGCCGCCCTGTCGGCCCTGGCCAAGCTCAAGCCCACCACGGTGCTGGAGGACGCCACCGTCCCCCGGTCCAAGATCCCGGACATGGTCAGGGCCATCGACGAGATCGGCCGGACTCATGATCTGTGGATCGGAACCTTCGGCCACGCCGGGGACGGCAACCTCCACCCCACCATCCTCACCGACCGCCGGGACCGTGAGGAGTGGCGGCGGGTGGAGGCGGCCATCGAGGCGATCTTCGACCGGGCCCTGGCCCTCGGCGGGACGCTGTCCGGAGAACACGGCACCGGAACCGCCAAATCCTGTTTTCTGGAAAAGGAGACCAGCGCGGCCACCATTCTCTTCTCCCGAAGGATCAAGGCCGCCCTCGACCCCAACGCGATCCTCAATCCCGGAAAGATCATAGGAGCCGGATCATGTCCGATGTGAAAGCCCTCGCCGAGATGATGAAGGAGCTGGAGGACCAGCTGACCGTCTGCATGAAGTGCGGCATGTGCCAGGCGGTCTGCCCCCTTTACGAGCGGACGGGCCGGGAAGCCGACGTGGCAAGGGGAAAGCTCGCCCTCCTGGACGGCCTGGGGCGGGAGATCCTCGACGACCCGGAGGGGGTGAGCGAACGCCTCGGCCGGTGCCTTCTCTGCGGCTCCTGTGCCGCGAACTGCCCCAGCGGCGTCTCCGTGCTGGAGATCTTCATCAAGGCCCGGGCCATCCTCGCGGGGTACATGGGGCTCTCTCCGGCCAAGCGGGCGATTCTGAGGGGGATGCTGGCCCGTCCCGGCGTTTTCGACCGGATGGCGGAGTGGGGCGGGCGGTTCCAGGCGGCGCTGACCAAGCCGGTCAACGACATGATCGGCACCTCCTGCGCCCGGTTCATGTCACCCCTCATCGGGGACCGCCACTTCCGGCCCCTGGCGGCGACGCCCTTCCACCGGAGGATCTCCGCCCTGGACGAGTCTCCATCCGGAGACGGTCCCCGGGTCGCCTTCTTTGTGGGATGCCTCCTGGACAAGTTCTTTCCCTCCGTGGCCGAGGCGGCCGTGACGGTCCTCCGCCGCCACGGCGCCGGAATCTTCATGCCCGAGGGGCAGGCCTGCTGCGGGATTCCGGCCATCTCCGCCGGGGACACCAAGAGCTTCCACCGGCTGGTTCTTCACAATCTGGAGCGGTTCGAGGGGGCCGGATTCGATGTTTTGGTGACCGCCTGCGCCACCTGTACCTCGACCATCAAGAAGATCTGGCCCCTGATGGTCCGGGATCAGCCGGAGGCGGTGCGGAAGCGGGTGGGGGAGATCACGGAGAGGACCCAGGACATCAACCGGTTCCTGGTGGAGCGGTTCGGGATCACGCCTGCAAAATCCCCGGCAAAGGAGCGGAGACCGGTGATCACCTACCACGATCCCTGCCACCTGAAGAAGTCCCTGGGCGTCTTTTCGGAGCCCCGGACCCTCATCGGGGCCAACCCCGCATACCGGCTGGAGGAGATGGCCCAGTCGGATTGGTGTTGCGGCATGGGCGGCTCCTTCAACCTTCAGTACTATGAGACGTCGGCGGCCATCGGTCAGAAGAAACGGAACAACATCCATGCCGTGGCGCCGGCGGCCGTGGCCACCGGATGCCCCGCCTGCATGCTCCAGATCTCCGACATGCTCTCCAGGGCCGGGGATCGGGTCCGCATCCGCCATCCGGTGGAGATCTACGCCGAAACCCTCGACCCGGCGGGGAGTTCCCCATGAGCCTCTCCCTCAAGCCGATCAAGCCGAAGCGGGTCTCCGACCAGGTCTTCGATCAGCTCCGGGAACTCATCTCCCGGGGCAAGCTCCGCCCCGGGGATCGGCTCATGACCGAGCGGGACCTCGCCCAGGCCCTTTCGGTCAGCCGGACCACGGTGAGAAACGCCATCAGCAAGCTCGTGGTCCTGGGACTCCTGGAGCATCGCCAGGGGCAGGGGACCTTCGTTCGGACCCCCGACGACGAAGGGAAAAACCCACTGGCCCTGGCCATGGGGGCCGAGGACGCCACCCTGGAGGACCTCCTGGAGGTCCGCATGGGGCTGGAGTGCAACGCTGCGGCCTTGGCGGCCGAGCGGGCGGAGGAGGAGGACATCCGGTTTCTGGAGGAGAGCATCAAGGAGATGGTCGAAGAGACATCCATGGGGCGGCTGGGGACCGAGGCCGACGTCTCCTTCCACATGGCGATCTCCTACGCCACCAAAAACCCGGTGCAGGTCCACATCATGCGGAACTTCTACGACTTCTTCTTTTTCGGCATCAAGGAGAACCTCTTCTATCTCTACGAGGAGCAGGGACGGATCGAGATGATCATTCAGCAGCACACCCGGATCCTGGAGACCATCCGGCGCCATGATCCCAAAGCCGCCTTTCACGCCATGCGGGGCCACATCTCTTTTGTTCTCGATTTTTTCACCGAACGTCGGGAAGTGGAGGAGACCTCTTGATCGATCCTTTATGGGGGATTATTATTAGCAGAAAACATTTTTCGATAATGACCCAGGACGAGGAGGCCCCGCCATGATGGGAATCGACGATGTCAAAAAGAACGATGATCTGATAAACGCCATCGACTGGGAGATGACCCCCGAAGATGCCGTCACCCTCTACCTGGAGTGGGGGAACAACTGGGCGAGGAGCAATTACGTGATCCGCTCCAAGGACGACGTGGCCCACTATTTCGTGGTCAACACGTGGAAGGACGAACCCGTCATCTACCTGATCCGCCGGAACTCCGACGAGGCCGAGGAGCTGGCGGCCATCCCCCTGCCGGAGGAGATCAAGGCCTCCTTCCTCGATTCCGTCGGACACAACAAAGGGGTCTACTCCACCGAGGGCGTGGTCCGGGACTGGCTCCGGTCGCAGCTCCTCGGATGACGGAACAGGAGAAGAAAAAAAATCTTGCACCCTCATACCCGTTGTGAGATGGTTTTCCAAACTTTGCCAAGCACGCTTCAGGCGCTGGGAAGAGGCTTTTCTTGCCGGCCATGCCTTTGGGACAGGGGGTGCCGTAGATGGAGATGGAAACTGGGATAACGGTCCTGGTGGTCGAGGATTTCGGGGTGACCCGCAGGATGATGGTCGAAGCCCTCGGCCGGATCGGTTTCCAGGAGATCCTTGAGGCAACGGACGGCCGGGAAGCCGTCGGGATCCTCGGCGAGCGGGCGGATGTCGGTCTGGTCATCAGCGACTGGAACATGCCCGAGATGAACGGGTACGACCTCCTGGAGTGGGTGCGGTCCCACCGGGTCCACGGGGGAACGCCCTTTGTCATGGCCACTTCCCAGGCGGAGTCCAGGGAGGCGGCCCGGGCGGAAAGCGCGGGGGCCTCCGGCTTCATCACCAAGCCCTTCACGGTGGAGGAACTCAAGGGGGTGCTGGAGAGGGTGCTCGGCGGCGGCCCCGCCGAAGCGGCTCCCGCACCCGGCGCGGCCCGTTCCCGGACCGGAAAGATCCGTCTGTCCGTCGCCCACATCCAGATCACCGACCACCTGGTCCTCGGCGTCCTGAAACACTTCATCGATTCTGGCCGGATCACCCCCGAGTACTTCGAACTCGACACCCGGTGCATGTCCGGCTGGAACCCCGTGCAGAAGGCCCTGGAAAACGGGGAGGTGGATATCGCTTTCACCCTGGCGCCCATCGCCATGGACCTCTTCAGCGCGGGGGTGCCCATCCGTCTCATCCTCTTCGCCCATCGCAACGGGAGCGTCTGCGTCCGATCCAGGAGGGCCCGACCGAGCGACGGATTGGCCACCCTGTTCAAGGGGAAGGTGTTCTATCTGCCCCATGTGCTCTCCATCCACCACATGCTCTCCCACCTTTTCCTGCGGCAGCTGAACCTCAACGCCGGGTTCGCCGGCGCTGAAGACGTGGATGTGACCTACGAGGTCGTGCCGCCGGTGAAGATGCCGGAGCTGCTCCTGCGGGGGGAGGAGTCCTGCGGATTCCTGGTGGCCCAGCCCATCGGGAAAAAGGCGATCGACGAAGGGGGCGCGGAGCTTCTTTTCCTCTCCGGGGAGCTGTGGGAGTACCATCCCTGTTGTGTGGTGGCGGCCCGGGCCTCGGTTCTGGAAAGCCATCCGGACGCCGTTCATGAACTGGTGGAAAAACTGGTGCAGGCCGGCCTCTTCGCCCAGAACTATCCGGGGACCACCGCCAAGGTGGCCGTCGATTTCCTCGATCCCCGGGGGGACCTCCATCTGAGCCACGAGATGTTGGAGAGCGTCCTCCGGGAGCCCCACGGGATCAAAACCGACGACCTCTTCCCCACCATCGACGAGCTGGACCGGATGCAGCGCTATATGACGGAACGAATGGGGGTCGGCACCCTGGTGGACCTCGAACGACTCGTGGACCTCCGTTTTGCCGAGGGGCCGTGCCGGCACGGGGGCAAAGAGCCCAAAGCCTCGGTCTTCCATGATCCGGCCGAAATCGTCCAGCGGATCATCGACCGCCGCGGAGGAACCGGTTGACCCCGCCTTCCCCGGGGACCTCGACCCGCCGAGGTTCGGCGTGGGATCGAACGGACAGGATCGAAAGGACCGATCGATGGTGAAATATATCAAGAACGTGCTTGCGGCCCTCGGGCTCCTGACCTTGATCTCCCTGATCTCCATGACCATCAGTTTCATCGTCGTCTGGCAGGGCCGGGGGGAGGTTCCCGGGGAGGCCATCCTGGAATACGACTTCTCGGAGGGGCTCGTGGAGTACCTTCCCGATGATCCGGCCGCCCGATTCGTGGATGGAAACCCGCTCCGGGTGATGGAGGTGGTGGAGGCCCTGGAGATGGCCGCCGAGGACGACCGGATCAAGGTCTTCGTCGCCCGCATCGGGCCTGCATACATGGGCTTGGCGCGGATCCAGGAGATCCGGGACGCGGTGGCGGCTTTCCGGCGGTCGGGAAAGAAAGCGGTCGCCTTCACCGACACCTTCGGGGAGTTCGGTCCCGGCAACGGGGTCTACTACCTGGCCTGCGCCTTCGACGAGATCTACATGCAGCCATCCGGGGAGGTGAGCCTCACCGGCCTTCTCGTGAAAAGCCCTTTTGTCAAGGGAACCCTCGACAAGCTCGGGGTGAAGCCCAGGATGGATCACCGGAAAGAGTACAAGACCGCCATGAACCTCTTTACCGAAACCGAGTTCACCGAGGCTCAGGAAGAGGCTCTGGGACGGATTCTGGAATCCCTGACCGACGGCATGGTCGACCAGATCGCCGAGGATCGGGGGCTTCCGGGGGAGACCGTCCGCGCTCATATGGAGGAGGGGATCCTCGCGGGCGAGGCGGCGGTGGCGGCTGGGCTGGTGGACGGGCTTGCCTACCAGGATCAGGTCTACGAGAAGATCCAGGAGGAGATCGGCGAGGCGGCGGAGCCTCTCGATCTTTCCGGATACCTCCGTCGGGGGGAGCGGCGGTACGGTGAGGGCGAGGAGACCATCGCCCTGATCTACGGGATCGGAAACGTCCACCGGGGGGCCTCGGAGTACAACCCGCTCACCGGGGATGTGCTGTTGAGTTCCCAACGGGTGGGGGAGGCGTTCCGGCAGGCGGTGGAGGACGAAGCGGTCAAGGCGATCCTCTTCCGGGTGGACAGCCCCGGCGGCTCCTACGTGGCCTCGGACACCGTCTGGCGGGAGACCCTCCACGCCAAGGCGGCCGGCAAGCCGGTGATCGTCTCCATGGGGAATGTGGCCGGATCCGGGGGCTACTTCGTGGCCATGGCCGCGGATAAGATCGTGGCCCATCCGGCCACCATCACGGGGTCCATCGGCGTGGTCGCCGGTAAGATGGTGACCCGGGCCTTCTGGGAGAAGCTGGGGGTCACCTGGGACGAGATGCACAACACACCCGCCGCCACCATGTGGACCGCCATAGAGGACTACACCCCGCGGCAATGGGCGCTCCTTCAGGAGATGCTCGATCGGATCTATGGGGATTTCACCACAAAGGTGGCCGAAGGGCGGAACCTTCCGTTGGAAGAGGTGAAGGAGATCGCCAAGGGGCGGATCTGGACCGGGGCGGACGCCCTGGACCTGGGGCTGGTGGACGCCCTGGGCGGATATCCGCTGGCCATCCGTCTGGCGCGGGAGGCGGCCGGGATCGATCCGGGGAGGCCGGTCCGGCTGAAACGGTTCCCGCCCCGGAAGCCGTTCCTTCAGACGGTTTTACAGCGGCTGGGGATCACCGGAGAGCCGATCGACCCCATGGCCGGGGCCCGGGAGGCCGTCCGGACCCTGGGCCCCCTGCTCCGGCTGTTGCCCGGTGGAGGGAGTTCGCTGTCGGACCCCGGGGTTCTTTCCATGCCGGCGTTCCGGGTGAGATGACGTCCTCGGCATGCCCTGCCCCTTCGGGGGACGGCTCACCCCCCGGCTGGCATCAGGAGGGATCATGGAACTGAAAGAGAAGGACGCCCAGGCCGCCATCGGGGTGCGCGAACAGCTGTTGGCGACCCTGCGATGGACCTCGGCCGCCGATTTCGACCTGGCCGCGATCTACGAGGAGCGGAGCGGGAAGCACGGGCTGGTCTACTTCGGGGAGCCGGGGGCGCTCGACGCCTTTCCCTACATGGAACTCTCCGGGGATGCGGCGGGGGATGAAGCCGGCGGCGCCAGCCAGGAGACCCTGCGGATCGCGCGGATCGACGGCCTGAGAGCCATCTGGCTCCTCTGTTGGGATTACGGGAAGGTCCAGGACGGTGAACCGGCCCCGTTCCGCGACGGCGGTATTCGCCTGACCCTTACGGCTGGGAACTCCCGGATCGACGTGAGCCCCGTGGACGATCCGGGGGGAAATGTGATCGTGCTGGCCGCCCTCGACGACATCGAACCGGCCGGTGCCAGACTGGTCAACATCGGCAAGGTCGGCACCTTGAAGGGGTTGACCAAGCTCGAGCATCTTCTCGAAATCATCCGTCGATAACGCGGGGGATCCGCGAACCCCTTGTGGGCCCGCGGCAAACGGCGCCCCGGCTTTCCTCTTGCCGCATCCGCGGGGACGGCAAATCTACTGTTGCTTTATTTTCCATATAATATTAAACCGAAGAGAAGACCGCAGCACCCGTATTCCGTAAACAAGGAGGTCCTTTTATGCCCGTTTTTCAGTGGAAAGGCATCAATCGGCGAAACCGGTCCCAGAAGGGGGAGGTGGAGGCCACCGATATCAAGGCCGCCGAGGCGATGCTCAAAAAAAGAGGGATCACCGACTATAAGGTCAAGGAGAAACCGAAGGATCTGTTCGAGAACATCACCTTTATGCAGCCGAAGATCAAGCAGAAGGACGTCATCATCTTCTGCCGGCAGTTCTCCACCATGATCGACGCGGGACTTCCCATCATCCAGTGCCTGGACATCCTCTCCTCCCAGGCGGAAAACCCCAAGATGAAAAAGATCCTCCTGGACGTCAAGGACTCGGTGGAGAGCGGCCAGACCCTGGCGGAGTCCCTGAAGAAATACCCGGATCTGTTCGACTCCCTCTTTGTCAACATGATCGCCGCCGGAGAGGCGGGCGGTATCCTCGACACCATCCTGCGTCGGCTGTCCGATCATCTGGAGAAGGCGGCCAAGCTCAAGGCCAAGGTCAAGAGCGCGCTGGTCTATCCCACCATCACCATCATCGTGGCCATCGCCGTGGTCACGGTCATCATGGTCTTCGTCATCCCCGTGTTTCAGGATATGTTCACCTCCCTGGGAGGGCAGCTTCCCGGCCTGACCCAGATGGTGGTCAACATGAGCAATTTCACCCGGGACAACTTTCTCTTTCTCGCCGCCGGCGTGGGTCTGGGGATCTACGCGTTCAGACGGTTCTACAAAACCGAGAAGGGCAATGCCGTCATCGACGATCTGGCCCTCAAACTTCCGGTCTTCGGGATGCTCCTCCGGAAGGTGGCGGTGGCCAAGTTCACCCGGACCATGAGCACCATGCTCCAGAGCGGCGTGGCCATCCTGGACTCCCTGGACATCGTTGCCCGGACCGCCGGGAACAAGACCGTGGAGCGGACCATCTACGAGGTACGGGCCGACATCGCCGAGGGGCGAACCATGGCCGAGCCGCTGTTGGAAAGCGGGGTCTTTCCGCCCATGGTCTGTCAGATGATCTCGGTGGGGGAGTCCACCGGAGCCCTCGACATCATGCTGGGGAAGATCGCCGACTTCTACGACGACGAGGTGGACGAGGCGGTCAACAACCTCACCGAGATGATCGAGCCGATGATGATGGTCTTTCTCGGGGTGGTCATCGGCACCCTGGTGGTCGCCATGTATCTGCCCATCTTCAGCATGGCCGGCGCGGTCTAAGAAGGCACGAACGTGATCAAGGGACACGCCGGGGAGTCTCACCGGGAGCGTCCGCCAAACCCCACATGAATTCGGAATCCTGGTCGCCCGACAGCGAACTGCGCCATAAGCTCAAGTGGCTCATTTTCTTCCGGGTCTTTTTCTCCTCCCTGCTGTTGGGCTCCACGGTCATTCTGCAACTGGGGAGGACCACCTCCTCGGGTTCCGCCCCCTTTCTGGTCCTTTACGGCCTGATTGCGGCCATATTCCTGCTTTCCTTCGTATACTCCCTTGTCTTTTATCGCATCCGGCGGCCGAGGCTCTTCGGCTATATCCAGATCGCCATGGACACGGTCGCCGTCACCTTCATCGTCTTTCTCACCGGCGGATTCGCAAGCCTTTTCACCTTCCTTTATCTGGTGGTGATCATCTACGCCTCGATGATCCTCTTTCGGCCGGGATCGATGGTGATGGCGGCGGTTTGCAGCATTCAGTACGGCGTGCTCGTGGACCTGGAGTATTACGGGTGGATCCAGCCCTTCGGCCCCGAGGTCGCCGTGGGGATCGCCGGGTATGCCTTTCCCCACATCCTCTACCGGATCGTGGTCACCATGATGGCCTGTTTTGCGGTGGCCTTCCTGAGCGGGCTCCTGGCCGAGCAGACCCGCCGGACCAAAATCGACCTGGAACTCATGGAGGCCCACGTCAAGCGGGTGGAGCGAATGGCGGCCATCGGAGAGATGGCCGCCGGCCTGGCCCATGAACTCAAGAACCCCCTGGCCTCCCTCCGGGGATCGATCCAACTGCTCAAGGAGAACCTCCAGCCGGAACCCTCGGACGAGAAGCTGATGACCATCATTCTGCGGGAAGCGGACCGGCTCAACATCCTGGTGAGTGATTTCCTCCTCTTCGCCAAGCCCCCCCGGGGACAGCGTCGGATCATCGAAATGGGACAGGTGGTGGGGGATACCGTCGCCCTCTTCTCCAGGGACAACGCCAAGGGCGGCGCCGTGACCTATGTAAAGGAGATCGAACCGGAACTGTGGGTGGAGATGGATCCCGACCATCTCCGGCAGATTCTGTGGAATCTCCTGCTCAACGCGGTACAGGCCGTCGGCGAAAAGGGGTGTGTCGAGATCCGTGGATATCCGGAAAGATCCGATCACGTACACCTCACCGTCCGGGACGACGGGATCGGCATGTCCCCGGAAACCGTAAAGATGATCTTCAATCCCTTTTTTACCACCAAGCCCAACGGAACGGGTCTCGGGCTGTCCATCGTCCACCGGATCCTCGAATCCTACGACGGGCGGCTCGATGTGGAGACCCAACCCGGACGGGGCACCCAGTTCACCCTCAAGGTAAAACGGGCCGCCCCGCCGGAGCGCCTTGACACCCCTGGGTAAATCCCCTATAGTTCGGGGCTTGATTTTTCCCGGTCGACGGCCGGGCGGGAAGTGCCGTGTGCTTGACCGCCGCCGACGGGGCGGGTTCGGGGGAGACGTTCGGACATGGAAAGTGGACATGGAAAAGGATAAAACCAGCGATCTGATCGCGAAGCGGAAACAGAAGTCGGCGGAACTGAAAAAAAGCGGCGTCCGTCTGTTTCCCAACGACTTCGGTGTGACGCACACGGTGGCGGAGATCAAAGGGGCCGTCGATTCGGATCCCGGAAGCCTGGGGGAGAACGGAGCGGTCTTTGCCGTGGCCGGACGGATCATGGCGGTCAACCGGTTCGGAAAGACCACTTTCATCCGGTTCCGGGACCGGACCGGGGGCCTTCAGGCCTACATCCGGAAGGATGGGGTGGGGGAGGAGGCGTACGGCCTCTTCCGGCAGATGGATATCGGCGACTTCATCGGCCTGGAGGGTCCGGTCTTTCAGACCAAGACGGGGGAGTGGACCCTTCTGACCAGACGGCTTGCCCTCGTCGCCAAGGCCACCCGTCCGCTCCCCGAGAAGTTCCACGGTCTCAAGGATCCCGAGAAGCGGTACCGCCAGCGGTATGTGGATCTCATCGTGAACCCGGAGGCGCGGGAGATCTTCGTCCGGCGGAGCCGGGTCATCCAGGCGGTCCGGGCGTTCCTGCTGGAGCGGGATTTCCTGGAGGTGGAGACCCCCATGATGCAGCCCATCCCCGGGGGAGCGGAGGCGGCGCCGTTTAAAACCCACCACAACGCCCTCGACATCGATCTCTACCTCCGCATCGCACCGGAACTTTACCTGAAGCGACTGGTGGTGGGCGGGTTCGAGC
>CAYSLC010000069.1:0-23048 GCA_964431545.1 uncultured Desulfobacteraceae bacterium | reverse complement strand
AAAAAGGATGGGCTCGGAAAATGGATGTCAATGCTCTGGATCGGACTGCTGCTGTTCAGCCTGGCGGCCGTCGGGTGCAGTGAAGACGGGAAGGACAATCCGGAAGAAGGGGAGTTGGGGGTGTGTAACTACAACCCGGCCGTCTACGATGTGGAGCTTCGGCGGGCCCGGGACGGCGAGATCGTCCGGGGCGCCACCCTGGGGGCGCCGGTCCCCGGGGATTCCAATTGCCAGGTGCTGGGAGACATCGTGGTGGGCACCTATTACGTGGATGTGTACCGGCAAGGGGTCGGATTCATCGGCCGGTCCTCCGATTTTCTGATTCCGGAAAACCCGGATGTCCGGACGGTCGTCTTCATCGCGGCCGGCGGCGACATCGGCGTGCTCGGCGGCGGCGTCAGCGGGGAGGGGCGGATCAGCGTCTGCAACCACGACGACGCGGAATACATCGTGGAACTGCGCCGGGAGACCGACCAGCCCATCGCCACCTTCGATCTGGAGGAACTCGTCGACTGCGACGAGTTCAACGATGTGGACTCCGGTGTCTACTATCTGCGGGTCTACGACGAGGGGGATCTGACCAAATGGACCGATTCGCCCATCTTCTTTTTGGCCGATGACGACACCGAGTACCTGTTCATCGACACCACCGGGAGCGTCCTGCGGGGGGAAGAGTAGGGAAAAATCCCTTGAAAAGCGCCCTCCAATCTGTATAGATTCCCGGCAACGGAAACGGGGGGGAGGCACCGCCGGAGAGAGAATGGATGGTGACGGCGGAGATCGCCCGCCCAGGCGAGGGGATTCGACATGGAGCGATTTTTCCGGCGCCGATGCCGGTGGGGGGGCCTGGTGGCGGCGCTGCTGTTGTGCGCCCAGGCGGCCATGGCCCAATCCGGGGTGACCCGGGAGGGGATCGATCAGGTCCGGGCGGAGAATTACGAAGAGGCCATTCCGCTGCTGGAGAAGGCCCGCCAGCGGGAGCCCGACTCCTCCCTGGCCGCTTTTTTTCTTGGGATGGCCTACAAGGGTGCCGCCAGGTTTCCCGAGGCGCTTCCCCACCTCCGGGACGCCGTCACCCTGACCCCGAAGATCCGAGAGGCGATGGTGGAACTCATCGACCTGTTGCTCATCCTCTCCTCCCCGGAGGCCCAAACAGAGGCGGAAAGGTGGATCGAGGCGGCCGAGACAGCGGGCCTCTTCCCCGCCAGGGTCGCCTTGCTGGAGGGCCGGCTCCTCAAGAAACAAGGGCGGTACGCCGCCGCGGCCGAGGCGTTCGCCCGGGCCAAGGCCATCGACCCCGAGCTGGCCCAGTCCTGCGACTACCAGATCGCCCTCTGCCGCCTCCGGGCCGGGGAGATGGAGGCGGCCAGGACCGCCTTCGCCCGGGTGGTGGACCGGGCCCCCGACTCGGATTTGGCCGCCTTTGCCCGCCGGTACGCCGAGATGGTCGACGACCGTCTCTTTGCGGAGCGCCCCCTGCGGATCACCCTCTCCCTTCTGGGGCAATACGACACCAACATGGTCCTGAAGCCCACCGACGACGCGGCGGCCACCGGCATCACCGACGAAGAGGGGTTCACCACCACCGATATCCTCTCTTTGGAGTACGCGCCCGAGATCGAGGGGCGGTTTACCTTCCACGGCCGGTACGCGGCCCTGGCCAACCTCCACCAGCACGTGGGCGACAGCCACGACATCATCGGCAACACCGTCACCCTCCTGCCGGGTCTGGCGCTGGACGGCTGGTCCGCGGGCCTCAAGGGGCGGTACACCCACTACCTGCGGCGGAACCCCGACTACGCCGCCTACATGGATCAGCTCTCCCTGGGGCCGGTGATCCGCTGGATTCCCGCGGATGACCACTTTCTGGAACTCCAGGCCGCCTACGAGGGGAAGAACTTCTTCGATCCCCCCGCTCTTTCCGAGGAGGATCGGGACGCGGAAGGGGGCTCCGGCTCCCTGAGCTGGATCTGGAGGGCGGCGGACGGGCTCTTTTTCAATCTCGGCTACCAGTACGTCCTGGAGGAGACCGACGGCGCCAACTGGGAGAACACCGGGCACCGGTTCCTCCTCTCCTCCCAGTACGCCGTCACCGACGACCTGACACTCCGCCTGGGCGTGGAGGCGTTCCTCCAGGAATATGACAACGTCCACTCCATCTTCGGAAAGGCGCGGGAGGACAATACCAATGCCGTCTCCGGGGGGGTCACCTGGGACATCCACCGGCACCTGAGCCTTCTCCTTCACCACACCCGGACCCGGAGCAACTCCAATCTGGCCATCTACGATTACACCCGGAATCTGACTTCCCTGGGGGTGGAGCTTCGCTACTGAGCCGGAAGAGAGCCATCGGGAATCGATCCAAAAGGATAACGACACCATGAAGATACCGACGATCGTCCTGGCAATGGCGGCAATGGTTTTGTCCGCGGCGGGACCGGCCACGGCCGCTCCGGTGGGGGAGCTGACCGCGGTGGTGGGGCGGGTGGACATCACCTCGCCCGGGGATTCGGCCCGGGAAGCGGCCCCGGGGGACCTGGTGGAGCGACGGGACATCATCCGCACCAAGAGCGACGCCAAGGCGGAGATCACCTTCATCGACGGGTCCATCGTACGGATCGCCCCCGGCTCCCGGGTGGCGGTGGAGCGCTACGCCGTCGACGGGGACCGCTCCGAGGGGCGCCTCACCCTGTTCCGGGGCAAACTCCGGTCCATCGTCCGGAAGAAGATGGCCCGGTGGTTCGGCGGAGGGGGGGACGAGGGGCGCTTCGAGGTGAAGACCCCCACCATGGTCGCCGGGGTCCGGGGCACCGATTTTTTCACCGCCTACCAGCGGGGGGTGAGCAGCGCCGTCTTCCGGGAGGGGGAGGGGTACGGGTACAACATCCAGCGGCCCGAGGAGGAGGTCTTCATCGAGGCCGGGGAGGCGATGATCATCGAGGGGTTCGACGCCCTGCCCATGATTCGTCCCGTCTCCGCCCTGGAGCTGCGGATGCACCTGGAGGAGACCGCCGTCTCCGGCCCCGCCGCCGACGCGGGCGGCGAAACGACGGGTTCCGGGACCGGTCCCGGGGAGGGACCCGAGGGGGAAGGGGCCGGGGGGACCGCCGGCCCACCGGAGGGCGGACGGCGGGCCGGTTCCCCCGGCCGGGGGATGGGCCCCGCCTTCGGCTTTCTCGGCGCCGGGGACCGGCTGGAGATGAAAGAGGATCTTCTGGAGACGGCCTACATCGACATCGGCGCCTTCGAAGCCGACGACGGCTACTTCTACGGCCTGGAGACGGACGCCGCCGGCGCCGTGGGGATCCGGATCCCGGAGACCGGGGAATTCATCCCCATGGGCCGGCTCCCCGGCGTCTCCCGGGACGATCTCTCCAATTACCTCACGGAGACCTGGGAGCTTTACGTGGGCAATACCTCGGGTTACTTCCTCGATGGTTCCGAGCGCGGGGGATCCATCTTCGTCAGCCCCATGGTCCGGGAGGAGACCCGACTCACCGATGGGGACTGGCGGATCACCAACGCCTTCGTCTCCGGCACCTATCAGGGGATCGACGGCGCCACCTTCGATTCCTGGGGCCTCGACCTGGCCTATCTGGAGGGGACCACCGGCCGGTTCGACCATTTTACCGGAAGGCGATGGACGGAGGGCACCGTGGAGGCGGACGTCGCCTCCGCCTGGGTGGACTGGCGGTCCTGCGTCACCGGCATGGGGGGCGGGGACCTCACCGGCGCCTATGATCCCGGATCGGAGAGCTGGCAGGGGACGGGGCGGTGGGTCACCATGACCACGGATCGCTTTTTCGAGATGCTCGGCGAGGGGGGCGGAGGGCTCCGGTCCCTGGATATCCCCGCCTTCGAAGTGGGACGGGCAACCCTGACGGGGGCCGGCGGCGGCCTCGATGTGGCCCTTGAAGACGTGGTTTTTCTGGGATATGCCGCCGGCGGACCGCCGGCCCTGTGGGCCACGGCCGGGGTGTCCGGCTCCTTCACGGCGGTTCCGGCCGAACCGGTGGTGCTCTCCGGCGGCGGCCTCCGGGCCGAGTTCTCGGTGCGCTCCTGGAACGACGGCTGCTGGACCGGGCTGGTGGAGAACGGGTCCGGAAACCTGTCCCCGGAGAGGGCCGTTTCGTTCGAGGGGGGCGCGGCCGGTCGGTTCGACGCCGGGGCCGGGACCTTCAGCGGCGCCGCCGTGGGCACGGCCGGGGAGTATTAGGGGATAGGTTAGTAGGTTATGGGTGATGGGTTATGGGTGATGGATGATGGGGAAGGGGGGTTCGGGATGGGGAAGGGGAGATCCTTGTACCTGATGCGGCGCCTGGTTCTGGTCGCCGCCGTTTTCGCGGGGTCCACGGCCTGGGCGGGCTCCGTGCAAGTTCCGGATCGGGACGGCGCGGGGCGCCCGGAGCCGGCGACCCTCGGCGGATTCCTGGAGCGGCTGTCGGCGGAGGGCGGATTCGAGGTCTATCTGGATGAGCGGCTCCGGGACCGTCCGGTGGATGCGGCCGTCCGCTTCGAAAAAGATCCGGAATCGGCCCTCCGGCGCCTGGCGTCCCGGTACAGCCACGCCTTCTCCTACGCGGGGCCCTCCAAGGCGGAGAGCCGGATCCGGGAAGTGTGGCTCTTTACGGAGGGCGACCCCGGCGGAATCGATTTTTGGGTCTATTCCGGAAAGCCGACCGGAGGGGGGAATCCGGAGGGGGAAAGGGCGGGGCCGGCGGCCGCCCTGACCGGCGACACCGGCCGGACCATCAAGGGGAAGGATCTCCTGAAAAAGGGGATCCGGTTCACCCGCGGGCCTCTAGGGACCCCGGTGCTCGATCCCAGGCGGGGCCACGGGCGTCCCGATTACCGGCCCACCGTCCGCCAGATGCGGCGGGCAAGGGAGGAAGCCGACCGCCGGCAACAGGTCGAACGGATCCGACGGTTCCAGGTTCGACGGAATCGTCTGAAACGCCGGCATGAGATCAGGGTTCGGGCCGCAAGGGCGCGGGATGAGGCACTTTCTCCCTTTTCAGTGGACATCGGAAGCAGGATGACAAAGCAATGAGCAGAGGTTTACGCATCGGTGGCAGGGGGTCGGTCTTTCGAACGGGGTATATGCTCCTCGCCTTTCTGGCGGGCGCGTTTCTCGGCGCGGGGGCCCACGCCGGGGTCGACGACGTGCTTCTGGGGGTCGCCGGCGGGGACATGGAGATCGATCCGGGGGCCGTGACCCCCGGGACCTTCGGGACCCTCTTCTCCACGGCCGAACCTCCCGAGCCGGCCCTGGTGCTGGGGCCGGGGGCCACCTATCTCCAGATCGGGGCCATGTGGACGGGCGGCCCCGGCGGGGAGGTTTTCCGGGAGATCCGGCTGGTGACCGATTCCGACGGCGACGGCCGCCTCGACCCCTTCGATCCGAACAGCCCCGAGCACCCCTGGAACCGGCCCGACAACGGAACCCCCGATGATCCGTCCGACGATCCCCTCTCCTGGGAGATCACCATCCCCGAGGACTACCCCGAGGCCCAGCTCCGGGGACGGACCCTCCCCTTGTCCTGGGATCCGGCCACCGAGTCGGTGGTCGGGTTCCCCGAGGACGCTTTCGACTGGGAGTGGTATCAATCCCGCTGGGATTCCACCCGGACCGGCGTCGTGGGCCGGGATATGCTGATCACCGATATCTGGCTTCCCATGGACGACGCTTTCCAGCTCTACCCCAACGGCGACTACCCCATCGGGGTCTGGGTGGACGAGAACGGCGACGGTACCTACGGACCCGCCGAGGCCCACCGGAGCCTGGTCATACGGATCCGAAGCGCCCTGCTCACCGGCCGGGTGGTCGACGCCGAAGGGGCGCCCATCGAGGGGGCCTCCGTGGACGCCTTCTCCGCCGCGGCCTTCGGCTCCGGCACCACCGGCGCCGACGGTGGTTTCGCCGTCACCGGTCTGAAGGACGGGGAGGCCTACATGGTCCAGGTGTCGGCGTCCGGCAAGTCGACGGTGATCCGCATGGACGTGGAGATCCCGGCGGGAGAGGGCCGGGCCGACATGGGAACCATCCGCATGCGGGACGCGGTGGCCATCACCGGGGTGCTCAAGCTCGACCGGAACGCCAACGGGATCACCGACGAGCCGGCCGACGCATTTCAGCCCTTTGTGGACCAGTGGGGGGTCGAACGGGAGGAGCTGATGATCTCCGTGGACGCCGTAAACGAGGACGGCGTCGGATGGGGAAGCGCCGAGGTCCTCTTCACGCCGGGGGAGACCTCCAAGGACTTTTCCATCGACGTGCCGCCGGCCGAGGCGGCCCGATACCGTGTCTCCGCCGGCGTGGGACCCTATGCCACCCGGTCGGCATTGGTGATGATCTCGACGGAGGGAGGGGAGGCCGGCACCCTGGTCCTCACCCGGGCCGCCACCCTGGCGGGCACCGTGAAACTCCCCGTGGCGGTGGACCAGTGGACCGAGATCAACGTCCTCGCGGTGAACGTGAACGACCCCCGGGACCGGTACTGGGGCTGGGGGGAGATCGATCCGTACTATACCCCCGGCCGGTGCCGGGACCCTCAATACCCGGACCGGGAGAGCTGCGAGGCCGCCGAAGAAACCTGGAACGACGAAACCTGGTCCGAGACGCCGACGCCCATGGACACGGGCGTCTTTCGGATCGAGGGGATACCGGCCGGCACCTACCATGTGGGGATCGAGGTCTCCGGGTTCAAGCGCCGGCGGATCACGGACGTGGCCGTGGCCCAGGGGGAGGACCGGGATGTGGGGGAAATCGCCCTTGAGCGGGGGGGCACCATCTCCGGCACCCTCACCATCCTCGGGGAGACCACCGGGCTCATCGACGAGGCGTTCCCCGAGGGGGGGGATCTTTTGGTCTGGGTGGATGTCTGGTCCCCCGGTTCCGGAGAGACCGCCGGCACCGAGGTCCGGGTGCCCCGGGGCCTCGACCAGGGGGCCCCCTATGTCATCGGCGGACTCGATGACGGCCGGTACGAGATGGATGCCTGGCTCGCCGACGGGTACGAGCTGGTGGACGCCGCCGGCGACGCGCCCGTACTGGTCAACCTCTCCGGGGCGGCCGAAAGGGACCTTTTCCTCAAGCCCTTCGAGGGGATCATCCAGGGGATGATCACCGCCGCGGGCGTGGCGGTCGATCCCGCCCGGGTGGTGGTGGAGGCCCGGAGGCCCTGGGACTGGAACGATCCCGTCCGGGCCACGGTCAAAAACGGCGGCATCGATCCCGAGACCGGCGCGTACCGGATCACCGGCCTCGGCACCGACGACTACGTGGTCAGGGCCGGCATGTTCACCGTCCCGTCCGGCGCCGATGATCCCGATTCCCGGTTCCCCGATCCGGCGGTGGGGATCATCACCCAACGGGTTCAGGTGGTCAACGATGCCCAGCGGCCCAGCCGGGTCGACATCGAGCTTCAGCCCGGCTATTCCGTCTCGGGGAGGATCCGCCTCGATCCGGCCGACCCGCCGTGGGAGGATGTGGGGGACGGGGGGGGCGGGCCGCCCAACGCCGTCCGGGATGCGGATGAATCGATCACCATCGCCGACGACCTGGCCGGAGAGTTCGTCCGGGCCATCCCCATGGATACCGTGTTTCAGGCGGGGATCGACGCCGGGGACGCGCTCCTCGGGCGCATCGTCGACAACGGCGACGGCACCGCCGGATACCGCATCGACGGGCTCTCCCAGGGGGCATACCTCATTGTGCCGCCCCTGGCCTCCCAGCGGATCCTCGACAAGACGCCGGTGGACTACGGGGATTTCGCGGACCTCTTCGATCTCTTCGGCGGGACCGCGACCCGCCACTGGACGGTCGATCCCCGTTTGGTGGTCATCCACGAGGACTCCCCCGCGGATGAGGACTTCCTCCTGTCCAACGGCCACACCGTCTCCGGAACCATCACCCTCCCCGAGAGCCAGACGATTTCCGATGGGGAGAACGACCTCTGGTCCTGGGTGGGCCACCTCTCCCTCCAGACCCCGGAGGAGATTCTGCCCGGCCACCAGCGGATCCTGTTGAAGCGGGACTTCAACGGCACCGACACGGTCGACTTCTCCTTTACCCATGTGGCGGACGGCGACTACCAGGCCTATTTCTGGACCGACCTCTACGTGGCCGAAAGCGTCCGGGTGACCGTGGCCGGGGCGGATGCCGCCGCCGATCTGGCCGTGTCGGCCGGGGTCGATCTGGTGGGCCGGCTGGTGGACGCCGAGACCGGCGAGGCGGTGACCGCAGAAGACGGGGTCCGGGTCATCTGCGAGTCGGTCCCCTTCGTGGAGGGGAGCTACCGGGAGACCTCCGCCGAAAGCTGGTCCCGGAGCTACATCGAGGACGGCTCCGATCTCCAGGGCGGCGGACCGGGCGCCGACGACGGCCGGGAGAACGGCACCCCCGGACAATTCCACCTGACGGCGGTGGAGAGCGGGCTCGAGTACATCATCGTGGTGGAGTCGGATCACGGCCGCAGGGAGAGAGGGGGCAAGAACTACGTGGGCCGGGTGATCGCCGGAATCGAGGTCCCCGCCGGCGCCACCGGCGAGATCGACGTGGGGACCCTCGACCTCACCGAGGGGATCACCCTCGCCGGCCGCCTCACCGACACCGACGGCGACCCCGTGGCCGGGGTGACGGTGGCCGCGGCGCCCTCCGACGAGCACGACGGCGTCGCCGAGACCACCGCCGTCTCCGACCGGACCGGAAACTACGTCCTGTTCGGCATCGATCCGGAGGTGGAGGGCTACGATCTGATGGCCGCCCCCCGGCCCTGGCTCTTCGAGGACTGGGGCAAACAGGTGGAATGGGGGGAGGAGCGGCGGTACAACATCGATCCCGCGACCATCGACCCGGAGACCGGCCGGACCGCGGGGGCCGACATCACCCTGCGCCGGCCCACCGCCAGCCTGGAGGGGCGGATCACCATCCCCGGCGGCGCCCGGTTCATGCTCCCGTTCCTCGCCGATGTGGGGGAGAGCTTCCCCGGCGCCTACATCCTGCTCCAGAGAAAGGGTGTGGTCTACCGGGACATGCTGGAGGGGATCGAGGGGATCACCCGGCCCCGGCCCAAGGGGGCCCGGACCGCCACTTACCGCATCGAAAACATCCAGCCGGGGACCTACCGGGTCGCCTTCATGAACTACGGGCTGCCCAGGGCGGTCATCGACAACGTGGTCTTCGCGGAGGGGGAGCACAAGGTGATCAACGCCTCCTGGGACAACGACTTCTTCCGGATCTCGGGAACCCTCTCCCTCGACGGCGGGGGGGAGCCGTCCACCAGCGATATCAGCGGCGTCCTGTGCCTCAACCTCGCCGACCGGTCGGTGGTCTTCGGCCGGCTGGCCAAGGAGGCGGACGACACCTACTCCGCCTACGAGGTGGCGGGGCTCGCCGGAAGCGATACCTACCAGCTCATCTTTTTCAGCGACGCGGGCATCGACGACACCCCGGCGGTCTTCGCGGCGGGGGAGCCCTTCACGCCCGGCTACGCCGATGTTCCCCTGGACGTCGCCATCGCCCGGGACCCGGAGCCGATCCTGATCCTCCGCGCCCTCCGGGATCCGGAGACCCCCGACCGGTTCCGCCTGGCGATCTTCACCACCGACTACCTTTCCGATGAAGCGGTATCCGTGGCCGAGACCGAGCCCGCCGGCGACGCGGACGGGGCGCGGCTGTTTCTGAGATCCGGAGGGGGAAGCCTCTCGGAGGTCGCCCTCTCGGCGGACCGCCGGCGGATTACCGCCATCTACGACGGCACGGGCGCCGGGACCGTGGAACTCGTCCTGGCGGTCCATTACGGAACCGAGGCCCAGTCCAAGGTGGTCGACTTCACCTTCGACGCCGGGGCCCGGGGGCTCAACAGCGACGTGGTGATCCCCTATATCGACGAGCAGTTCGCCCTGGGCGGCGGCGACCCCACCCGGGTCCACATCCCCGCGGGCACCTTCGAGACCGAGGGAGGCCGCAACGCCGTGGTCGCCATCGAGAGGGCCTCGTCCGACGGAAGCGCCCCCGGCCTCCCGGCCGGGATCTCCCCGGCGGGGGACCGGTATACCATCACGGCCACGGATCCGGAGACCGGAGATCCGCCCGCCTTCAAAGGACCCCTCACCGTCCAGCTGAGGTACGACCCGGCGGCGGCGCCGGAGACCGGAAACCTCCATGTCTACCAGCGCTCCGGCGATACCTGGGTCCGGAAGACGGACAACCGGGTCCTCGACCCTGAAAACGCCACCCTCGCCGTGGAAGTGGCCGGCCTCTCCGACTTCGTCGTGGGGTACGGGGAGATCCCCGAAGCGCCGGAGACCGGGACGCGCCCCGTGGTCATCTCCGGGGGCGGGGAGAGCAGCGACTGTTTCATCGGCGCCGCCGAACATTCCGGCCGGCCGGTTCGGCGGCTCCTTCTCGTCCTCCCGCCGATCCTGATGGCGGTTCTCCTTTGCGGAAGGGCCGAAACAGAACGCCGCCCGCCGTAAAGGCGGGCGGCTTCCTTCCGCCGCGTCCCGCGCCTTTCCGGGATATCCCCGGCCCCGCTCCCGGACCCTCTTTTTGCGGCCGGCCCTTTTCACGGCGGGCAAACGATGGTATAGGGGGTCCATAGGCCGAAAAATTCGAACCCAAAGGCAGCGAGGATGACCCAAGACCAGTTGACCCCCCTGAAGGATCGCATCGTCGGAAAATTGGAGGCCGCCGGCACCCGGGGGCTGAGCAAGTCGGCCCTGGGCGTCAAGGGGAAGGGGAGGGCGGCCGAGGCCCTCAAGGCCCTGGAGGCGGAGGGGACCGCGGTGAACCTCGGCAGCCGGAGCAAAACCGTTTACGTACACAAGACCTTCAACCGCCCCGTGGCCCTGGCGGCGGAGGCCCTGGACCAGGTCCTGCTCAAGGTTCCCCTGCGCCTGTTCAGCCGGACCCGGCTCAAGGAAAGGCCCAAGGGGCTTCCGGCCCAGGTGAAAAAAGCGCTCGACAAAGGGCTGGAACGGCTGACGGCGGAAGGCCGGGTCCTGAAGCTCCGGTACGGCGGCTTCGACGTCTACACCCACGCGGGTCCCGTCCGGTCCCGGCTCGAAACGAGTCACGCCGTCGGCGGGGAGGAGGCCGCCGCCGGTGCCGAGACGGCGCCGGCCATCGATCCGGAGGCGGTTGCGGCGGCCTACGGCCGGGTCCGGGTCCGGTCCGGATTTTCCAATGTGGAGATCTCGAGCCTGGCCCGGGAGCTGGATGTCCCCCTGGAAGGGCTGAAGGCGTTTCTGCTGGAGCAGAGCCGGCAGGGCCGGGCGGTGCTCAGCATGGGGGACTGGTCCCTCGCCTCCGAGGAGGTCCGGGCCGGGGCGGTGATGCTGCGGGGAAAGCCCCACCTGCTGGTCCGGTTCAAGGACCGGTGACCGGCGGGACGAGGACCAGGGATGCGGATCAACCCCTTTGAGAGCGACATCGTTTCCGAGCCCCGGCGGGTCCGCCGCGCGGTGGCGGGCCTCAACGAGGCCCCCCTGGAGGCCCTGATCCGGAGCTTCGAGGATCTGGAGACCCCTTCGCCCCCCCGCCGGGCCGCGCTGTCCCACACCCGGTTCGTCGTCTCCCCCCAGCCGGGATACGGCAAATCCCACCTGATCGGACGCCTCTTCCGGCGGCTGAGCCAGCGGGGGACCCTGGTCTACCTCCGCCCCTTCGAGGACGCGGCCACCTGCTGGAAGTCGATTCTCCTCAAAACCGTCCAGGAACTCGATTTCCCCGACCGGATGGACGTGGAGTACTGCGGGGCCGGGGAGCCCACCCAACTGGAGGCCTTCGCCCACGGCATTCTGGTCCACATCATCGCCTCGGCCCTGGAACGGGACGGCCGGTCCTACCGGCGCCTCCGGGAGATCCGGAACCACGCCGTGGCCGATTTCAGAAAGGCCCCCCGGCGGGTGGCGTGGGTGGCCAAGCATTTCGACGGGCTGGTCAGGTACTTCACCGGAGAACTCCGGCGCCACGGGATCCAGCTCAACGCCTCCCCCCGATCCTGGCTCGGGGTCCTTTTCCGCTACGCTTACCGGCCCGGGGACGAATCGGCCCGGGAGACGTGCCTCGACTGGATCGGCGGGGCGAGCGTCGAACCGGAGGAGGCCGCCGCAATCGGGATCCGGCGCCGGGACATCCCGTCCCCGGACCTCCCCTCGGGCGAGACCAACGAGCTGTGCCGGAACCGGATCACCGACCTCTGTCTTCTGGCCGGATTCTTCCGACCCTTTGTCTTCTGCTTCGACCAGAGCGAAAACTACGGCAAGGAGGAGTCCCTGGCCCGGGCCCTGGGGGTGGTGATCGAGGTGCTCACCGATGCCTGCTCAAACCAGATGACCGTCCTCACCGCCAACCAGCACGCCTGGACCGGAAGGCTTCGACCCTTCTGGGAGGAGGCCCACCTCAACCGCCTGAGCCCCTCCCTGGAACTGACCGGCATCACCCGCGGACAGGCGGAACGCTTGATCCGCCAGCGGTTCGAGGGGCTCCCCGAGGCGGAGTGGAAGGGCTTTCTGGGGGACGGCGCCTGGCTTTCGGACCTCTTCGCGGAATCGGAGGAGCTGGGGGTCCGGGATTTCCTCCAGCAGTGCGCCGCCCGGTGGCGGAATCTCTCGGGGGAGGCGCCCGTCGAGACCACCCTGGAGGCGTGCTTCAAGAAAGCCGTGGCCGAGATCGCCTCCCAGCCCCGGCGACTGGTCTTCGACCCCAACATCCTCCATTGGCTGGTCCACGAGGCGGCCCTGCTCGATCCCGGCATTACGGTGGAACGGTACCGGAGCCCCAAGGGGTATTTCCCCCTCCGGTGGACGACGGAAGGGGTCACGATCTTCATCGGGTTCGAGGGGGGCTCCCACTGGAAGCGGTGGCAGGCCATCGAACGGGAGGCAAAGCGGCTGTCCACGGCCGAAAAGGGGGCCCGGGCCGTGGTCCTGCGGACGGCCGATCTCCAGCCGGTCCCCAGGAAGAACTGGGCCATCGCCCATGTCCTCACGGCGGCCCGGGGGGTCCATCTCGACGTCCTCCACCTCACCAAGAAGGAGATGATCCAACTCTACGCGGCCCACGACCTCTACACCGACGCCCTGGCCGGCAACATCCCCTTCACCCCGGAAGCGGTGCTCGCCTTCGTCCGGGAGCGGCTCAAGCCCTTCTGGAAACGGGTGCGCCGGCCGTCCCGGCCCCGGAAGCCGGGCAAGGCGGCGGAACCGGAGGCGGAATCCGATGACCCGGAAAGGGACGGCCGGGTCTCCCAGGCCCTGGTGGCGGAGGTCCGGGAGATCGTTCGCAAGGAGAAGTTTCTCAGCGTCGACGATCTGATGGGGCGGCTCTCCATGGAGGCCACCCAGGACCAGGTCCACCGGGCCCGGGGGCGGATCCCCGAAATCCGGGTCTACGCCGGCCCGGCCATGACGGTGTTGCAATGGCAGTCCGCTCCATAACCGTCAGCCAGCTCAAGTGGGCCTGCCTCGATCCGGAGTGGCGGCGGCGGTGGATCGGGGGCGGGAACCCTTCCACCCGCTCCTTCGGCCCCGCCGGGGACGTGCCGGTCCAGGGGGACCGGTTCCACCGGATCACCGACCGGTTCGTGGCCCGGCTCACCGGCGCCGACGGACCCCGCCGGCCCCCGTCGGCCTCTCCGGCGGAGCTGTGGCGCGCCATGTACGAAGGCTTCGCCGTGGAGGAGATCAACGCGCTGCTCCGGTACCGGAAGATCGAGTCGGCCTACCATTTGAGCCAGGCCCTGCGCGCCTTTTGCGGCCGGCTCGCGGATCTCCGGAAGCGGACCCCGGGCTTTCGCCGCTGGCGGGACCTGTTCCTCGCGGCGGAGTTCGATCTGCGCGACATCCCCTTTTCGACCCCGGCGGGGACCCTCTTCGTCTCGGGCCGGCCCGACGCCCTGCGCGTCCACCCGGAGGGCGGCGCGGAGATTGTGGAGTACAAGCTCTCCCGGGGGGCCGACATGAAGCATGACCTGCTCCAGCTGGCCGTCTACGCCCGGCTGCTGGCCCGGGAGAGGCCGGACCTGGAGACCCGGGGCGTGCTGGAGTACTATGAGCCGGAGCTGTTCGACGTCGTCGCCTCCCGGGCCGATCTCGACGCCATCTTCGAGGCCCTGGTGGCCCCGGTGATCCCCCTCCTGCTCACGGAAAAGGGGAGGGACGCCCCCCCGGTCCCGGCGCCGGCGGCGGCGGCCCCGTCCGGCCTCCCCGGCCCGACGGACCTCTCCCGGCGGATCGAGGCGGCCTACGCCGCCTTCAAGCTGACGGTGGCGGTGATCGACCGGACCGAAGCCCCCCAGCTGGTCCGGTACAGGGTCCGGCCGTCGCCGGGGGTCAAGGTGGTCTCCCTGTCCAACCGGGCCGAGGATCTCCAGGTGGCCCTGGAACTCCCGGAGCCGCCCCTGGTGGGGCCGGCCCAGGGGTGCGTCCACATCGACATCCCCCGGGACCGGCCCGACCGCGTCCGGTGGCGCGACGTGGTCCGCGGTTCGGCGGCGGCCGAGCATCCCAGTCCGGTGGCGTTCCCGGTGGGGGTGGGGGTGGACAACCGGGTGATCATGGCCGATCTGGGGGAGGCCGCCACCTGTCACGCACTGGTGGCCGGGGCCTCCGGAAGCGGAAAGAGCGAGTTTTTGAAGAGCCTGGTGGCCGCCCTGATCCTCCGGAACCCGCCGGAGGGGATCCGCCTCACCCTGATCGATCCCAAGTTTTTGACCTTCGGCCCCTTCGCGGACGCCCCGAGCCTCGCCGGCCCCGTCCTCACCGACGCGGCCGCCGCGATCCCCCGCCTGGAGGCGGCGGCGGCGGAAATGGACGACCGGTACGAGCAACTCTCCCGGGAGGGGTATGAAAGCCTGGGCCAGCGGTTCGCCGACGGCCGGCGGAACCTGCCCTATGTGGTGATCGTCTTCGACGAGTTCGCGGATCTGATCCTCGCCGGCCGGGAGGAAAAACGGGTCTTCGAAGCCCTGGTGGCCCGGCTGGCGGCCAAGGGCCGGGCCGCGGGGGTCCACCTGATTCTGAGCACCCAGCGGCCGGACCGCCATATCGTCACCGGGCTGATCAAATCGAACCTTCCGCTGAAGGTCTGCATGAAGGTCACCTCCTCGAACAACTCCCAGATCGTGCTCGACCAGGGGGGTGGAGAGCGGCTGTTGGGAAGCGGAGACCTGCTCTGCGACCGGGGCCGGGGGATCGAGCGGGCCCAGTCCCCCTACGTCTCCCGGGAGGAACTCCTCGACCTCCTGGCGGGCCGGCCCCCTATCTTTCAATCCGACAATCGAGCGGACAGCGAGACCCTATGGCAATTTCAGAGATAACCCCCCCGGCCCCCCCGGAACGGAGATCGGCCGGATCCCCCCCATCCACGGAGATCCGCGGGACCGAAGGCGGCCCGCCACCCACGGGCGGCAAGACCATCCAGGAGCGGTACATGGGATCCCTGCGAAAGCTTACGTTACAGTGGCGCCTCCTGGGAGGATTTCTGCTGTGCGCCGCCATCACCGGGATTTCGGCCACGGTGGGCATCGTCTCCCTCCAGCAGATCCAGTCCGACATGCGGGTCACCACCAGGGACATCGGATCGAACATCGACAACCAGAACGTGATCATCACACAGCTCATGCCCCTGCGCCTGCTGGTCTCCTCCATCATCAACTCCCGCACCGCCGAGGAGCTGGGAGAGCGCCGGGCCCAGCTCGACGCGCTGATCCAGCAGGCCCGCCGAAAGAGCGAGGCCATGCGGGGGCAGATCTTCGATTCCCTGCGCACGCTGCTCCAGCTCAAGGAGCGGCAGCTGACCGCCGTGGGCGAATTGAACCGCCTCCGGCAGTCCAATGTGGCGGCGCTGGACGAGGTGACCAAGCTGGCCCTGAAGATCGCCGACGACGCCAAGTTCGACTCCGCCCTCAAGGTAAAGGCCTCCATGGGGGAGATCACCGCCAGCTTCGACGGCATGTTCGCCACCACCAAGAAGGCCCTGGGCACCACCAAGGCGGCCCTCTCGTTGCTCTCCCACTCCAACGAACTCAACGCCAACGTCAAGAACGCCCTCCTGGCGGCGGACACGGCATTGGTGGAGTACGCGGAGACGGAGATCGCCACTTTGCTGGCCAACACCCGCGCCGAGATGGAGAAGCTTCCGGAAAACGAAACCACGGCCCGGATCTCCCAGATCCTGGCGGAGGTGGAGCAGGTCATCGGAGCGATGCTCAAGGCCAAGAAGTCACGCCTCGATCCGGGCACGGGGATCTTTGTCCCCCAAGGGGATCTGGAGGCCCTCCGGAAGCAGACCGAGAAGGGGCTGAAGACGGTGACCAAGCTCGCCATGAAGATCGTGGACGACGCCGAGTTCGACTCCACCATCCGCATCGAGGGGGCCCGGAGCGGCATCGAGAAAGGGCTGGAACGGACCACCGGCACCACCACGGCGGTGCTGTCCACGGTCAAGGGGGCCATGTCCCTCCAGTCCCACTGCAACGCCCTCAACGCCAAGATCAAGGAGGCCCTCCTGGAGGGGGACGCCGCCTCCGTGGACGTGGTGGGCGGCGAGATCGCCACCCTCATCGAGAACACCCGGCGGATCCTGATCAACCTCCCCGAGAACGAGACCACCCTCCAGATCGCCGACCGGATCGATACCCTGGCCGCCTTCACCGCCGAGATGTTCGCCGGCATCAAGGAGAAGATCTCCGCCAACGAGGAACTCCAGACCATCTCCACCGACATCCGGCGGAACATGCAGCGGGTGGACACCTACATCATCGACGCGGCCAACTCCATCAAGACGGAGGCCAACGCCACCATGGAGCGGAGCAAGGCCCTGATCACCCGCTGGCAGTATTTCCAGCTCACCCTGGGGCTGGCGGCGATGATCCTGGCCATGGTGGTGGGACTGTACACCTCCCGGTCCATGAACAAGACCATCCAGACCATCACCGGCGGCATGAGCCACAGCGTCAAGCGGGTGGCGGACGCCTCCAAGGAGGTCTCTTCGGTCAACCACGAACTCTACCTGGGGGCCACCCAGGAGCAGGCCTCCCTGGAACGGACCGCCGGATCGGTGAAGGAGATCGTCGAGGCGGTCCACCGGAACGAGGAGACGGCCAACCAGGTCAACGAGCTGATGGATCGGACCTCCGAGGTGGTGGGACGGGCCGGGGAATCGATGACGGCGTTGACCGATTCCATCCAGGAGATCTCTTCGGCGGGCCGGGAGGCCAACAAGATCATCCGGACCATCGACGACATCGCCTTCCAGACCAACCTGCTCTCCCTCAATGCCGCCGTGGAGGCGGCCCGGGCCGGGGAGAGCGGCCGGGGCTTCGCGGTGGTGGCCGAGGAGGTGCGGAACCTGGCCACCCGGACCACGGAGGCCGCCAAGACCACGGCGGCCATCACCGACAACATCATCGCAAAGATCGAAGAGGAGATCGTCCTCATCGACCAGACCCACCAGAGCTTTTCGGCGGTCTCCGAGCGGATCGGCCGGATGGAGGAGCTGGTGGGCGCCATCATCCGCGCCTTCCAGGAGCAGGTCCGGGGGATCGAGGCCATCGGCGGGTCGGTCGGCGACATGGAGGGGCTGGTGGCGGTCAACGTCAACAAGGTTCGGCAGTCGGCGGATGTCTTCAAGGAACTCGACGCACAGACCGAGTACATGCTCAGCTACATCCGGATCCTCAGGAGCATGGAGGAGAAGAATTTTCTCCAGCGGTATTTCCGGGTGCCCAACGCCGTCCGGGGTCGGTTCCACACCCGGAAAAACCGGTCGGGAGCCCCCTTCATCACCAAGAACCTGAGCATCGGCGGGGCCCTGATCGCGCTCAAGGAGCCCGTCGACATCGGCACGCCGGGGAAGATCGTCTTCGAAAGCGACGGGCGCAAGATTCGGCCCATCCATGGGAAGGTGGCCCGGGAGGCCGGCAACACCGCGGACGGGCGTCACCTGATCGGCGTCGCCTTCGCGAAGATCGACCGCGGGACCAAGCGGCGGATCTCCCGGATGATCAAGTCGACGGCCGACTTCGTCATCGACGACGCTTGAGCCCTTGGGATGAAAAGCGAAGTCCGGCTACGGGTCGAGGGGGATGATGGCCCCGTCCCGGACCACGCTCAAAAAGACGCCGTCGAATCCCTGGTTGTCCAGCGGGCCGAAGGAGAGGGTGAGCCCGCCGATCTGGAGATAGCGCATCTTGGCCACCGCATCGAGAATCCCCTGCCGTTTTTCCATCTTCATGGCCTTGGCCAGCTCCACGAAGAGGCGTCCGGCCAGGTACCCCTCCAGGCTCACGAACCCCACCAGGGCCTCCGGCGCGTAGGTCTCCATGGCCCGGCGGTACTGGCCGATCAGGGGGGGGTGGTCCGCCGTGGGCATGGGCATCACCTGGCTGATGATGCAGCCCTCGGCGGCCTCGCCGGCCACCGCCAGAAAGGGGACGGGCCCCACGGCCGAGAGGGTGCAAAAGAGGGTCTCCGCCATCCCCAGGCTCCGGCCCAGCTTGATGAACTCGGCGCAGGGTCCGTAGGTGCCCACCATCACCACCGCCTCGGGCCGGGCCTCGTGGATCTTGAGGAGCCCCCCTTTCACCGCCATGGTGTTGCGCTCGTAGGTTCCGGTGGCCACCAGATCGAGATCGTACCGCTCCAGGGCGCGCCGCATGCCGTCCATGCCGTCCTGGCCGAAGCTGTCGTTCTGCACGAAGCAGGCGATCCGGGTCAGGCTCCGCCGCTCCACCAGGTATTCGGCCAGGGCCGCCGTCTCCTGGGTGGTACCGGCCCGGAGGTTGACCACCAGCCGATTGGGGGGATTTCTCAGGTACTCGGCCCCGGACAGGGGGGCCAGGAGCGGAACCCCGGCCTCCTCCGCCACCGGCAGCACCGCCTTTACCGTGGGGGTCCCCACCAGGCCGATGAGGAGAAAGATATCCTCTTTGTCGAGAAGCTCCCGGCTGTTCTGGATGGCCTGGACCGGTTCGTAGCCGTCATCCAGACTGATCAGGCGGATGGAGCGGCCATCCAGGCCTCCTGTCGCGTTGACCTGGGCAAAACAGGCTTCGAGCCCCGATTTCATGGTCATCCCCAGGGCGGCGTTCGGGCCGCTCAGCGCACACGACTGCCCCAAAACGATCTCGTCTTCGGTAACGCCGTCCGCCGAAGCCGCTTCATCGTGCCCTCCCGCCATCAACACCAGCGCCGCCAGCATGCCGACGGTGCGCCGGACCATCCGGTTTTTCATCACAACGCCTCGCTCTCTTTCGGTTCAAGATGGGACCCCTTTTCCATTGGACCGCTGAAAGTATACCCCATTTCCCGGGACAACAAAACGTCAAAATTGACTCGGCCCCACACCAAGCGGGGTTTCATCCTCCGCCCCGCGGGGGCAAAAATACTCACTTTTCCGGACCCGTCTACACCCCTGCCCCTATTCCGAATCCGCCCGCCTGCCGGTTAGAATGGAATGTAGACAGACGAGAAGGCATTCGGGAAGCCGGTTCCACGGCGCCATGTCGGCGGCGGGGGATCACTCCCATGGAAACGCAGCATCGAGGAGGTACATCATGGATAAAAAGCGCATCATCATCCTTGCGGCCGCGGCCCTGATCCCGGCCTTGGTCCTGCTACTTCCGGAAGTCCCATGGGCCCGGGAATCGAAGCCGGGGGATCTTTTGGCCTCCCGGATCATCGACAAGGAGGTGGTCAACGCCGAGGGGGAGAAGATCGGGGAGGTGGACGATCTGGTGATCCGGAGAGGCGGCCGGGTCAAGAATCTGACCCTGGAGACCGGCGGCTTCTGGGATATCGCCGACAAACGGGTCGCGGTATCCATGAACCAGATCGAGATCGACCGGGAGGGGGGCGTGGTCTCCTCCATCTCCAAGGAACAGCTCACCAACAAGTCGGAGTTCAGTTATTATGAACGGGGACTGCGGCCCGAGTACTTCTACCGGGCCCTCCCCTATCCGGGTGACCCCTACTATCGGCGGCCCGCCTACTCCCCCGATGACGGGACGTCCTTCTACGCGCCGTCCCATTATTACGGCGACGACCGCCGGTGGACCGATTATCCGCCGGGTCCGGGAAGACGGAACTACCGGCCCCGATACGCCTCCGGCGCCGACTCTCCCCGTGCGTGGATGCTCTCCCCGGGCAAGTTTTTGGCCAGTGTGGTGATCGACCGGTACCTGGTCAACAATTCCGGGGACCAGCTCGGCTATGTGGAGGACCTGATCATCGATCCGGAGAAGACGCAGGTGGATCGTCTCGTGATCTCTTCCGACGAGATCCTGGGCGACGACCAATACGCGGCCATCGACTACCGTCCCCTGGGATTCACCGCATACGGGCTGGTCTACGATATCTCGATTCAGGAAGTGAAGGACGCGCCGCAATATCCATACGAGGACTAGCCGTGCCCAGCCGGACACCCGCCACCTTTCTGATTATCGGCGGTGAGAAAGATCCGTCGCTGACCCATCTGGCAAAGGCGTTCGAGGAGCTGGGGTATCGGACGATGCTCCGGGACCCCGGTCGTCTCGATTCCCGAAAGATCGGGGCGGCGGATGCGGTATTGTTGTGCCTTTACGCGGAAGGGGTCTCCGGATGGGAATCTTTTTCAGAACTGAAGGCCGACCATTCCGATCTGCCGGTGGCCGTCCTTTTCAAGCGGGAGACGGAGCTTTTCGATGAACGGGCGAAGCTCGCCGAATGTTGCATCGCGAACCTGGGAGGGATGTCCCTGGTGGACGTGGAACGGTTGGCCCGGCTTCTGCTCCGCGGCGAACCGGACAACGAATGCGTCTGAAGGGCCACCCCGCCGCGCGGCCGGACTTCGCCCTCACCCGATCGGTACCCGTAAGCCCAGACCGGTACCGACGGAACCCAAAGGAGGAAGACCATGAGAACTTCGGCCGTGGCCGGTGCCTTCTACAGCGCCGACCCCGACACCCTGAAACGGGAGATCCTCGGATACCTGGAGAAGGCCCGCCCCGAAAGACCCGAAGGGGATCTCATCGGGCTGATCAGCCCTCACGCCGGATATGAATTCTCCGGAGCGGCCGCCGCCTACGGATTCAAGCTCCTCGATCCGGAACGGATCCATCGGACGGTCGTTCTGGCCCCCTCCCATTCCATCCCTTTCCGGGGGGTCGCCGTAACCCGAACGGACGCCTATGAAACCCCCCTCGGGACCGTTCCCGTGGACCAGGACGCAGCGAACTTCCTGATGGAACAGACCCACTTCCAGGCCATCCCGGAGGACGGGGAACGGGAGCATTCCCTGGAAGTCCAGCTCCCGTTTCTACAGGTGAGCCTGGGACGCGGATTCGATCTGGTGCCCCTGCTGGTCGGTCAACTGGCGGAAGGGGACCACGGCCCGGTCGCCCGGACCCTCGGGAAGATCCTTCGGCCGGGGGATCTGGTGGTGGTCTCCTCGGATTTCACTCACCAGGGTCCCCGGTTCGGGTATGTGCCCTACCAGACCGACGTCCTAAAGAAGATCCGCCGTCTCGACATGGACGGGGTGGCGGAGATCCTGGAGAAAGACGGCCCCGGGTTTCTCCACTATCTCGGCAGGACGGGCGCCACCATCTGCGGCGCCCATCCCATCGCCGTCCTGCTGGAACTGCTCCCCGAATCCGCATCCGGAAAGATGCTGACCTACTACACGTCGGCCGATATCACCGGCGACGAGACCTCGAGCGTCAGCTACGTCTCCCTGGCATTCGGTGATCCTCGGGGGTGGACAGGCTAAAGAGGGCTGCCCGGGACCGCCGGAGGTTCATCCATACCGGCATTCCGGCTGCCGGCTCCCCTGGTGGGTCAGGACGATCTGCCAGAGCTGGATGCTTCGGGCCCGGAAGGCGCCGGCGCAGGAGAGCAGGTAGAACTCCCACATCCGCCTGAACCGCTCGCCATACCGCTCCTTCAGTTTCGGCCAGGCCGAGGTGAAGTTCCGGTGCCACGCCATCAAGGTCCTGTCATAGTCGGGGCCGAAGTTGTGCCAGTCCTCCATGACGAACCGCCCCTCGATCGCCTCGGCGATCTGACGGATGCTCGGCAGCATGCCGTTCGGAAAGATGTATTTCTCCACCCACGGGTCACAGCTGACCTTCGATTCGTTGCTTCCGATGGTATGGAGCAGAAAGATACCGCCCGGCTTCAGACAGCGATAAGTCGATTCCATGAACTGGTCGTAATTCTTCCGCCCCACGTGCTCGAACATCCCCACCGAGACGATCTTGTCGTACCGGCCCTCCAAATCCCGGTAATCCCGGTGGATGAATTGAGCGGGAAGGTTCCGGCAGTCGTTTTCGGCAAACCGGAGCTGCTCGTCGGAGATGTTGACGCCGGTCACCCGGCAGCCGTACGCCTCGGCCATGAATTTGGCGAGTCCGCCCCAGCCCGATCCGATATCGAGAACATGGTCCTCTCTTTTCAGTTCCAATTTTTTACAGATGAGTGCCATTTTATTGCGCTGGGCGGCGTCCAGATCGCCCGAACCGTCAAAAAACGCGCAGCTGTACTGTTTATACGGATCCAAAAAAGAGAGAAACAGGTCGTTGCCGAGATTGTAGTGGCGCTCGGCCACTTCATCGGAGCGGGACCTGGATTGGCGGTTTACGAGCTTGGCCGTCAACAGCGCCGCGGTGAGCCGGAGGTTGTTTTTCAGTTTTCGATCGAGTCTGGCATCGATGATCCGTTGGATCAACTGATCGATGCGGTCGCACTCCCACCACCCGTCCATATAACTCTCCCCCAGGCCGAGGCTTTTGTCCCGAAGGACCCGGTCGTGGAACCGCTCGTCGGTCACCCGAATATCCCAGGGATGGTCGCCATCGACCTGGATCCCGGCCGTTTCCAGCAATTCCTCAATCAGGTGTTTGGATTCGAATCTCATCCCGACCTCCTTCATGTGGATACGTTTTTTCGTGAAAAGGGTGAAACGCAATGCGCTGCCTCCTCTATAAAATATAATGGGCTTGCGGAATGTTTTGAATGGGGCATGGGATGTATTTCTGAAACGCCGCCGGGGGAGGTCCGATCCA
>CAYSLC010000068.1:8778-23248 GCA_964431545.1 uncultured Desulfobacteraceae bacterium | reverse complement strand
CGTTCCTCGCAACCGAATCCTGGGTAAGGTGGAAATCAAGAAACGGGTAATGCTCGCGAGACGAATCGGGACGGGGAAACCGGCGGTCCCTCTTCAGGAGGTATAGCCGGAACGGATGGCGTATTTGATCAGGTCGGCGATCTTGTCGATCTTGAGTTTCTTCTTGATATTGGCCCGGTGGTGCTCCACCGTACGGCGGCTGATGTAGAGCAGGTCGGCGATCTCCTTGCTCGACCGCCCCTCGGCGATGAGGGTGAGGACCTCCTCCTCCCGGGGCGTCAATCTTCCGGAGTCCCCCCATCGTCCCCCTTCCCGGCAGGCGGTCAGGAACCGGCCGTCCTGGAGGACATCCGCGAAGAGCGTGGAGACGTAGACCCCGCCCTTCCGGATCTTATCCACGGCCGACAGAAGCTCCGCCTCCGAATCCTCCTTGAGGAGGTACCCGTCGGCGCCGGCGGACAGGGCGCAGTAGAGGTATTCGGCTGTTTTGTGCATGGTGAGAATGAGCACCTTCAGGGCCGGCCTGATCCGCTTCGCCTCCCGGGTCACCTCGATCCCCCCGAGCCCCGGCAGGGAGATATCCATGATGATCATGTCGACGGGCGGGTCGGACTTCAACCATCCGATCAGTTCGAACCCGTCCCCCCATTCCGCCACCACGTCGACCCCGTTGATGCCGTCCAGGAGCTTTTTGAGCCCCTGTCGGAGCATGGCGTGGTCATCGATCAGGGCGATGTTGAACGGGGCCAATGGTCTCCCCTCCTTTCGGCACGGGGATGGAGAGGGTTACGGCCACGCCGTTGCCCGGCTCCCGGCGGACCTGGAGATCACCGGACAGAAGCCCGGCCCACGCCCTCATGGTCGAGATGCCGAAGCCGGAGGGAACCCCCGCCCCGTCCCCGGACGGTCGCCGGCCGGGGGGCTTGCCGTCATCGATGATCCGGAACCGGATCGCATCCGCCTCCACCCGGGATTCGCAGGAGACCCGAAAGGCGTCGGCGTGACGCAGGACGTTCTCCAGGGCCTCCTCGAAAATTCGGTAGACGATGAGGCCCGCCTCGGTGGAGAAGCGGGCGTCGACCTCGACGCCGATGTCACAGGTCACGCCGATCCCGGTCTCCGCCGCGAACCGCTTGCCCAGGTTGCCCAGCGCCACGGAGAGGCCGAGATCCTCCACGATGGCGGGGCACAACTCCCGGGAGATGCGACGGGTATTCTCGAAGATATTGCTCAGGTGGGAGATGACGCCGTCCATCTCTCCGTCGCATTCGGCGTCCCGGCCTCCGAACCGTTCCTTGAGGCGGGTCAAGCGCATCTTGAGCACCGCCAGATCCTGGCTGATGGTGTCGTGAAGTTCCAGGGAGAGCCGCCTGCGGTCCCGCTCCCGGAAGGCGAGCAGGTGGGACGAAAGCCTCCGCTCCTCCGCTTGCTCCATGGAAAGATCCGCGACGGAGTCCGCCTCTTGTGGGGACGGACCGTTCCCTTCCGGGGAGGGCGGACAGACCGACGGGGCCTCCCCTCCTCGGTCCCGGGCCGGGGCTGGGGGGTCTTCGGCAAACGACAGATCCGTCACCGCGATGAGCAGGGCGTCGTCGGGCCCATCCCCTTCCCGCTTCAGGAGCACGCCGTCCAACGACGCGATAAACGTCCGGCCGCCGCTCCGGATCAAGCGGAGACGGCAGGCATCCCGCCTTCCCGGACGCTCGATGAGCCGTTTGCGGAAGAAAAAGAAAATATCTTCGTCCTCCGCCGGGATGAACCGGGTGAAGGCGCGCCCGAGGAGGTCCTTGGGTTTGATGTTGAACAACGGCCCGCATCCGTCGTTGGTTTCCAGAATCAACCCCTGCCCGCTCAGGACCAACTGCCCGACGGGCGCCCCCTGGAACAGCCGGCGGTACCATTTCCGGGAGGCCCGGTACCGGTCGCAGACATTCTGGAGCGCATCCTTCTCCCGCGCCATCTCCATCTGCCGGGTCCGCATGTCCCAGAGCTGCTTTTTCATTTTCTTCCCCTCTCGGTCTTTCTGTCCGCCATCATGGGTACCTTCCGGTCGTTCCTCCGTCCTCGGCTTCATCGGCTCCCCCTTCCATGGTTTATCCAATTTTTCCACGATCCCTCCGGATACGTGGACGAAGATCAGTTCTCCAAAACCTCCTCGATGTCGACGAAGGTCAGGACCGCCCCCTCGATCCGCCCCTCGAGGTTCCGGTGGGGAAGCACTCTTACGAGATGCCGCCGGCCGCCGCCCATGCGGAAGCTCCGGTCCGCCACCGGTTCCCCGGCGATGACCTTGCCCACGTCCGAAATGACCGCCCCCATCTTATCGGGGAAGTCCACCTCGTCCACCGGACGATTGATGTCGGTCCGCACCAGATTGAGAAGCCGGCCGCAGTTCCGGGTGAATCTGCGGATCCGCCGGTTCCGGTCCAGCAGGAGAACCGGAATCCCGATGCTCTCCAACAGATTTCGAAGCTCCTCGCTGCGGCGGGTGAGTTCCTCGATGTTGCCCTTGAGTTCCGCGTTGAGCGTCTGGAGGTCCATGGCGTTTTCGTTCAACCGGGAGACGTCCGCCAGTTCCGGATGCCCCTCCGGAAAGGCGTGGAGCAACGTCCTGAAGAGCCGCTCCCGTTCGCTCTCGTCCTCTCCCAGGCGATCCACGTACTCGACCAGCTTATCGACCCCGGCCACCGCCATCCGGGTCCGGAGGCGTTTGAGCGCCGTGCGGGTGTCATAGCTGGAGAAATCGATCCCCGAATAGTCCTTGAGCTTGGCAAAGAGGGATTCCAGGGCGTCCTGGTCCTCGTCGGGCGTCTCCGGTTTGTCCTGATCGGTCCGGCGGGATTCGACGTCCTTGCAGTAGGATATCAGCTCTTCGACCATCTTTTGCGGCGAAAGAATGAAGTCGGCGAGACCGGTATCCACGGCATCCTCCTCCATTTCCGAGGATCCGGAGGACTCCGGCGACTGGACCATCACGATGCCCCCCGCGCCTTTGATCGCCTTGATCCCTTGGGTTCCATCCCGACCCAGGCCGGAAAGGACGATGCCCACGGCGTGATCGCCGGCGTCCCGGGCCAGGGACCGCAGGAAGAGATCGTTGGGACCCTCCACCGTCGTCTCCTCCTGGGGTCGCAGACGGATCCGGCCGGTTTCAAGGGTGAGATCCCGCTCCGGCGGCCGGATATACACCCGGCCGCCCTGGATCGCCATGCCGTCCTCGGCGGCCGCCACCGGCAGGCGGGTACGTTGTTTCAGGGCGCCTTCGATATCGCTTTTCCCGGACCCATCCAGGTGGGAGACCACGATAAAGGCCATGGCGCACTTCTCCGGAACCGCTGAAAAGAACCGCTCCAGAGCGAGCACGCCGCCCGCCGAACAGACCATCCCGGCGACCAACGGCGGGCTGTCCCGATCGGTCCCCCCCGTCGGTCCCCGCTTATCGGATTCTTCCATGGATGCGCCTTTCCTTTCCCGGGCCGGGGGAGGTCGGCCTCTACGGCCGATAGTATTCCGGCCCCCGCCGCACTTTGAGTTCGTTTTTCACCGCCACGGCCCCGGCCTGGAAGGCGTTCTCCCGGGCCAGGCGGCGCTCCCGCAGGGTTCCGACCACGCCGATCAGCGTCACGGTGCCGTCCTCCACCACCAGATCGATGGCGTCCGCGTCGATGAAGGGACTCCAACGGAACTCATCCCGGACATCCTCCAGGATCTCCCAGTCCTCCTTGGGAACCGCGCCCGACCGGGAAAACCAGTCGGCGTCCACATACCAATCTGCATCCGCGTAGGGTTCGTATCGCTGCTGATAGCCGGAATCCGCGACCCGGAGGTGGTTCTTCACCTCCCCGACGCCGGGAACCCGGGAAGCCACTTCGTCGGCCCGCCCCTTTTCGAAGAGCGTCCCGACCTCTCCGGAGAGGGAGACCCGGCCGTTTCGGACGCCGACATCGATCTGGTACCCCTCGACATAGGGATCCCGGGCCAGGGCCTTTTCCACCAGGACGGCGAGAAGCTCCGGATCGGACGCCCCGGGCCTGACGCTGATGTAATTTTTCACCCGCCAGCCCCCCACGATGGCGCCCGCGGCCCGGTCGGCGGCCCGTTTGGCCTTGAGCGTCGCCACCTGGCCTTGGAGATTGACCACGCCGCTGTCCACCCGCACGTCCACCGGGGCGTCGGCGACCCGGGGGTCGTTCCCGAGCCGGTCCTCCACGGCGGCCGTGATCCCCTGGTCGGTGACCCCCTCATATTTGCTCCCCCGGTATTCCTCCCGGGGGTTCCGTTCTTCCACCTCCAATCCCTGCGCGTCCACATCCTCAACGCCGGACACCCAGGCCAGCTCGAAGGCTCTCGATTTCTCGGCCGCGCTGGGGACGGCCCCGGTCAGGACCACCCGGCCGTCGTCCACCGCCACCCGGATCTGCCCGCCGTCCACGAGAGCATCCCAGCGGATGGCGGAGCGGATGTTTCGTCGAATCTCCTGATCTCCAAAGGCGGTATCGATGGAGAGTGCGAGACGGTTTTCGACCCTCCGAACGCCCCGGACGCCCATGGCGGTCCGGGCGGCGAGGTTTCCCCGCTGGCGGGAATCGACCGCTCCCGAGAGGGTCACGGCGCCATCCTCCACGGCGACCCGGATATTTCCTTCGGGAAGGGCCGGCTCCGCGGCGAGGGCCGCCGCCACATCGGTTCTTATCTCGGCGTCCGGCCGGGCCGGACCCCGAACCTCGATGCGGTTTTCCACCCCCCGGACGCCCCTGACCGTCTCCACCAGGCGCTCGGCCCGGCTTTTGGCCAGGATGTTGCTCACCGACCCCGTCAACGTGACGATCCCGGCCTCGGTGGCGGCCCGGATCCGGTGCTCCGGCACCCCCTCGTCGAGGGTCAGCGTGTTGAGAACGGCGGTGGTGATGTCATCGTCCCGCGGGGATGCACCCGCCTCCTGGGCCGCCGCGGGGGTGGAGAGGAGGGACAGCGCCGCAACGGCGGCGATGGTGATCGTTCCGGTGATGGCTGCGAATCTTGTCGTCATTCCCATGGCAAACCTCCCGATGGCCTCCAGATGTACGTGGACCGTCCATTCCCAGGGAAATCTTCATCCCGTCCGCGTTCCACGATTATAGGCCACCATACCATAGGACGATCGGCGGTTTAATAAGGTCAATCCCTTATTTTTGAGCCGCTATTCTCCAATGGGATGGGGTTTTTCCTCCATGCGCTTGAACAGGTAGGGGGCCCCCAGCACCATCCAGAGACAGGCCAGCAGGACCAGGGGGGGCTTCATCCAGACCGGATGTCGGGGGATGTAGAGAAGAAACGGCACCAGGGCGAGCAGGGGCCCGGCGCCCACGAAGAGCCGGGCCAGCCGGCGGGAGAATCGATCCGGATCCGCAAAGCCGATGGTTCGACGTTCCACCCCCTCCAGAAGGGCCACCGCGCAGAGGCCGAGGCCGCCGAGAAAGGTACCGAGGGAAGGCTGCCAGAAGAAGAGGCCGATCCCCAGAACGGCCCAGGAAACCCGTGCCCCCCACCCCTTCAGCGTCCCGGGATCGAGCCGGTCGACCCGGAACAGGATGGCGGTCATGGCCACGCCGAGGCCGCCGTACAGCCACCCCCCGATCACGTCCGCCTCCGAATGGACCCCCAGATAGCGTCGGCTCACCCCCACCGCTTCGTTGACCAGGCCGGCATTGTTTCCGGCGCCCCAGGAGCCGTCGTGGAGGGCCGCCCCGCCGAAGAGGACCATGCTTGTCTGGGCGTGTCCGCTGGGGAAGGCGAACGAGGAGGGCGCCGGTCCGATGAGGGCCACCGGCGGCTCCAGCGGTCTCTGGAAGGGCCGGAGCGTCCCCGTCAGATCCTTGGCGATGATGTTCCCCTGGAGGAACAACAGGTAGACGAGGGTGAGCAGCCACGCCCGCCGGCGATCCACCGTCCAGTAAAGGATCGACAGAAAAAACATGGCGAATGCGATGCTCCCCAGAAAGGAGAGGATCAACACCGCCTGGTCGATACCGTGGGTCCGAAACTGCTGAAGGTAGTGGATGGTCCAGAGTTCCCGCATATCGCCTCCTGTCGTTGGTATACCGAAAAAATACTCTTTGCTCCTCTTGAAATTACGGTATCAACCTTATTGGAAGGAGTAAACCATCGTTCCTACACTGGAGCGGATAGAGACGGATAGTGCGCTCAATTTCAGAAAGGAGGTCCGCGATGCCCGAACTTCCGGATGTGGCCGTCTTCAAACGGTACGCCGACGCCACCGCGCTTTACCAGACCATCACATCGGTCTCGGTACAGGAGGACCGGATCTTGGAAGATCTCTCCCCCCAGACCCTCCGGCGCCGGGTGAAGGACGGCGCCTTCACCGGCTCCCGCCGCCACGGGAAACACCTCTTCATGGAGGTCGGGGATCGGGGATGGCTGACCCTCCACTTCGGCATGACGGCGTTTCTCAAGTACCACAAGGACCCCGACGCGGCCCCGGCCCACGAGCGCCTCTCCTTCGGCTTCGCCAATGGGTACCGCCTGGCCTACGACTGCCAGCGGATCCTGGGTCGGGTGGGGTGGACCGGGAGCGTCGAGGCGTTCGTCCGGGAAAAGTCCCTGGGACCCGACGCCCTGGACGAAGGTTTCGACCTGGAAGCCTTCCGATCCGCCCTGTCGGGAAAGCGGGGGAAGGTCAAGTCGGCCCTCATGGACCAGAAGATGACCGCCGGCATCGGCAATGTCTATTCCGATGAGATCCTCTTCCATGCGGGGATCCTCCCCCAACGCAAGATCGGGGACCTGAGCGGGGACGAGGTGGCGGTGCTCTTTGAAAAGATGAAGTGGGTCCTGGGCAAGACCATCGACCACCAGGCGGACCCGGACCGGCTTCCCGACGGCTTTCTCCTGCCCCACCGGGGCCGGGACGGCCGGTGCCCCGCCTGCGACGAGGAATTCGAGACCCAAAAAGTCTCGGGGCGGACCAGCTGGTTCTGCCCCCGGTGCCAGAAGTAGGACGCCAGAACCGATGAGAAGCCGGGGGGAAGCCGGGGGGAGCGCACGGTCCGGCATCCCCGCCCCACGCCGGTTGGGCCCCACCCGTAACCGAAAGAGAGCGTTGTAATGGAACCGGAGACAACATCCGAACCGGAGATCCCCCCGGCATGGGAGACCCGGCCGTGGACCTGAAAACCTATCGGGATCGGCAGGTGGACGCCCCTTGATCCGCCGGGAGACGATCCTCCCGATTCCACGCCATCCCGTCTACACCGTTTCCCCCATCCCTCCACCTCGGATCTACAGGATTCTTCGCCTCCATTTCAACCATCGACCCCATTCACCCCTTGATCGAATCTCCGTACCATTGGGTTTAACGATGTAAGAAGGTGTGTATGGAGGAAAAGTCCCACAACAATACTCCCCTCTCCCCTGCCGCAAACCGAACAAACAGCGGACGGGGGGAATGCCGGGAGACAAAGGAGGACGAAAAATGGAAACCCGTATCCAAAAAATCGATCGAACCTCGGCCCCGTGGATGGTGCTCGTTCCGGTGATGATCGGAGCGCTTCTGTGGATCGCGGCGCCCGCCGCGGCGGCCCCCCTGCCCGGCGAAAGCCTCACGGATCTCACCATCACCGACGCGGTGGAGGACGAGCTGGCCCAGGACTTCGTCGTCCCCGGCGACATCATCGATGTGCGGACCGATGACGGCAACGTCACCCTCACCGGCGCGGTCAACAACATTCTGGCCCGGCAGCGGGCCGAACGGATCGCCCGGACGGTCAAGGGGGTGCGGATGGTGGAGAACCGGATCGTCGTCCTGCCCGCGGACACCTTTACCGACCAGGAGATCCGGAAGAACGTGAAGTCGGCCCTGCTGGTCGATCCGGCGACCGACGCCTATGAGCTGGAGGTCGAAGTGACCAACGGGGTCGTGACCCTCTCGGGCAAGGTCGACTCCTGGCAGGAGCGCCGGCTCGCCGGCAAGGTGGCCAAAGGGGTCCGGGGCGTGGTGGCCCTCCAAAACGACGTTCTGGTCACCGACCCCATCGATCGTCCGGACCCGGAGATCCAGGCGGACATCTCCCAGGCCCTGGCCTGGAACGCGTTCATCGACGACAACATGATCGCCGTCGAAGTGGACGACGGCAACGTGACCCTCTCCGGCATGGTGGGCAGCGCGGCCGAGAAGAGCCGCGCCATCGTCAACGCCTGGGTCCAGGGGGTCCGAACCGTCAATGCCGACAACCTGGAGGTGGAACGGTGGGCCAGGGACGAGGAGCTGCGCCGGCCCGGCATGGTCCAAAAGACGGACCCGGAGATCGAGCAGGCGGTGGAGGACGCCCTTCTGCTCGATCCGAGGGTCGGATCGTACAACGTCCAGGTATCCGTGGACGACCACGTGGCCACCCTTCGGGGCACAGTGGGAGACCTGGCGGCCAAGCGGGCCGCGGACCGGACGGCCAAGGATACCATGGGCGTGGTCCGGGTCGAAAACCGCCTGAAGGTCCGCCCCGAGGAGACCGTACAGGGCGAGACACTCTCCGAGCGGATCAAGGACGCCCTGCTCATCGATCCCTTCGTCAGCCGGTATGAGATCTCGGTGATCGTGGACAACGGCATCGCCCGGCTCTACGGCACCGTCGACTCCTTCTACGAGAAGGCCCAGGCCGATGAAGTGGCTTCCGGCGTCAAGGGCGTGGTCGCCGTGGACAACAATCTGATCGTCGATCAGGCCTATGATCCTCTGGTCTACGACCCATACGTCGACGAATGGTCCATCTATGACTACAACTGGTATGACTATCAGCCCGGCGCCACCTTCGTGAGCGACGCCGAGATCGTGGAGTCGATCGAAAGCGAGTTCTTCTGGAGCCCCTTTGTGGACGGCGGCGACATCACCATCTCGGTGGAGGACGGTGTCGCCACCCTGACCGGCGAGGTCGATTCCTGGGCCGAGCGGTACGCCGCCCGGGAGAACGCCCTGGAGGGCGGCGCCACATGGGTCGACAATGAACTGAGGGTCGAATAACCCGACTCATGCGGTCGTCGGGGCGCCGGTTTTCGAAACGGGGACGTACAGCTTCGACCCCATTCCCCTCCTCTACCGGGATGATTATGGTTTTATCCAGGAACAACCATCATTCCAAAAGCAAGGAGAGCCATCGATGTTCGGGAAACGTCTGAAACTGTTCAAACTCTTCGGATTCGAGGTGGGGGTCGATCTGAGCTGGGTGATCATCGCCATCCTGATCGCCTGGTCCCTCTCCACGGGGTACTTCCCCTTCCAATACGAAAACCTCTCCACCCGGACCTACTGGATCATGGGAATCGTCGGGGCCCTGGGACTCTTCATCTCCATCATCGCCCACGAGTTCTCCCACTCCCTGGCGGCCAAAAAGTTCGGTCTTCCCATGAAGGGGATCACCCTGTTCATCTTCGGCGGCGTGGCGGAGATGACCGACGAACCCCCCAGCCCCAAAGCGGAATTCACCATGGCGATCATGGGGCCGGTGGCCAGCGTCGCGCTGGCGCTCTTCTTTTACACCGCCTACCAGATGGGCGCCGCCGCCGGCTGGCGGGACCCTGTTGTGGGCGTCGTGGGGTACCTGGGATTCATCAACCTGGTGCTGGCCATCTTCAACCTGATTCCCGCCTTTCCCCTGGACGGCGGACGGGTCCTCCGCTCGGTCCTCTGGGGATGGAAGGACGATCTCCGGTGGGCCACCCGGGTCTCCTCCCGGATCGGAGCCGGTTTCGGCGTCTTTCTGATCGTGCTCGGATTTCTCCGGGTGATCAACGGCAACTTTGTGGGCGGCATGTGGTTCTTCCTCATCGGGATGTTCCTCCACGGCGCGGCCCGGGCCTCCTACCAGCAGCTGATCACCCGGCGGGCCCTCCAGGGGGAGACGGTGCGGCGCTTCATGAAGACCGACCCGGTGACGGTCCCTCCCTCCATCACCCTGGACCGGGTGGTGGAGGACTATATCTACAAATACCACCACAAACTCTTCCCGGTCACCGACTCGGGCCGGCTGATCGGATGTATCACCACGAGGGAGGTCAAGGAGATCCCCCAGGAGCAATGGCCCCATCGGACCGCGGGGCAGGTGGCCCAGGACTGCTCCGAGACCAACACCATCTCCCCGGACGCGGACGCCCTGAACGCCCTCTCCCGCATGAGCCGGAACGGGTCGAGCCGGTTGATGGTGGTGGAGGGGGATCAGGTGGTGGGGATCATCGCCCTGAAGGATATGCTCAGCTTTCTCTCCCTCAAGGTGGAATTGAACGAATGACCGGTCGGTCGGTAAAAAACGCTTGACTGTCCCTTGCGGATTCTATATTCAAGGAGCAGATTGGAAGCTGGTAGGTCCAAAACCATCGGAACCGGGAAGACCTTGATGACACATTGCACGGCGGACAGACGTTTCTATTTTTGGTTTTATTATTTTACCGCCTGTCCGTCCGTGGTGCGCTGAGGGATTCCGACCCCAACCGAGCGAAAAGCCGCAGGCGGACAAAGCCTGCGGCTTTCTTGTTTTCGGGGGCCGCGGGCGGCGACGACCCCGCGGGTCTTTTTGCCACCGAAAAAGGAGAGAGCCATGCGAAAGACCTATGATGTGAACGTGGAGTCCTTCACCGCCCTGCCCGCCCCGGATGCCCTGAAGGAGGAGCTGCCCATCCCCCCGGAGGCGGGGGATACGGTGCTGCGGAGCCGGGAACAGATCCAGCGGATCCTCAAACGGGAGGACAAGCGGCTCCTGGTGCTGACCGGCCCCTGTTCCATCCACGACGAGAAGGCGGCCATGGCGTACGCCGAACGGCTGATGCGCCTCGGGGAGGAGGTCTCCGAGACCCTGATGGTGGTGATGCGGGTCTACTTCGAGAAACCCCGGACCACCGTGGGATGGAAGGGCCTCATCAACGACCCCCATTTGGACGGCTCCTGCGACGTGATGACCGGGATCCGCAAAGCCCGGAAGCTGCTCATCGACATCAACGAGATGGGCATGCCGGCGGCCACGGAGATGCTCGACCCCATCACCCCCCAGTACCTGGCCGGCCTGGTCTCCTGGACCGCCATCGGGGCCCGCACCACCGAGTCCCAGACCCACCGGGAGATGGCGTCGGGTCTCTCCATGCCGGTCGGCTTCAAGAACTGCACCGACGGCGGCCTCGACACGGCGGTCAACGCCATGATCGCCGCCGGGTCCTCCCAGAGTTTCCTGGGCATCGATCCCAACGGCCGGGCCAGCGTCGTCAAAACCCGGGGCAACCCCTACGCCCACATCGTGCTCCGCGGGGGCACCCGCCCCAACTACGACTCGGTGAGCATCCGCCAGACGGTGGAGCTGCTCCGGAGGAAGAACCTCACAGAGGCGGTGGTGGTCGACTGCTCCCACGCCAACTCCTGGAAGCAGTACAAGAACCAGTCCGTCGTCTGGCAGGACGTCATCAACCAGAAGATCGACGGTAACGACGCCGTGGTGGGGATGATGCTCGAGAGCAACCTTTCCGAGGGGAACCAGAAGAACACCGGGGATCTGTCCACCATGGCCTACGGCGTCTCCATCACCGACGCCTGCATCTCCTGGGAGACCACGGAGAACCTGCTCCGGGGCGCCCACGAGGAACTGCTGCGCACCGGCGTCGTCGGCGCCCACGCCGAAACCAACGGCCGGAACGGCCGCTACAAAGTGGCCGACGTGGCCTAGCGCCTGATAGAACCGTCGCTCCCGGAAACCGCCGGGAGCGCCATCCACCGGGCGGATCGATCCGCGCCGGATCCGGGAGGGGCCATGTCCAGCACCTTCGGCACGTTGTTCAGGATCACCACCTTCGGGGAGTCCCACTGCCGGGCGGTGGGGGTCGTGGTGGACGGGTGTCCGCCCCGGATGCCCCTCACCGCGCTGGACGTCCAGGCCCAGCTCGACCGCCGCCGGCCCGGCCAGAGCCGTCTCACCACCGACCGGGAGGAGGCGGACCGGGTGACCCTATTATCGGGGGTGGAGAACGGCCTCACCCTGGGCACCCCGGTGGCCATGATGGTCCACAACAAGGACCAGCGGCCCAAGGATTACGGGGAGATGCGCTTCGTCCCCCGCCCCTCCCACGCCGACTACACCTACCAGATCAAGTACGGGATCCGGGCCTCGTCCGGCGGCGGCCGGTCGAGCGCCCGGGAGACCATCGGCAGGGTGGCGGCCGGGGCCGTGGCCGAGAAGTTTCTCCGGGAGACCTTCGGGATGGAGATCGTCGCGTGGGTGTCGAGCGTCGGGGAGGTGGCCGCGCCGGGCATCGACATGGGGACGGTCACCCGGAAAGGGGTGGATGCCGCGGCGGTCCGGTGCCCCGATTCGGAGGCGGCGGACGGCATGGCCCAGGCCATCCTGGCGGCCCGGGAGGCGGACGATTCCATCGGCGGCACGGTGACCTGCGTCTGCCGGAACGTGCCACCGGGCCTGGGGGAGCCGGTCTTCCACAAGCTGGAGGCGAAGCTGGCCCAGGCGATGCTCTCCATCCCCGCCACCAAAGGGTTCGAGATCGGCTCCGGGTTCGCCGGGACCCGGATGCGCGGCTCCCGCCACAACGACCCCTTCGTTCGCAAGGGCGACCGCCTGGGGACCCGGACCAACCACTCCGGCGGGATCCAGGGCGGCATCTCCAACGGCGAACCCATCCACTTCCGGGTCGCCTTCAAACCCCCGGCCACCATCGGCCAGGCCCAGGAGACGGCCGACTTCGAGGGGGAGGAGACAACCCTGGCCGCCAAGGGCCGCCACGACCCCTGCGTGGTCCCACGGGCCGTCCCCATCGTGGAGGGCATGGCCGCCCTGGTCCTGGCGGACATGGCGCTGATCCAACGGATGCGCGGATAACGGAGATCCGGAAGCCCCCGGGCGTCCCCAAGCGGTCGAACCGCCGGGCCCCCCTTGAGCCGTCTCCCAATTTGGGGTATAACCGGCCAACGCGACCACGGCGGAACCCACGGAGGCATCCATGGCCCAGGCGGCCCCGAGCGACCCGGTCCGGACCGGGGACGACATCCTCACCGACTATCCCATTCTGGCGACCCACCTGACCTTCCGGGTCGGGTGGCGCAAGACGATCCTGGAAGATATCTCCCTGGCGGTGAAGAAGGGGGAGTTCGTGGGCCTCATCGGCGGCAGCGGCTCGGGCAAGACGACCCTGCTCACCTGCCTCAACGGATACCGGCGGCCGTCGGCCGGAAACGTGGTCCTCAACGGGACCGCCGGGTCCGAGCGGGGCGACCTCCATCGGCTGATCGGCTACGTGCCCCAGGAGGACATCGTCCACCGAACGCTGACCGTTGAGCGGGCCCTCCACTATGCCTGCCGCCTCCGGATGGACCCGGAGACGCCCGAGGAGAAGATCGACTTCACGGTGGGCAAGGTCCTCTACCACCTCGGCCTCCGGGAGCACGGGGCCAAGAAGATCGCCGCCCTGTCCGGGGGCCAGCGCAAGCGGGTCAACATCGGCGTGGAGCTGCTCCATTCCCCCCGGCTCTTCTTCCTGGACGAGCCCACCGCCGGCCTCGATCCGGGCCTGGAGCGGAAGCTGATGCGCCTGCTCGCCTCCCTGGCCAAGGGGGACCGGGCCGTGGTGATGACCACCCACCTGATGGCGCACGCGGACATCTTCGACATCCTCGTCTTCATCCACAAGGGACGGATGATCTACTTCGGCCCCAGCGAGGAGATCACCGGGTTCTTCCGGGTCAAGGACCTGATCGAACTGTTCGAGTGGGTCATCAACCAGGATCCCACCGCCCTCCACAACCGGTACGTCCATTCCGCCATGTCCCGGAGATGGCTCCTGCCCCGGTTGACCGCCACGGGCCATGTTCAATAGACGCCAGTACGCCATCCTCTCCGAGCGGTACCTGGAGATCCTTTTGGGGGATCTCGGCTCCCTCCTCTGGATGGTCGGCCAGGGCCCCCTCATCGCCGGGCTGGTGATCCTGCGGTGGAAGTCGTGGCAGGCCACCGAAACCCTCTACTTCGTCATCGCCCTGAGCGCGGTCTGGTTCGGATGCATCAACGCCTGCCGGGAAATCGCCAAGGAGGCGCCCATCTACCGGCGGGAGCGGCTCTTCGGCCTGGACATCGGGGCGTACCTCGCCTCCAAGATCAAGATCCTGAGCCTGGTGGGGCTGGTGGAGACGGCGGTCTTCTATTTCCTGATCCACCGGTACGTGGACACCGACCTCTCCCTGCCGCTCGCCTTTACCGCCCTGTTCGCCCTCTATGTCTCGGGGATGTGCCTGGGGCTGCTCCTCTCCAGGTGGTGCGGGACCCCGGGACGGGCCGTGGTGGCTGTGCCCATCGTCATCATCCCCCAGATCGTCTTCTCCAAGTTCGTCCTGCCGGAGAACACGCTACAGGGGGCCGCGTTGAAGATCGAAAAGCTGATGGCCGTCAAATGGGGGTTCGAGGCCTTGACCGCGAGCCGCAAGGGGGAGATCCTC
>CAYSLC010000068.1:4140-8678 GCA_964431545.1 uncultured Desulfobacteraceae bacterium | reverse complement strand
GAGGAGGCGGGATGAAGAAATCGACGGTGGCGTTTTTGCTGGTGCTGATGGCCGTGGGCGGGTACATCGTCTACGACTCCCAATGGGGTCGGTCGGTGCTGATGGGTTTTTTCTCCGAGGATCTGGCGCGGATCGAAGAGATCTCCCTGACCTTCATGGAGGACATCAAGTTCAAGGACTTCGACAAAGCGGCCTCCCACCACAGCCCCGAGGACCGGAAGGAGGTCGATATCCCCAAGCTGATCCAGCGGCTCTTCAAGATCCGTCCGGAACTCCTCGACTTGATGGAGTACAGCGTCCTGGACAGCTCCCTCGATTCCACGGGAACCCGGGGACGGGTCAAGATGAAGACCAAGGTCAACGTCCTCAACTCCGGGAAGATCAGGAACCCGGAGTTCATCCTCTACTACATGAAGCAGGGGGATGCGTGGTACATGGAGCTGGCGTCATCGCTCCGGTGACTGGATTTCCCCTTGACCCGGTTTTTGGCCCGGGCTATACAATGCCGTGATAAAAAGCAGGTTGTACCACCTTCTCTAAACGATCGCAGCATGACGATCACAGCCGAAAGGAGAACCGCCATGAAACGAATCCTTTTATCCGTTTTGATCCTCCTGACAGCCTCGATACTGGCCGCTCCGGCCGCCGCCGAAATGGTCAAGGCCGACATGGCCACCACTTACTCCGGACAGAACATGCACGCCGAGACGTGCCGCGAGTTCGCCAAGCGGGTCAACGAGGCCCTCAAGGGCGAGGTGATGATCACGGTCCACGAGGGCGGGGCCCTGGGGTTGAAGGATGAAGACCGCTTCACGGCGGTGGCCGACGGGATCGTACCGATCCAGAGCGTGCTCATGGGCGCGGCCGTGGGCACGTCGCCCATCTACGGGCTGTCCACCATGCCTTTTCTGGTGCGCGACTTCGAAGAGTCCCGGCTCCTTCTGGACATCGCCCGGCCCTACTACGAGGCCGAGGCGAAAAAGAACAACCAGATGATCCTCTACACGGCCCCATGGCCGCCCAGCTCGATCCACGCCAAGAAGGCGATCAAGGAGTACGGCGACCTCAAGGGCCTGCGCATCCGCACCTATGACAAAAACGGCACCGATGTGCTGAAAAAGGCGGGCGCCCACGCCGTGGTCATGAGCTGGGGCGACGTCTATCCGGCCCTGGCCACCAACACCATCGATTCGGTCCTGACCTCCTCCCAGAGCGCGGTGGCCGGAAAATTCTGGGAAGTCCTGACCCACACCACCCGGGTCAACTTCGCCATTCCCCTGAACATGATCAACTGGAACCTCGACTCCTTTGCCAAGCTCACCGAGGCGCAGCAAAAGAAGATCATCGAGATCGGCAGGGAGATGGAGAATCGCCAGTGGAAGATCGCCGAAGAGGCGATGATCAAGGACGAGAACACCTGCGAGGAGAACGGCATGACCATCGTCCGCTCGATCTCGGACGAGCTGGCCGGCAAGCTCCAGGCCGACGGCCGGGACATCATCGAGGACTGGAAGAAGAAGGTGGGGGATGACGGGGTGGCCATCCTGGATCAATTCGAAAAGAAGCGGGCCGAAGAATAGCCCCCATGGGGTTTAAGACCCTGATCACGACCCGGCTGCCGAGGGCGATCTCCGCGATCTCGACGGCCGGGGCCGTCATCGCCGGCGTGGTCTTCGTGCTGATGACCCTCCTGATCCTCCTGGAGGTGATTCTGCGGGCCTTTTTCGGGGCATCGACCCTGGTGGCGGGGGAGTACTCCGGCTACGCCCTGAGCGCCATGATCTACCTGAGCCTCGGGTTCTCCTTCAAGGAAGGAGCGCACATTCGGATCACCTTCCTCAAGGATCGCATCTCGGGCTGGCCGGCCTGGATCCTGGAAATCCTCTGCACCCTGTTCGCGGGGGTCCTGTGCGGGGCGTCCGCGATCTTCATGTGGGAGATGTTCCTGACCTCCAAGGCCCGGAACCTGACCGCCTATACCGTGGCGGAGACGCCGCTGTACGTGCCGCAGTTCATCGTCTTTCTGGGCATGGCGGTGCTGACCCTCCAGCTCGCCGCCCACTTCCTGTACATCGTCACCCTCGGCCCGAGGGGGTCCGCCCAAGAGACCACCGCCCCATGAACGCCATCCTGTTGACCGTCCTGATCCTGCTGTTCGGGCTCCTGGGCTCGGGGGTCTGGATCGCCCTGTCGCTTCTGGCCACGGCCGGCATCAGCCTGACCATCTTCACCAGCATGCCCGTGGCCAAGATCTGGTCCCAGGCCCTCTGGAACAGCCTCAACAGCTGGGCCCTGGCCGCCCTGCCCATGTTCATCTTCCTGGGGGAGATCATTCTGCGGACCCGCATGTCCAACCTGCTCTTCGACGGGCTCAAACCGTGGGTGCAGTTCATTCCGGGGCGCCTCCTCCACACCAACATCGTCGGTTCGGCCGTGTTCGCCGCCGTCTCCGGCTCCTCCCCGGCCACGGCGGCCACCATCGGCAAGATCACCCTGGAACAGCTCAACAAGGACAACTACGACCCGATGCTGAGCTTCGGCTCCCTGGCCGGGGCCGGCACCCTCGGCCTGCTGATCCCGCCCTCCATCGTTCTCATCATCTACGGGGTCCTGGCGGAGGAGTCCATCGGGCAGTTGTTCATCGCCGGGGTCGTTCCGGGCGTGTTGTTGGCCGCCCTCTTCAGCGGGTACGTCATCGTGAGGGTGGTGCTGAACCCCAAGCTCGCCCCCCGGGTCCAGCACCCCTACACCTGGCGGGAACGGTTTTTCTCCCTGCTCAAGCTGGTGCCGGTCACGAGCCTGATCGTCTTCATCCTGGGATCGATCTACGCCGGGTATGCCGCGCCGTCCGAGGCCGCGGCCATCGGCGCGGTGGTGGCGGTGGGCATCGCCGCCCTGCTGGGGGATCTGACCTGGGAGCGGCTCGTCCTGGCCATCCGGGGGACCATCAACACATCGGGGATGATCTGCTTCATCATCGTGGGCGCCAGCTTCCTGTCCGTGGCCATGGGGTATTTGAAGCTGCCGGCCATGGTGGCCGGGTACATCGCCTCCCTGGGGCTCTCGCCTTACGTGCTGATCGCCATTTTGACCGTCTTTTACATGATCCTGGGCTTTTTCATGGACGGGATCTCCATGATCGTCATGACGCTGCCCATCAGCCTGCCCCTGGTGACCATGGCCGGGTATTCGCCGGTCTGGTTCGGCATCTTTCTCACCCTGGTCATCGAGGTGGGCCAGATCACCCCGCCGGTGGGGTTCAATCTCTTCGTGATCCAGGGGCTGACGAACGAGAGCCTCGAACGGGTGGCGCTGTCGGCCATGCCGTTCTTCCTGATCATCCTGTTTCTGGTGGCCCTGGTGACGGTCTTTCCGGCCATCATCACCTATCTGCCCTCGAAACTCATATAGTTCAAGAAAGTTACCCGAGTAAATCGCCATGGAAAACAGCATTCAACTGGTGGTGGCCCGTGCCGACGGCAATGAAGAGATCACCTTCAAGGCCCGGCGCATGTTCAACGCCGGCTGGGTGGGCCGGGACAAGGCCGCCCTCCAGCACCACATCGACGAGCTGGCGGCACTGGGGGTGCCGCCCCCCAAATTCGTGCCCACCCTCTTCGCCCTGGGGAACCACCTGTTGACCACCGCTTCGGCCGCGCAGGTCCACGGGGAAGAGACCAGCGGGGAGGTCGAGTACGTCCTCCTGTGGCATGGGGGCGAGATCCTGGTGGGGGTCGGCTCGGACCACACCGACCGGAAGCTCGAAGCCCACTCGATCCCCAAGGCCAAGAACATGTGCGTCAACATCCTGGCGCCGGTGGTGTGGCCCTATGATGAGGTCCGGGATCACTTCGAAAAGCTGGTCCTCGCCTGCCACGTGGTGCGCGGGGGGGAGCGGTCTCTCTACCAGGAGGACGCCTGCGGCGCCATCCTCGGCCCCGAATACTGGTTCGACTTTCTGCCCAAGCAGATCGGCGGGCTGGAGGACGGGCTGGTCCTCTTTTCCGGGACCATCGGCACCAAATCCGGACTGGTGGCGGGCGAGGCCTATGAGCTGGCCATCACAGATCCGGTCATGAACCGCCGGATCGAGCACCGATACGAATGTCCGGCCCTGACCGGGGCCTTGGAGGACTACTGATGGCCGTCCTCAGGGTCGCCCTGGTCCAGCTCGAGGGCCACGTGGATCCGGCGGTCAATCTGAATAGCATCAAAACGACCGCCGAGGCGGCATTGGGCCTGGGGGCTCGCCTGGTCGTGTTCCCCGAGATGATCATGGCCCTGCCCAGCGGCCGGGAGCCCCTGACCGGCGTCGCCGAGCCGGCCGACGGCCCGTTCGCGGGGGAGTTGAGCGCCTTGACCAGAAGTCTGGGCATCCACCTGGTCGCCGGCTTGTGGGAGTCCGTTCCGAATGAGACGCGGGTCTACAACCGCCTGGTCGTGTTCCAGCCCGACGGGACCCAGGCGGCCGCCTACCGGAAAGTCCATCTCTTCGATGCACTGGCGGTCAAGGAATCCGAACGGATGCTCCCCGGGGA
>CAYSLC010000068.1:0-4040 GCA_964431545.1 uncultured Desulfobacteraceae bacterium | reverse complement strand
TGTCCCACGGCCATTACGACCACGTCCTCAACGTCCCCCTCTTCTCCCGGGCCGACATCCTGATCTCCCGGACCGAATGGGACTACCTGTCCAACGGCGGCTGGCAGGCGGCCGGCGACCCGTTCGTGTCCGAGCTTTTCCTGGAATGGGCGGCTTCCCGGGTCGGACTCGTCTCCGGCGACGAGGAGATCGCGCCCGGTGTCCACACCCTGGCCCTTCCCGGCCACACGCCGGGGTTGACCGGCCTCCGGCTCGATTCCCTCGGCGTGCTCCTGGCATCGGACGCGGTCAAAAACGCCCACGAGTACGTCAGCCGAACGCCGCCGCCAGTGTTCCACTCCGAGGAAGCGGCGCTGGAAAGCTATCAAATAGCCGCCGGCGCGGCCGAAATCATCGTGTGTGGCCACGACCGCCCCTTCCGCCCGGACGCCGACGGGACGGCGGTGTATGTGGACCAGTGGACCGTGGAGGTAGAGACGGCCGACGATCCCCACGGCCCCGTGCGGTGGTTGCGTATCATGTAGGGACGGATGGGCGGATCCCCTCCCCGACACGCCCTGCGTCTTCCATGATTACCCGGCTTTTCCTGGAACTCCGGGTCATACCATCAGATCCAGGATGCGCTCCAACTCAACGACGATGGCAAGCGCGGCCTGGGCCTTTGGACATGGAAGATCCGTGGCCTGCTGAACCCGTTCCCTCAAGCGATCAATCGCCAGCCGGGCCTCCTCATCGGTGGCACTCTCCTGGAAAGCCTTGAGAAACTGGCGCCAGTAGGTGGTCTTGATACCGCAGAGCTGTAGGTCGTTGAGTTTCCGCATATAGGCGTCCATCATGCCCGTTCGGGCCAAGCGACCGAAGTTCCCGCCACCATCGGCGTAGGGCTTGTCGAGGATCTGGTTCCCTCTCGACGGATATGGGCGTACCCCTTCCGGAATCTCGATGCCGGTATCTTTCTTCGTTCTGCGGACGAACCGCCAGTGGTGGTTGCGATATTCGGCGGCATATTTGGCTGATTCGACAAACGGCTCGAAAAGGGTCGGCGAGCCGCTGATCACGTTTCCCAAGACCCACGGGACGACAACGATCAGATCGTGCCTTGCACATGCCTCGGATGTCGCCTGGAATCGCAGGCTGGGCTCGGCCTCCTTGGCCAGCAGATACCAACCTTTCAGCTCAATACCCAACACGATCTCATCGGTGGATGTCTTGCGCAGGAGTACGTCGGGAAACGTCTGCGCTTGCCTGACGAATGAGTAGAGGGCGTATTTTTCAGATGGATCCCAGGTATTGCGGATGAGGTTCAACGTACGGACGACTTGCTCTTCAATCGTGGCCCCCAGCACGGTGTTGAGTGTATGAAGGTCGGTGGCCATGATGCCGGAGATGTGCGTCTCGGTCCGGAAGTAGACCGGCAAGGAAGAGATGGCCTCTCGGACGTCCCTGTAGAGTTGGTAGTGTTCATCCCCCGGTTCGGGTAGCGAGCGTTTCGGTGCGGCGGGCATCTTGGTTTTGGTCATGATCTGGCAAGCCTTTCCATTGCCGCCGCGTAAAATTCGGGAATGATCTCCGCGGCGCGATAGCTCCTTTCAAGGTGATGGGATACTACGGCACCGGGGCACAGACCGCCAAAAGGCTCCCAAACCACATCTCCCTTGTCGGTTGAAGCCCTGATGATCAGTTCGATGAATTTGAGCGGTTTTTGACTTCCATGGAGACTGCTGTACTTGTATTTCATTGCGTTTCGGGTGCCATGGATGCGTTCCGATCCATTGACCTGCGGCGCTCGCCAGACATTGGTAAAGCCCACATCGCAGGAAAACTTCGCTCGCATTTTGGACCACTGCCGGGCTGTAATTGCCGATTTTCCGTTGATGCTGAAAAAGGGTTTTCCGGCGGGGTCCCCATGTTCATTGGCATATTCCGCCAGCTTCGCGAAAGCGTCGGGCGGCGGGTAATACCACAGGTGATCGCCCGTGAGGTACTTCCGGGTAGCGGCATTGCGAACGCCACAGGCTTCATTCGCCAGCTTGAAGGGGAGACCCGTGCGCCGCCATTCATGCCGAAGCCAGTCTTGCATGCCAAGAAGACGGTCGCCGCACTTGAACGTCGCGGCCTTTACATAGTGTACGCAGACTTCGGTCACGACGGGGAACTTCCTCAGTGTCCGAGTGTTCGCATTCCCCGCGACGTGGCTCAATCCCTTGTCCCAAATGTTGCAGCAACGATACTCCCAGCCGTTCGATATCAACACCGGATGTACCGTGGCCCAGCCGACCTCGGTGTTCCAAAACCAAAGGGTCGTTTCAGGTGTCGCAAACCGACTCCAGGATTGGATGTGCGGCTCGTACCACTGGTCGAGCGAGTCCGGCTTTTGCTCGTCGCCGGGAAACCCGCTCACGCCATACGGACCGTCGGAGACAATACAAGTGGGACGCGGCCAATTGGCATATAGCTTTTCCGCCCGCTCGAAGTGAATTGAGACGTTCTGTCTTGTATAGACATCGCCAAGAATAGGTTCCCGCTCGGGGCCTTGCCACCCTGAGAAGAGATCAAGCTGCGTCTGACTGTTCGTTCCGCCCATCGTTTTGCCTAAACTTGCCGTCTCGCCATATCCACAAGCCGTTCCGACGGTTGGTCGCCGTTGTCGGACCCCGGTCCAAAAAGAACCGTAGGCGTGTGAGTTGCCCAATGCCGAACAAGATTACCAAAGGTGAATCCGTTTGGCTATACCCACTTTTTCGCTGAGGTAAGGTTTTGCGTCTGACTTCCCCGGAACTCCTCCGGAACATCCGGACGCATCCCGCGACCGGCCGGTCATCTTGACAGGCGGCCTCCCCCTTTTTACAATGCCCCCCAAGCGAAAACCGTGGCATCACATTTGGAAACGGGGTGAAAAGAAATGGCCGTTACAATTCTCCATCTTTCCGACATCCAGTATGGCCGACACCACGTGGACGGCAAGGAAGCCCGGAAGCCGCTCTATCCGGATGCCGACTACTCGCCACAACTGGAAAAGCTGATCTCGGACCTGAAGATCCTGGAGGGAAAGGGGGTGCGGCCCGGCTGCATTGTGGTGACGGGGGATATTGCCGAGTGGAGCAAGAAAAAAGAATATCAGGGGGCCGAAAGATTCCTGGGGGGAATTGCCGATCACCTGGGGATCGACCGCCGATTCGTGGTCATGGTTCCGGGGAACCACGATATCAATCGAAATCTGTGTAAATCGGCTCGACTGGAAGCTGAAGAGGAGGATGAGCCTTTCGATCCGCCCTATTTTGAAAAGTTCAGGTACTACAAGGCGTTCTTCAACGGCTTCTACGAATCGGCCTCGTTTCCCGAAGATATCCAACCGTATTGCTTCAGCCGGGAGGATCTGTTCGTCAACTTCTATTTCCCCGAAAAGGGGATCGCCTTTGTGGGCCTCAACTCCTGCCTCGACGAGAGCGAGCTGGAGCCGCATTACGGGAACATCGGCGTGGATCAGTTGAAGCGGGCGTGCGGCGAGCTGGACCGGTTCGACCCGCAGCGGCGGTTGCTGCGGGTGGCGGTGATGCACCACAACTTCGTCCGGTCGTCCGATGAAGACCAGGAGAATCTCAAGGATGCGGATGATCTCAAGCCCCTGCTGTTGGACCGGGGGTTTTCAATGATCCTCCACGGGCATCAGCACCAGGCCCGGCACGCACTGTCCGGTTCCGGCGACCGGGCGATCCAGGTGCTGGCCACGGGGTCCGCAGGTCTGGACGGGGAGGCCATCCCAGAGATGGCCCGGCGGTATCAGATCATCCGGATCGAGGACTCGGTGGTGAGGGTCTACCGGCGGTGCTTCGACAAATTCCAGACCCATGTCACCGGCAGGGGGTGCTGGAAGGCGGACATGAGGCCCGAGCAGATCGAGATTTTCGAGTCGTTCACGCTGGCCGGCGCGGCGCGCCCGGTGCCGAGGGACGCCGCCCCGGAGCCTGAACAGCCCGACATCCCCCTGGTCATCCCCACCCGCTACCGCAACTGGGTGTCCCGCCAGTGCGAGAAGATGG
>CAYSLC010000067.1:16193-23572 GCA_964431545.1 uncultured Desulfobacteraceae bacterium | reverse complement strand
AGACGCCGGCGTCGGGGGTCCCCACCGGCTTGCCCTCGAAGAGGATGGTGGTGCATCCCTTGAAGAGCGGCCCGTAGACGATGTAGGAGTGGCCCACCACCCAGCCCACGTCCGAGGCGGCCCAGTAGACGTCCCCGGCCTCCACGTCGTAGATGTTCTTCATGGTCCACTTGAGGGCCACCATGTGGCCGCCGTTGTCCCGAACCACACCCTTGGGCTGTCCGGTGGTCCCGGAGGTGTAGAGGATGTAGAGCGGGTCGGTGGCGGCCACGGGGACACAATCATGGGGCTTGGCGGACCCCATGGCGTCGGTCCAGTCCACGTCGCGCCCCTCGATCATGGAAGCCTTCTCCATGGGGCGCTGGAGGATGACGCACTTTTCCGGCTTGGTATCGGACATCTCGATGGCTTTATCGAGCAGCGGCTTGTACTGAATGACCCGCTGCACCTCGATGCCGCAGGAGGCCGAGACCATCACCTTCGGCTTGGCGTCGTTGATCCGGGTGGCCAGCTCCTTGGCCGCGAACCCGCCGAAGACCACGGAGTGGATGGCGCCCAGCCGGGCGCAGGCGAGCATGGCGATGGCCGCCTCGGGGATCATCGGCATATAGATGATCACCCGGTCCCCCTTGGTCACCCCCTGGTCCGCCAGAACCCCGGCGAACTTGGCCACCTCGTCCCGGAGCTGGGTATAGGTGTATTTCTTGATGGTGTCGGTGACCGGACTGTCGTAGATGAGGGCGACCTGATCCCCCCGTCCGTCTTCGATGTGGATGTCGATGGCGTTGTAGCAGGTGTTGGTCTCGCCGCCCACGAACCACTTGTAGAACGGTTTGTTGGAATCGTCGAGGACCTTGTCCCACTTCTTGTACCAGAAGCAGTCCTCGGCCGCCTCTCCCCAGAAGCCCTCGGGGTCCTTCATCGACTTTTCGAACGCCTTTTCGTATGCGTTGGCCATTGGTGTCTCCTCCTCGTTGATGTTTATCGTTTGGGTTTGGTCGCTATATTTCGGATCGGCGGAAAGGGGTTTTCCCCGCCCCGGCGGCGGCGTCGGGAAGCGGAAGGGGTCCGCGGTCAGTCGGCGTGGACCTGGTATTGGGTGCGTCCGTCCGCCAGTTGGTCGATCTTGCTCTGGAGGTAACTCCGCTCGGCGCTGGCCCACCACCGCTCCCAGTGGTCGAAGGACTGCCAGGTGCTGGTCACCACATACTCCCGGTACGGGTCATCGGCGCTCACCTCCGTAGCTCCGTAGAAGTATCCGGTCTGTTTCATGGCGGTGGCCCGCAACAGTCGGATATATCGCTCCATCTGCCCGGCGCACGCGTCGGGAACCCTGCGTCTGATGATGATTTTTGCAGCCATTTTCCCCCTCGTAACGGTTTTCGGCGGCCTCGCCCCGGCCGGTTTCGGCGGGCGGCGCCCCTGGTGGCGATCACTTCGGAATCCCTTCCGAGTGCCCGTTCTATCGACTCGGGGAAAGGGTGTAAATCGGTATGGAGACCAATGTATCGTGGGGGGAAAACCCAAGCCGTCGTAGGGAAAAAACCTACTCCTCCGGGATCTCGTCCTCTTTTCCCAGCCAGTGGACGGCAAAGCGGATCAGTTCGGCGCCGTGCTTGAGGTTCAGCTTCTCCTTGATCCGTTCCCGGTAGGTGCCGATGGTTTTGACCGACAGGCGGAGCCGGTCGGCGATCTCCCGGGTGGCGAGTCCCCGCCCCAGGAGGCGTAACACCTCCAGCTCCCGGTCGGTGAGGCGCTCCACCTGCTGGGCCGCGGTCTTCTCCTGGGGCTGGGATCGGCCCGCGTACCGGGTGAGAATGGCCGCCAGGATCGCCTCGCCGGCATAGATCCGTCCGGCCAGGACGTCTCGGATCGCCTTGACGATGGAGACCGACGCCTCCTGCTTCATGATGTACCCCCGCGCCCCGGCGGCCAGTGCCCGTTCGGCGTAGAGGGACTCGTCGTGCATGGAGAGGACCAGCACGGGCAGGGCCTTGCACCGGCGGGTGATCTCCTTGATCAGCTCGATTCCGTCCCGTCCCTTGAGGGAGATATCGACGATGACCATGTCGGGGGTCAGCCGGGGGAGGACGTCCAGGGCGCCGGAGACATCCTCGGCCTCTCCGCAGACGAAGAGGTCCTTCTCCTGGTTGATGAGTTCGGCCAGGCCCAGCCGGAAGATGGGATGGTCCTCCACGATGAGGATCCGTTTCCGATGGTCGCCGGGAGGGGAGGTTCCGGTCTCACCCATATCCGATATCCCCCCGATCCAGCGGCCGCTTGAAGGCGATGGAGACCTGGGTTCCGCCGGCCGCGGAGCGGTCCATCTCCAGGGTCGCCTGGATCATCTTGGCCCGGTACCCCATGATCCGAAGGCCCATCCCCTTGCCGTGGGTCTGCTCGGGCAGGCCCCGGCCGTCGTCGATGATGCGCACCAGGATCCGGCCGTCGGACCGGGCGAGATCCACGCGGATCTCCGAAGCCTGGGCATGTTTCACCGCATTGTGGAGGGCCTCCTGGACGATGTAGAAAAGGTGGGTGGCCACGGTGTTGTCGGTGAGCCCCACGGCCCCGTCCGAGGTGAACGCGCACCGGACCCCGTAGACCTCCCGGGTCCGGCGAACCAGGTCCCCGATGGCGTGCTCCAGGCCCCGATCCACCAGTTGGACGGGCAGAAGCCCCCGCGTCAGGTTCCGGGTCTTGCCGATGGCGGCCCGGATCAGCTCCCGGATCTTGTCGGCCAGGGGGGCGTCCGGGGGGGAGCGCTCCTCCAGCTTCCGTCCGAGGACCTGGACCAGGGCCTCGATGCCGATAAGGTGGGGCCCCAGGTCGTCGTGGAGGTCCTGGCCGATCCGCTGGCGCTCCTTCTCGCTGACGGCCATGACGTCCTTTTCCAGCCGCCGGGTGTCGGTGACATCCGCGATGTTGGAGAGCAGATAGGTCTCCTGCCACAGCTCGATCACCTCGGCGGAGAGGACCCCGATCCGGGGTTCCCCGGAGACGGTGAGAAACTCCACCTCCACGTTGCGGACGCGGCCGTTTCCCTTGGCCCGGTTGAGGAGACGTTCGGCCTCCTCGTAATCGGAAAACAGGCGGACATCGGCGAGGCTCCGGCCGATCACCGCCTCCCGCCGGAACCCGGTGAGGGACAGAAAGCTGTCGTTGACGTTGATGAAGCGGCCTTCCCGCAAAGTGGTGATGGAGATGGCGTTGGGGCTGGCGTTGAACGCCTTGAAGAACATCTCCTCGGAATGCTTCAGGGCCCGCTCCGCCTGTTTCCGTTCCCAGATCTCCTCCCGCAGGCTGGTGCTGTACTTCTCCAGGCGCCCCATGAAGCTGTTGAAGTAGGCGGCCAGCTGCCCCACCTCGTCCCTGGACCGGGAGGTCACCCGGACGGAGAAGTTTCCCCCGGCCCCCTTTTCCAGCTGTTTCATCAATTCGTTCAGGGGCGTGGTGATGGAGGAGCTGATCCGGACGATCACCGGCACGGCCAGAAGCAGGCAGAAGAGGATGGCGATCAGGGTGATCTCCCGCATGGTCCGCAGGGGGGCGTAGAACTCCTCCAAATAGCTGGAGGAGGCTACGATCCAATCGAACTCCGGGATGTAATTGAAGATCACCAGCTTCTCCCGGTGGGTCCGTTCCCCCGGGTTCCGCCACGGATAGGTGATCTTGCCGCTCTTCCGCCGGCAGATCTCCCGGATGAAGAACCGGCCGTCGGCGTCCCTGGAGGAGATGATGTTTTGCTGTTCCAGCTTGGGATGGATCACCAGGTTCCCCCGGGTGTCCATGACGTAGGAGTACCCGGTGGCCCCGAATTGCAGGGAGAGGATCGACTCCCGGAAGTCGTCCACGTTGACCAGCTCGTGGAACTCCTTGCGGTAGGAGGAGACGGAAATGATCCAGTCCCAGGGCTCGAAGTAGATCATGTAGAGGGCCTTGGGCCGCTCCCGGTCCTCGCCGGGGTTCTTCCAGTCGTACTCCAGGTACCCCTGTTTTTTCAGCATCTGCTCCCGGGCGAAGGCGTGCTCGGAGATGTTGACGCCCTGGAGGGGTTTCTTGGGGTGGACCACCAGGACCCCGTCGCTGTTGATGCAGTAGATGTAGCCGGATTTGCCGATGGTCTGGCGGAGAATCACGTCCGCGGCCCTGGCCTGGGCCTCCCCCTCGGACATCAGCCCATGGAGCTGCCTCCGGTGGTACCCGGCGATGATCTCCCGGTTCTTCTCCCCCACGGCGCGGAGATAGTTTTTCAGGGAGACCGCCGCGGCCGTGCGGACCATGTTGAGGATGGTGGTGGTGGAGTTCTTGAGTTCGCTTTCGATGTTCCGCTCGATGGTCCGCTTCATGGAGGAGTAGATGAAGCTGCCGCTCAGGGTGATGGCCAGAAAGATCACCGCCGAGTAGAGAACCAGCAGCTTGTTCCGGATCCCCAGATTCCGGAAGACGGCCGTCAGCCGGGAGAACGGGTCGCTCTTTTCCGCCTTTTCTCCACTGCGATGTCTGCCGTTTCCCCTGGGTGCCTTCATGCGGATTCCTCGCTGAACAATGGAGAATCAGGGTACGCTTTTCAGGGCGGAAAATCAATAGCTGCGGACGCATCCACGAAAATGGGCGGTGTAATGCCGAAATGATGATCGAAGCCGGATGTTTCAGGGAATCGAAGAAGGGGTCCGACAGACCCCCAGCGCAAGGTCGGCCCAGGTTTTCCTTCGGTAGTTCGATGCGCCGCGTGCCAAGGATCGTAAAGCCGTTCAGGAACCCGACCGGAATAATAAATTCAGCGACGGTGGCGGATGGAGGGAAGCGGAAGCCCGTGCCGCCGCTGGAATGATGGGTTGGGCTTCAGGCTTTTTTTACAAATCAAAAAGCATTTTTTGCTTCGGCAACCCGATTTTTAAATCGTAATACAGTTTCCTGCTCTAAACCGGGATCCGGTTCCACGGACTCACGTTCCTGTAAGATTTTCTCCAGGTCCTCAGAGGATGCATTTCCCAGTCTATTCATTCGTTCAGTGAAATCTTTGTGTTGTAATTCCGCATCTTTCTCGGACAACTTGCGAATTGCCGGCCTAAGCATTGTCTGACGAGTAAGTGCGAATAAAATATATTGTTCAAGCGATACGCCTTCTTTTCTGGCATTTGTTTTCAACTGAACCAACAGGGTATCCGGTACGCTTATTTCAATTTGCGACATATTCACCTCTTTATCTCCATTAATGCGCCATGAAGGTTACAAAACCTTCAGGCGTCATAACCGTCAACCCCAAAGATTCCTCAGCTTCCCTGAAATCCCGTATGTTTGATGTTATGATTATCCCACCTGCATTCAAGGCACAGTCAATAAGGTGATCGTCCCCGGGATCAGGCGATGCTGGTCTCCATGTATACCAGACTGTTACAAATTCGGCTTTGTCAAGTAGAGCGCCTAGGGCGGGTTTGATTCTCAACCATCGACGGTTTGACAGCTTGCGGGAAAGAACTTCCTCATATTCGTATGAAAGCGAATTGGATACACAGACATTGTATAGCCCAGCCGCCCAAGCGTCAATAATCAGACCAGGAGCGCCTCCTTGCTTTGTAAGTCCTTCAAAAACAACATTTGTGTCAATAATCGCCTTTAAAATATACATGATATTGTTTTTACATCAATTTAAGCCGCTCCAAGGCAGACGCAAAGTTTGTACAGTAGTGCATTCCAAAGGAAGCATCCTTTAAGCGTGAACCGTCAGCCCCAGCATCCCCCCGATCCACAGCATAGATGAATGTCCATCCAAAGGCCGATAATTTATCACATACACCAAAAGCCACGACAACGCAAACACGCGGGCCAGCCCCAACACCTCGCCGGCGGCGGTCAGCAGCAGCGCCTCCCAGAAGAATATGGCCCGAATCTGTCCCCGATCCTCGCCCACGGCGATGAGGGGTTGAGATGACGGGACCGCTCCAGTACCAGGACGGTCAGCGTGGTGACGACGTCCAGGGCCGCCACCACCAGGGCGATGATCAGCAGCACGAAGGATTGGTCTTTTATTCATGGAATTCCGACATGGCGTTCCTGGACGGAGTTCCATTCCGGTCAGCGCGAACGCCCGGTGGCGTGCGATGCGCTTCTCGATCCAGTCCGTGTCGCGGAAGGGGGACGTCACCGTCTCCGAGAACCCGGCTTTTGTCAACGAAAATGCAACCTAGCGGCGTCCCCGGGCCGGAAGGCCGGCCCCCCGTCTACCCTCTTTTGCTCTGCGCCTTGATCTTCTCCCGGTTCTCCTTGGAGAGGCCGCTTTGCATCTGCTCTTTGGTCTGCTCGTCCATCGATTCGGCGTCGAAGAGGTGGATGTCCTCGGCGTGGAAGGCGACCCGGATCTCCTCCCCCCGCTTGATCCCCATCTCCTGGGCCAGGGCCAGCACCTCGCAGCATTCGACACCCACGTGGTAGAGGAACTCCCGGCCCAAGGGCTCCACGGTGGTCAGCTCCCCCTTGAGGACGAGCCGGTCCCCCTCCCCTTCCGTGTTCTCCGCCCTGTCCCCATCATTGCCCAGCACCGTGATCTTTTCGGGCCGGATCCCCACCAGAATCTCCTCGTTATCGATGGTTTCGGCCGTTTCCGCCTGCTTCTCGGGCAGTTCGAAGGTCAACCCCTCCATGGCGATCTTTCCCGCCCCCTCCTTCCTGCCGTTGATGAGATTCATGGGCGGCGACCCGATGAAGGTGGCCACGAAGGGGGAGACCGGGGAATGGTAGAGTTCCTCGGGCTCGCCCACCTGCATCAGTTCACCGTCCCGAAGCAGGGCCACCCGGTCTCCCAGGGTCATCGCCTCGGTCTGATCGTGGGTGACGTAGAGGGTGGTGATCCCCAGTTCGTTCTGGAGTTCCTTGAGTTCGGCCCGGGTGCTGGTCCGGAGCTGGGCGTCGAGGTTGGAGAGCGGCTCGTCGAGGAGAAAGACCGACGGCCGCCGGACCAGGGCCCGGGAGATGGCCACCCGTTGCCGCTGGCCCCCGGACAGCTCCCCCGGCTTCCGGTCGAGGAGCGGTTCGATGCCGAGCATGCCGGCGGTGGACCGGACCGATTCCTCGATCTCCTCCTCGTCCATCTTGGCGATCCTCAAGGGAAAGGCGATGTTATCGAAAACCTTCATGTGGGGGTAGAGGGCATAATTCTGGAAGACCATCGCCACGTTCCGCTCCCGGGGAGGGACGAAGATATCCTCCCCGGGGGCGGCGATGACATCATCTCCGAAGAGGATCCGGCCTTCGGTGGGTTTCTCCAGGCCGGCGGCCAGGTTGAGCAGGGTCGACTTACCGCACCCGCTGGGTCCCAGGAGAATGAAGAACTCGCCGTCGCGCACTCCGATGAAGTTCTCGGTGGCCACGACCCCGTT
>CAYSLC010000067.1:1669-16183 GCA_964431545.1 uncultured Desulfobacteraceae bacterium | reverse complement strand
AAGACCTCGCCGTCGCGCACCTCGAGGTCGACATTCTTGACGGCATCCACCTCTCCCCGTTTGCTGACGAATCGCTTTTGCAGATGTTCGAATACGATCTTCATTCTTTTACCGCTCCTCTGGTCAGGCCCGAAATGATCCGCCGCTGAAAGATCAGGGTGAGGACCACCACGGGGATGGTTGTCACGGTCGCCGCCGCCATGATTTGACCCCACGGGATCTGTCCGTAGAGGCCCTGGAAGAGGGCGATGCCCACGGGGATGGTCCGGGCGGTGAAATCGGTGGTCAGCATGAGGGCGAAGAGAAATTCGTTGAAGGCGAAAATAAAGGCCAGAAGCGCCGTGGAGAAGACTCCCGGCGCCGCCACCGGCAGAATGATCTTCACCAGGATCTGGAGCCGGGAGGCTCCGTCGATGAGCCCGGCGTTGTCCATTTCGATGGGGACCTGCTTGAAATAGCTGACCAGTATCCATAAAGACAACGGCAGGGTCCAGGCCACGTAGGGCAGGATCAGGGCCTGGTAGGTGTTGATCCACCCCAGCCAGGTCATGAACTTGAAGAGGTAGCTCACCAGGCTGACGGGCGGGAACATGGAGATCCCCAGGATGCCGAACATGATCAACGCGCCGCCGGGCACCTTCAGCCGGGTGAGGGCGTAGGCCCCCATGGCGGCGCAGAACACGGCCACCACCGCGGCCACCGCCGAGACGACCATGGAGTTGATCATGTAGCGGATGAAGTGGACCGAATCGGAAAAGAGGATGGTCTTGAAGTTTTCGAGCGTCAGGCTCAGGGACTTGCCCCGGGCCAGGAAGTCGGCCTCTTCCGAAAGCCCCGTCAGGAGCATGTAGATGAAGGGGCCGAGGCAGAAAAGAATGGTGAGGGCGGCGCCGCCGGCCAGCAGGATCTTTTTGGTGGTCTCTTCCTTCATGGATCAGTCCTCCCCGATCTGACTCGCCTTCACATAGGTTACGGAGAGGAGCAGCGCCAGGATGAACAGGATCACGCTGGCGGCGGACCCGTAGCCGAAGTCTCCGGCGGTGAAGTATTTGTAGGCGAAGATGGACAACGATTCGGTGGCCCCGCCCGGCCCCCCGCCGGTGAGGACGTAGATGACGTCGAAGATCCGGAGGGCCTGGATGGTGCGGAAGAGCAAGGTCACCACCAGCACCGGCTTCAACAGCGGCAGGGTGATCTTGAAAAACCGGGTCACGAATCCGGCCCGATCGATCCTGGCCTGGTTGTAGAGGTCCTGGCTGATGGCCGCCAGACCGGCCAGAAGAATGATGGCCGCAAAGGGCGTGGTCTTCCAGGCGTCCGCGGCCACCACCGCCACGAAGGCGCCGATGTCGGTCCCCAGCCAGTTGACCGGCTCGTTGGTGATGTTGAACAGCCGCAGCAGCCAGTTGGCGGCGCCGTACGAGTAGTTGTAGATCAGCTCGAAGACCCGGCCCGACACCGCGGCGGGGATCGCCCATGGGATCAGCACGCAGGCCCGGAGCACGCCCCGCAGGGGGATCTCCTCGTTCATCACCAGGGCGATCATCATCCCCAGCACAACCTCGATGGGGACCGAGACCAGCACGAAGAGGAAGGTAAACCGCAGGGCATTCCAGAAGCCGGGATCGGAGAAGAGGTATCGGAAGTTTTCGAAGAGGATGAATTCCTTCTCCATGTAAATGACATCCCGCATGAACCCGTCGTGGAGGGTTCCCAGGACCGGCAGGAGAATAAAGGCGAAAATGAAGAAAAAGAGGGGAAACATGAAGCCCGAAGCCTGGACGTGCTCCTTTTCCATGGGGGTGTGCCGGGCGATGGCCTCCTCGGTCCGTTCCAGCGCGCCTGTGAGAAACTTCATGGGTCCTCCTTTCCCGGTCCGCCGGATTCACGGGAAACCCTCCGGGCCTCCCGCCGGCTCTCGCCCTTGTTGTACCGTTTCTCCAGGACGTCGATCTCCTTCTGGGCCCGCTTCAGGGCTTCCTCCGGTTTCCGGTTCCGGGCCAGTGTGCCGCTGATGTACATCTGCATCACGTTGGAGACCTGGATATAGTAAGGAATCACCGGGCGGGGCCGGGCCTTCCGGAAGATCTCCTTGAAGTTCTTGAAGTGGGGGTACTTGTCGAGGATCTTCTCATCGTCGTAGAGGTCCCTGCGGCCCGGGTTCCACCCCAGTTCCAGAACCACCATCCGCTGGGCCTCCCGGGAGGTGACGAAATCGAGGAACTTCCGGGCCGCCGCCTTCCGGTCGGTATATCTGGAGATGCCGATGTGGTAGCCGCCGAGGGTAGAGACCGTGGTCCCCCCCTCCTTGTCCGGCAGCGGGGCGATGCCCACCTTCCCCTTGACTGGCGAGTCGTCCGCCTGGTGGAGGCTCCATGCGTAGGGCCAGTTCCGCTCGTACATGGCGCTGCCCGCCTGGAAATAGGTCCGGACCTCCTCCTCCTGCATCTCGGTGTAGGTGGAGGGCGGGGAGATCTCGTACTTCCAGATGAGATCGTACATGAAGGAGAGGGCGTCGACATTGGCCGGCAGGTCGACCTGGACCTCGCCGTTCTCCTTTTTGAGCACCAGCCCGCCCTCCTTGCCGGCGAACTCCAGGAAATTGACCATCAGCCCCTCGTACTGGGCTCCCTGCCAGACGAATCCGAAGAAGCCGGGGTCTTTCTTCCGCATCTTCTTCTGGACCCGCCGGCCCGATTCGGCCAGTTCCCGCCAGGTCTTGGGGGGCCCACCGAGGCCCGCTTCCTTCAGAAGGTCCTTCCGGTAATAGAGGATGCCGCCGTCCAGGTAGACCGGCACCGCCATCAGCTTGCCGTCATAGACATCGGTCTTGTTGAGGAGATCGCTGAAAAAGGGATCCCGGTCCATCCGTTCCAGGGGCGTCAGCCATCCGGCGGCCGAAAAGAGCCCGACCCAGGCCACGTCCATGAGAAAGACGTCGGGGTTGGTCTGCTTCGATTTGAGGGAGACCATGAGCCCCTGGAGCTGCTGCTGGGAGTTGGCCGGCTGCCGGAGGATGTTCACCCGGATGTCGTTCTGTTCCTCGAACCGCTTGACCACCTTCTCCCAGGCCGCCAGTTCGCTGGGGGCCCCTCCGACGGCGAAGGCTAGCCCGCCGTCTTCATTCCGGCCGCAGCCGGCGAGGATCAGCAGGATCGCCAGACAGCCGGACAGGAGGGCTCCCCCCGCCCCCGCCCGAGCCCGCGTTTCAGCCGCGCACCCCTTGCCCATGGCCCGCCTCCTTTCGTTACTTGTTATCCGTTGATGATCCGGCCTCCATTGGGGTGAAGCACTTGTCCGGTCATGAATGATGCGTCCTCGCATGCCAGAAAAAGATAGCTGGGGGCGATCTCCACCGGCTCCCCGGAACGGTTCATGAGGGTGCCGGACCCGAAACGGGCCACCTTCTCCTCGCTGAAACTGGCCGGGATCAACGGGGTCCAGACCGGTCCCGGGGCCACGCCGTTGACCCGGATGCCGTCATCGGCCAGCCGGACCGCCAAAGACCGGGTCAGGGCGGTGATCGCCCCTTTGGTACAGGCGTATGGAATCAGCTTGGGATGCCCCTGGTAGGCGGTCACCGAGGTGGAATTGATGACGGCGCCCCCTTCTTTCAGATGGGGCAGCGCCGCCTGGATAAAGTAGAACATGGAGAATATATTCGTCCGAAAGGTGCGTTCGATCTGCTCCGGGGCGATGTCCAGCACGCTCTCATAGGCGTGCTGCTCCCCGGCGTTGTTGACCAGCACGTCCAGACGGCCGAACCTGGAGACCGTCTCCGCTACCACCTTCTTGCAGAAATTCGGATCCCCCACATCGCCGGAGAAGGTGAGACACCTTCGCCCCGCCTTCTCCACCCGTTCCCGGGTCTTTCGGGCGTCGGTGTGCTCATCCAGATAGGCGATGGCCACATCGGCGCCCTCCTTGGCGAAGAGGATGCTCACCGCGCGTCCGATGCCGCTGTCGCCGCCGGTGACGATGGCCGCTTTTCCGGCAAGCTTGCCCGAAGGCGTATAGTTCTCGCGTTCGGTGACCGGCTTGGGGGACATCCCGGAGCGTTCTCCGGGCTGTTTTTCCTGGTGCTGGGGCGGCTGTAAATGGTCCTCGCTCATCTGCTCCACCTTTCTTTCCGGGTTAGCGAACAACCTTGTCCCGGGTTCTGAACCGTTCCACGGGATGGGGGCCATCCACCTCCAGCCGATAATCCTCTCCCCTGAGATCGATGTATTGACGGATCACGTCCTGGGATGGCGTCCAGTCCCCGTTGACCGCCCTCTGGTACTCGTGGTAGCGGTGATCGGAGGGAACCTGGTCGGCGGGGACATATTCTGTCCCCTTGGCGTTCCAATCCGCCTGCTCCGCCAGGATCTTCCGGACGTATCCGACGTTGCTTTCGAAGATCAGGGGATCGGGAAGGGCGGAGGGGAGGAACTCCGCCGGGTCCCGGTCCTCATACCGCCGCATCAGTTCCCGGGAGGCGGCCAGTTGTCCGATCTCCATGGCCAGATGCTCCTCCCAGATCCCTTTGATCCGGGCATCCTCCTCCTGCTGGAGAAAGGAGTGGTAGAGGTAGCACTCGGTGTACTGGTGCATCACATCCCGCATGAACCAGGACATGGTGGGGTCGGCCAGGGATTCGTAGTGGGTGACGTGCTGCTCTTCGATCTGGGCGATCTCGGCATAGAGCCCCCGCCCGACCTCCGTCTCGGCCCGGTTGCCCACGTTCATGTAGAAGTTCATGGTCTGCTGCTCGGCGGCCACGATGATCATGGTGTGGAGCTTGGTGATGATATCGGCCTTCCGGGCGTCGAAGTGGGGCCGGATCTCATCGAACGGGTGGCGGTGTTCGGAGATGGTGGGGCGCCCGATGGTGATCTCGGTCAGATCCCCCACGAGCTTTTCCGCCTTGATCCCCTGTGTCATCTCCAGAAGATCCGCGTATCGGTAGAGGTGATCGAAGTCCTCCAGAAGCGCGAAATCGAGCGCCGCCTTGACCACCGGATCGGGCTCGGTGCGCGCCAGAAAAGCGGTGAGGTCGACGGCCACCTGTTCATAGCCGATGGTGATCTCCAGCGTGGATTCGTCCGGCGGGGTGAGCCAGTTGATCATTTTCTGCTGCTGCTGCTCGATCCGCCGGGCCATGGCCAGCTGCCGCTTCAGTTCCGGGTCCTGGGCATGCCGGGCGAACTGATGGCTGAACAGGGCCCCTTCGATCTCCGCGCCGTTCATCACGATGATCCGGCACTTCGTATAGGGGTGAACCGCGTTCTTATCGTAGGGTTTGATGTTGAGTGTCGACCAGTCCCGCAGTTGTTTCTCCACGGGGATCCCCTTTTCCTCCAGCGGATTGAAACCCATTTGGATACCTCTGCTTTTCTCTTGATAGTCCTTGATAGTCCTTGATTTTTGGTACATCCGTAATTGCCTGGTTCTGAAAATACCATTCCGGTAGAACCACCCGCCATGGGGCGGAGGGAGTATTTCCACGGAACGAAGTCCCCATACGGCGGGTCGGCGCACCAAGGGAAAAGGAAATACTCACGGAGGGGAATTCTCCCGTTCCGTTCCCTGCCACGGCCAGCGGCCGGTCAGTTCCACATCCAGCGTAAAACTCAGAAAGGTCCGGATGAGGACGATCAGCGCGAGGACGCCCACGGTGGTGAACGTCAGCTCCACCGCCACCGTGTGGATGATGTCGGCCGCCACCAGAAACTCAAGTCCCAGCAAAATGCCGTTCCCCAGTCGCTGGCGCATGTCCCGGAAGACCTGTCCCGGATCCCTCCCCTTTGCCCGGCGCACCACGGCGAAGATCAGGGAATAGAGACTGATGGCCGTGATCAAGCCGATGCCGATCATCTCGATGAAAACGGCGCAATAAAGCGCGATCCGCTCCGCGTATCCGGTCACCATCGTTCCCCCTGTCCATCCGTATTACCGGGATTCAACCCCAGATTTTCAGTCGTTTCCCCACCAGGCCTCCATCTGTACCCCGAAAATCAGTCCCTCCGTGTCGTCCTCGAAGGCTTCTCCGGCCAGTCCCCGACCCTGAAAACCGTCGCTCCAGAAGGCATAGGTGCCGAAAAGCCGGATCTGGGGCCTGGCCCAGAAGGATTTACCGAGGGAGAGGGTGGGGGCCAGCGAAATCTTGTGCAAGACGCCCTGGTAGTCCCGTGCCTCGTGATCCACATGATCGAACCCGTATTCCAACTGCAGCCCCAGGTGCTCGTTGAAAAAATAGACGGGCCGGATGCCGGCGGAGATCCAGGTGATCCGGGAATCGCCCGCCTCCCCGTTATCCCCGATCTGATAGAGCGCCGCCGGCATCAGCCGGAGGTTTTCGGTCAGCTCTGAAACGCCGTAGAGGGTCGCCCGGAATTTCCACTGCTCCTCCAGTTTCACGTGGTACCCCTCCGTCACGGAGAGGACCCCCTGTCCGGGGTTGAAGGCGATGCCGGGCCCCGAGCCGTACTGGAGCGTCGTCCACCCCTGCCCGGGGGTGAGGCCGAAAAACGAATCGAGATCGTAGAACGCCCCGAGTTGGATCCCCGCGGCATCGTCGAAGTGCATCCATCTCTCCTGATCGTCCAGGAAATCCCCGCCGTCCACGTAGGAGGGCGCCACCTGGATTTCCAGGGTGCCGTTTGGCATGGGAATCTCTGATAGCCGCAGGTCGAGGTTCTGGGCCGCGATCTGCCCCTGCCCCTCCACCAGGATATCGTCGTTGGCGATCCCGAGGTAGGCCGCCGCCATCCGGAGCCGATCGCCCACGGGGATCCCTTCGACCCCCCCGCCGTAACTGCTCTGGGTGGAGAAGTAAAAGTCGTTGATGTGGATATCCCGGCGCCGGTAGAACCGCTGGCCGGCCCAATAGGTCAGGGACGGGGCGAAATCGAACTTGCCGCCTTCGGCATAGGCCTGCCGAAGGACGACCAGGGCGTCCGTCTCGAAGGTGTTGTCGTTTCCGTTCTTGAAGGTGGGCATGAACAGAACCCGGAAGAAGGCATTGTCTTCCAGTTGCCACCGGTTCTCCAGACCCAGCTCGACGTAGGTGTCGTTCTCGTTGCCCAGCCGGTAGTCGGCCTCCGCGCCGGGGGCCCGGAAGGAGGCGAAGTCGTTGTTGTTGGCGCCGCCCCCGCCCTCACCATTGACGGTGAACCCGGATCGGCCGTACCCTTCGAACCGGAAGGCGCCCGCAAGGTCCCTGGCCGCTTTTGCCTTCTCCTCGGCGCGCTCGGCCTTTTTCGCGGCCGACCGGGCTGTTTCGGCGGTCTCCCGAACCGGCGGCGTTTTCCTCTCCTCCAGTTTCCGGATCCTCTTTTCCAAGTCCTCGATCTTCCGACGGTTCTCCTCTTTGAGCCGCCGGAGTTCTTCCCTCAAGCCCTGAAGGGTATCCGGGGGCTCCTGGGCCCCGACCTCCCAAAAGGCGCCATGAAGGATAAAAACGGACAGAGCAAAAAGGCATCCTGTTTTCCGCAGCCTCTCCATCCAGCCACCCTTTCCGCCCATCGCATCGAGCCCTCCTCGGCTCGGACGGTAGCGATCCATCCGGTTCCCGATCGCCCGACCCGGCCCCGTCCGCGCCCTCGTCACCGGCCATCGATGCACGGACCGCCCCCCGGATCACGGCAGCACTTTGTAGTTGAGCGTCTTCCTTCCGAACGCCTCCGCCCGGTCATGGTCCCGGCCCATGTAGATGTCGAACCAATAGGACGGATGCCCGTCCGCCCCCCGGTCCCGGACCACGCACTCCCCGATGGACTCCACCCGGATCCGGGTTCCGAAGGGAAAATAGTTGTTGGCCACGACACACCCCTTTACGGTGTCGAGATCGGTGCCGTCGGCGCTGATGAAGGGCGTGCCGTCGGTCTGGCTCGGCTGGGAAGTGTATGCGGTGAAGATCCCCGAACGGGGAAGGGATGCGCCTTCGGCGGATGCGGTTTTTTCGGATGATCCGCCCTTGTCCGCGCCGGTTTTCGATGCCCGTTCCGACGGTTTTCCGGCGGTATCGGGCTCTTGCGGGGAAACCTCCGGTTCGCCGGCATCGGCGGGCCGCTGTTCCATATACGGCGGCGGACCGTCCCCCTCCGCGGTCCCGCGGCCTTCCGGCAGGCCGGTGGCGGGCCCTTGTCTGGGGATCCCCTCACAGGCGTTCATCCCCAGAAGCATCAGCACGCCGACAAGGAGACTCCCCATGTTCCGCGTCCACTTCACCCCCCGCCCCGCACGGGGCGGTTCTTCTCTCTTTTTTCCGCTCCACGCCGCTTTCACCCTCACCATGCGACAGTTCTCCTTCCTTCTTTTTTCCAGGTCATCCGAACCGATCAGGACGATTCTTTCTCCTTTTGGATACGGTCCCCCGGCGAGATCCGAGCGCCCGCCGGAATCCGGACCCCCATTCCGACAAGCGTGATCTTCCCATGGTCATCTTCCACCGCCCCGCCCCCCACGTAGGCGCCTTCGCCGATCCGGACGTCACGGTCCACCACCGCCCCCGATACCCGGGCGTCCCGCTCGATCCGGACGTCCTCGAACACCACGGAATCCCGGACCTCGGCTCCGGGCGCCACCACCACGCCGGGGCTCAGGACGGAGCGCAACACCTTTCCCCGGATTTGACAGCCGGGGGCGATCATGCTGTGCCCGAGGCGGGCGCTTTCGTAAAATCGGGCCGGCGGCCGCTGGGGTTCACGGGTCAAAAGGGGCCAGCTCAGGTCATCGATGGAGAATTTCGGGGGATCCTCCAGAAGGTCCATGTGGACCTCCCAGTAGCTGCCGATGGTTCCCGCGTCCCGCCAGTACCCGTCGTACCGGTATTCCGAGACGGAAAACCGCTCGACCATATGGGGGATCATCCCATGGCCGTAATCCTCGAGTTCTCCTTTTTCGGCCAGGTGATCCATGGTTTGAAAGAAGGGTTCCGCCCGGAAGACGAAGATCTCCGTGGTGACGATATCCGTGGCGGGATCTTCCGGTTTATAGTGAAACTTCCGAACCCGGCCGTCGTCATCCGATTCCAGGACCCCGAACCGGGTGGCATGTTTTCGGGTCGCCCGGTTGGTGACCAGGGTGGCGTCCGACGCGGTTTCGAGATGGTGGCGGACCACCGCCTTGAGGTCCATCTTGTAGATGTGGTCCGAACTGAGCACCAGAAGGGTGCCGGGATTGAACTCCTTGATGAGGTCGAGGTGCTGGTGGATGGCATCGGCGTTCCCCCGGGCAAAGCCATCGTTTCCGCCGTCCCCCCGCTGGTACGGCGGCAGCACCCGAAGCCCCCCCTGGGTCCGGTCCAGGTCCCAGGGCCGTCCGTTGGCCAGCTGCTCGTTGAGCGCATGGGGCCGGTACTGTTCGATGATCCAGACATCCGAAAAACCGCTGTGGACCAGGTTGCTCAGGGGGATGTCGATGAGGCGGAAGCTGCCGGCAAAAGGGATTGCCGGCTTGACGCGCATGTCGGTCAAAATGTCCAGCCGACTCCCTTTTCCGCCCGCCAGAACCAGGGCGAGGGCTCGATCCTTTCGGCCTTGTTCGTCCATGGGGTTTCGTTCTCCTTCCTATTCCGTGGTCTCCGCTTTTCGGTATGCGAGAAAGCCGTTGGCCCCGAAGATCAACAGGGCCCCGATCCAGCCGTAGACGCCCAGCGGCGGGTCGAAGGCGATGATGGGCCCCAGAATTCCGGCCAGGAGAATCCGGGTGGAGGAGAGCACGGAGCCTTCCACCGAGGTCACGAACCGGAACCCGAGCGTCAGCAGATATTGGCCGAACACCCCAAGCGCCGCGCAGGCAAAGAGGAAGTAGAACTCCATTGCGTTCGGAATGTAGATTCTGTCCGGAAAGAAGATGAAGATCAGCAGCGTCCCCATGCCGAACATATAATAGAGGATGGTGGTGGAATCGTTGTACTCCCTGCAAAACTTGAGCAGGAGGATGGCAAAGGAGGCGCTGACCCCCGAGGCCAGCCCCCAGAGGTTCTCCGTCTTCAGCTGCACGCCTCCAGGTGTCAGAATCAGGTAGACGCCGACCCATGCCACGATCACGGTGGCCAGGCTGTACGGGTCCCGCTGATCCTTCCAGAAGATCCAGGTGATCATCGCCACGAACAGCGGATAGGTCATGTTGAGGATGTTGGCCTCGGCCACGGTGGTGGAGGTGACGGCATGGTAGAGGAAGAAGACGGCCATGCAGTTGGTGATCGTCCGGCCGATGATCAGGGGAAAGTGGCGCGGGTTAAGCTCCTTTTTCTGCACAAGGACGAAGGTCTGCACGGCGATGAATCCGAGCAGGTATCGGGAGAAGAGAAAAAACGAGGAGTGGAGTTCGACGTACTGCTCCGACCAGCGGATCACCACCGCCGACAGGTAAAGGAGGAGGGCCGAGCCCAGTACGGCCAGGTATCCGTAGAACTTCTTGAGTTTCGCGTCCGTCATCTTCTTTTGGCCTCTTTCGGTCTCAGGGTATCCTTCGGCGGCGGACATTCACGTCATGGGTGAGCGTCAACGCCGATCCCGCAAGGCGTCGATCAGTTCATCCTTGTTCATCTTGGAACGGCCTTCAATGCCCACCTCCTTTGCCTTCTCATACAGCTGATTCTTGTTCCACGTTTCGTATTTGGATGATTTTCCCCCCTTCACGCCGGTCCGTTTCCGATCGGAGTTGGCGATCCGGGCGGCCTTCTCCTTGGACATACCTTTCTCTCTCAACTTCTGGTATTGCGCATCATCTTTGATGGCGGCACCATGATCCTTTGCCATGTTTATCTCCTTTCCAGGATACGCCGCTCCTTTCGCGGGACACGGTCGTCCGTCTCCCCGCCCGATATTGAGGAGCGCGCCGTTCTTCAATCCTCCCATGGATTCACCCAAAAAAAATTGTTCGTTTCGCTAGGTACGATATGTTGATCCACCGGGAAGGACAATACAGTGAACTCCCTATTGTCGGATGAGAAATGACGTATTTGCAAAGGGAGACGGGGGTTGATCCCACCCTACCCGGCCCATACACAGGATGTTATCTCGTTGTACCGTCTTTCTCCGGCGAGAAATACCCCCTTCGGCTTATTTCTCTTTTGGAAGATCGCTCCTACTATGATCCAAAAGAAGCGAATTTTTCAACACAGAGAAAGGAGATCCAGATGGATATCAAAACAGAAGGACAGACGACAGGGAACATCCCCAAGCACGGCACCAACCACCCGCCCGAGCGGACCGTGGTGGAAGACCATGAGAAGCGGAGGGAGATCCCCGTTGAAGGCAGGAGGCAGCCCGCCCACGAGGGCGCGAGAGAACGGGCCCACGAAGCCAAGGCCAAGGCGGGGGAAAAGTTACAGGAGGCCAAGGAGAGGGCGAAGAGCGAGGGCAAATTCAAGGCCGCCGGCATCATGCAGGAGGGGAAGAACCAGGCCGCCAGAGGCTTGGAAAACGCGGCCGACACCCTCAGCGGAATCGGCGATCAGTTCCGGGAACGCGATCAGGAGGGCTTCGGCAAATACGCGGATCGAACCTCCCACCGGATTCGGGATTTTTCCGATTACCTCCAGGAACGGGAGCCGGATGAGATCGTTTATGATCTCCAGTCGGCGGCCCGTCGTCAGCCGTGGATCACCATCGGCGGCGCCTTTATCGCCGGCATGGTGGCGGCCCGGTTCCTGAAAGCGTCCCGGGAACAGTAAAGGAGGTGTCCTCATGGCAGTGGAACTCAAAAAGGAAGACCGGAGCCTGGGGGATCTCTTCTCGGACCTGACCCGGGAGATCTCCCTGCTGTTTCGGCAGGAGGCGGAACTGGCCAAGCTGGAAATGAGCCGTAAGATGTCCCGGATGACCAAGCATCTGGTGCTCCTCGGCGTCGGCGCGGCCATTGCGTATGCGGGCTTTCTGGGACTGGTGGCGGCGGCCGTTCTGGCCCTCGGCCTTGTGGTCTCTCTGTGGCTTTCGGCCCTGATCGTGGGGCTGGTGATCGCGATCATCGGATACGCGCTCCTCCAAACCGGCATCAGCCGTCTGAAGCGGCAGAACCTCGTGCCCGAACAGACCATCGACACCTTAAAGGAGGACAAGGAATGGCTCAGAGAGATCAAATAAAGGACCCGAACACCGGGACCGCCCACAACCCGATGCCCGACCCGGCCCGGGGGCGGGAGCGCCGGGCGGTCGATGAGACCGTCGTCGCCGAAGAAGGGCTGCCCGGAACGACCGATGAGCGGGTGGCGGAGGAGGTCGGGATGGTCCGCGGCGGCACGGAAGAACCCCCGCGTTCTCGGTCACACCAACGCGGAGCCTCCGCGTCCGCTCAGACCGGCGGGACTTCCCGCGCGGCGGAACACCCCGAGAGAAACACCGATCCCGAGATCGCGTCGATCCGGGCGGACATCGGCCGAACCCGGCAGGAGACGGCCCGCACCATCGACGCCATCCAGCGGCAGCTCTCCCCGGCCACCCTGAAGGTCCAGGCCCGGGACAAGGTAAAGGAGATGACGGTGGACAAGGCGAAAGCCATGACCCGAAACGCAACCGATTTAGCCAAAGATACGGGGGTAACCATGTTTGAAACCATCAAAGACAATCTCATCCCAACGATTCTCATCACCAGCGGAATCGCTTGGCTGATCAAGGACAACAATCTCTCCCGGGATGATGGCGGGCGGCGGCCCATCGGCTATCCGCCGCATGTCTATCCCGATTATGATGAATGGGCCTATGCGCCGGACGAGGAGTTTCGCGCCATGCCCGAGGAGGCCGATCTCGAATCGTACGAGCGGTCCGGCGGCCGGGTGCGCCGGTCGGCCGAAGGGGCCAAGGCCAAAGCGCGGGAGGCCGGACACCGGGTATCCGATGCCACGAGACACGCCAGGGAAAGAGCGGCACACATGGCTTCCGGAACCCGGGAGCGCGTGGGCCACATGCGGCATGGAATCAGCCGGCGCGCCTCGGCTTTCGGGGAGGAGAGCCGATACCACTACCGCAGGGCCCGCCGGGGCTTCTTCGACACGATGAACGAGAATCCCCTGGCCCTTGCCGGCGCCGCCCTGGCGGTGGGCACCTTGTTCGGTCTCGCGGTCCCCGAAACGGAACGGGAGCGGGAGTGGATGGGAGATACCCGTGACGAATTGCTCCATGAGGCCAAAGAAAAGGGAACGGAGACCCTGGAAAAGGCCCAGCATGTGGCCGAGCACGCGGCGGAAAGCGCGGCGGAGGCGGCCAAAGCGGAGGCCAGACGGCAGGATCTGGTCTCCTGACGGAAAAGAAGCGGCGCGCCGGCCCATGCAGGCGTTTTCATACGGCAAAACCCCCAGTCCGGTTGGACTGGGGGTTTTTTCGATCCGGGCTGGGGGCAGGAAGATTAGATGCCGAGGTTGGGGCTCCCGATCCTGCGGTACCGGGCCTGGACCATGCTGTAGACCGCGAAGGCGATCAGACCGAAGGCGACCACGATGAACAGCACGCCGCCGTACGGTTCTCCGCGCAGGGCGATGAGCGCGCCCTTCATCCCCTTGGCCTTGCCGGGATTGAGATGGAGCGCCGACAGGATGAAGAAGACCCCGATGATCACGAAAACGACGCCCCGGGAGATGAGCCCGAAGATACAGACCGGGGAGACCCACCGGAGCTTTTGCCGATCGATGGACAACCGCTTCTTATATTTCCCTTTTACGGCCTTGTAGCCCTGGGCCAACCCGGCGCCGATCACCGCCAGGCCGACCAGGCCGACGACCCATTTGCCCCAGCCGGTCCCCAGGAGTTCCGCGGTCCAGTCTCCGCCTCCCCCAGAACCACCTGATCCGCTTCCCGTGATCAGTCCGATGGCGAAAATCGCCAACAGGGTATGGGTCACGGCGCTCACGAACAGGCCGATCCGAACCACGATCCCTTTGGCGTCCTTGCCGTGGTGGTCGGCGTCCGTCACCGCCCCCACGAACCGCCACAGGGCATATCCCACCAGCCCGATCACCAGAAGCCCCACCATAAACTTTCCGAAGGGTTCCTCCAGCACCTCCAGAAGGGCGCCCCTGGTGCCGGTGGTCTTGCCGGCCTCCCCGCCTGCGATGGCGGCCTGAACCGCCATCCATCCCACGATTAAGTAGACGATACCCCGCGTCAGGTATCCCGCCCTTGCCAACCACGTCAATTTTTCCGTTTTGTTCATAACCGTGACTCCTTTCCGCGATTACGGGAGCCCCCGGCGGACGGGGGGACACCCAAATTGGCTATACGTCGCTCTGTTATATTTCTCCCCTGATTCGGAAGGGGAATCCTTCCATTACACCAACCGGGCGATGAACCCGGTCAACCGGAGGGCAAACTCCGGCAGGATCCCGAGAAAAAACGTTCCGGCCAGACAAACGCCGAGGGCAATGCGATAGCCGAACCCGTTTGGAACCTCCCACTGGCGGACCGGATCTGTAAAATAGATCTGAACCACAATGGACAGATAGTAGTATAACGCCACCGTCATGTTGACCACGGCGACCACCGCCAGCCAGATCATTCCCCCGTCGAGGGTGGCGGCCAGCAGGAAGATCTT
>CAYSLC010000067.1:0-1569 GCA_964431545.1 uncultured Desulfobacteraceae bacterium | reverse complement strand
ACGGCGGCGAACCCGTCCACGGCGTAGGTCTCGCAGAAGACCGCCCGGGGCTCCCAGGGGACCATCACGGCGGTCACGACCATGGCGGCGATCAGGCCCAGGGCGGCGATGAGCATGGGAGCCGCCATGCCCCGGCCCCATCCGGAGACGGGGACCAGGGTGAGTCCGACACCGGCGAGGATCAGCTCCGGTCCGATGGCCCAGAGCTGCATACAACTCGATCCGCTTCCCATGTCAGCCCCCAAATCCCGCCAGCAGCCGGGTCCCTGGAGAGGACTACGCCCACTTGCCCCCCCCCATTCCCCAGGCGTAGGCGATGCCGGCCGACAGGATGGCGATGAAGACGAGCATGTCGAGGAGCGCCTTCAGGCCCTTATCGGCGAAGACCACCGCCCAGGGATACATATAGATCATCTCCATGTCGAAGGAGAGGAAGATGAGCGCGTAGGCGGAATAGCCGAACCGGTAGGAATCCCACCCCATGGACGGGTCGATCGGTTTCGGGGCGGGCCGCCACAGTGCGGCCGCCAGGAGGGACAGCCCGATGATGAGCAGGCCGACAAGTCCCACAACGGCATATTGGCTGACGATCATCTGGTTTCGTTCTCCGTCTTCTCCGTTCCTCGTTTCCGTTTCAGCGTTTTTCGACGTGCTACGATTTCAGGCCTTCATCGACTTCATTCTGGCCCATGGAGAGGGCCGTCACAATGGGTTTGATTACCTATTTTCATGCATCGAGCCATGTAACCGAAGGCGGTATCGGGTCCCGGGGATGAAAAATCGGCCTCACCCCCGCGGCGTTTTCGGATCTTCTGGTCCTGAAGGGGAAAAAAGAGATGCCGGGGGCCCTCTATTCAAGGACATCCCCGGCATCGGCGCGGGTGAGGGGCCGGGGGCCGGGGCCCCGGCCCTTTCGGTCAGGGTACGAACCCGTTTACTGGGATTGGGAAGACCCTTGCCCCTGTTTTCGGACCTGCTCCCATTCGATGTCGACCACCTGGTCGCCCACGCGGAGGACCTCCGCCACCAGGGCCCGCTTGCCGTCGATGTCGACCGGCCGGGCGAGCATGGAAAACGTCTTCCCCTTCTCGATGTTGAGCCGGTTCCGAAGTTCCTGTTCCGGGCCCAGATTGACGATGGTGGTGGTGCCGTCGTCCATGCGGATCCGCGCCATGAGATGTTCGGGTCCCCGATCGCCGAAGGTGCTCTTGCGGGTGGCGAGGATGGTGCCGGCAAAGTCGCGCAGGTTCCGGTCCTGGGGGCGGTTGATGGAGATCCGCCGGCCGTCGGCCTCGACCCGGTGGGCGATCATCATCCGCTTCTCGTTGATGGTCCCCTGGGTGCCCCAGACCTTGACCCGGTCTCCCTTCTTCAGGTTGAGATCGGAGATCTTCTTTTCCGGTCCCAGGTCGACCTTGGCGGTCCGGCCGTCCCGGGTGTTGATGCGGACGATCACGTGCCGCTCGTCCATCTCGGCGAGGCTGACGGTCTTCTTCTCCTTGAGGGTTCCCTCCACCGTTTCGAAACCGGACCGGCCCTCCCGCTCTTGTTCCAGCCGTTGCGACCCGG
>CAYSLC010000066.1:0-23752 GCA_964431545.1 uncultured Desulfobacteraceae bacterium | reverse complement strand
AACGTGGGCAATCTGGTTACGGCGAGAAAGATCAGCGAATATCTCAAATCCCAAAAGGTCAACGTATCCCACAACCTGGTCTTGGATTATCTGTCCTACCTGACCAACGCGCTGCTGGTGTTTCGCGTGGGCCGGGTGGATGTGATCGGAAAAAAGCATTTCGAAATCGGTGAGAAATATTACTTCGAAGACCTCGGGATTCGCAACGCCCTGGGCGGATTTCGGGCCACGGAGATCAACAGAATGCTTGAAAATGTGGTGTTCATGCATCTGAAAATGGCCGGATATGCGGTGAAGGCGGGACAAATCAGGGACCGGGAGATCGATTTCGTATGCGAGAAAGGAGGGGAGCTGCTGTATGTTCAGGTCGCTTACCTGCTCACCGATGAATCGGTGAAGGAGCGTGAGTTCGGGAATCTCCTGAAAATCGATGACAATTATCCGAAGATCGTCGTCTCCATGGATGAGTTTGCGGGCGGCACCCACCAGGGGGTTCGGCATCTCCATGTGGAGGAGTTCCTGTTGCGGGTCGTCGAGCCGGGGTTTTTAAGCTGACGGCCGGCACCGTCCGGCTTCCAGGGCAGCCCTCCGGCATGCGGCCCGGACGGAGGGTGAAGGTGGTGATTGGCCCGAAGCCGCCCGCGGCGGTAGCAAAGCGGTTGGGGCCGGGCCTCCTCCAAAACTTTCCGGACCGTTTTGTCCAATTCCACCTGGCCCCCCGGCATTTGTCACGATTCCCAATGTCGGTTTGCCGGAATATCCTCGGGCGTCCGCCACGCCAACCGCTCAAATCCCACTGAAGCGACCGAATACGTCCGCAATTTCAAAAAATCGGCGCCATACCGCTTTTCCAGGGATTGCCGGTATCGGGAAAGCTGTTTGCCGGCGATGTTCAGCGCCTCCTGAACCGGCGCCAGGGAGAGCAGCTCCTCCCGCCCCATCCCTCGAACCTGCCGGCCGGTCAGGCGATGCTTGCCCAGGGGGACGTATTTGAACTCGATCAAAATGTCGAGCAGGGCCGAATGGCGCATGTCGGGCCGTACCAGCATGATCAAATCGCAGTATTCACGCTCCAGCGCCGGTTCCGAATCCATGACGTAAAAGGTGTCGTTGAAAAGTAGCGTCAGGAACAAGGTCTTGACGGCCAGCTCGTTGGCGCTCATGTAATCCCGGTTGTCGAACGTGGGAAACAGTTTTTGTTCGATAAATTCGCACAAAGGGCCGATGTCGCCTTTCTGATACAACCGCCGGGCCACCCGGGCGGCCTCGTTCATGTCGCTGGCCGTGGGAAGAATCATGTCGTGGAGCCGCTCCACATACAGGCGGCGAATGGCCAGGTTGGGGATTTCCAGGATCAGTTCCTCGTATTCGGTTCGGCGGCCGCTCAAGGTCAACACCCCGAAAAAATAGAGCAGTGAGATCATAAAGGCGCTGTCATGGTGTTCCTTGAGCATTTCCTCGATCCCGAAGCTGTCCGCCAGTTCGGGGATCGCCAGGGGCTCCCGGTCGTTCATGGCCTGGGTCGTGACCGCCGCGCCCTGGGGTAGCTGGGAAATGTAAGCGATTTTTGCCTTGTCCATGGCCAGATTGGCGTCGAGGATTCGCCGGGGATAGTGGCGGTCCCGCTGAAACGCCTTCAGGAAATAGAGGACCAGGGTCGGGTTGTGGAGCGGGCGGGCGGCGCTGTACGAAAAGCGGTAGCCATTATAGAAGGTTCGCACCATGTAGAGGGCTTCATCGGTTTTTTCCGGGGAAAGCCCGCGGTCTTCGCCGACCCGCGCCAGAACGTCGGCGATTTCCGACTCCCGGAAACCGCACAAGTCGCCGAATTGCGGCAGCAGAGAAATGTTTTCCGCCACATTGAAGCCGCTGGTCAGATCGCTCATCACCACCGGCGACACCCCGGTGATGAACACCCGGTCAACGCCCCGCCCCTCCATCCCGTCCTTGACCGCCTTGAAAATGGTCTTCAGCATCCCCTCGCCTTTGATCAATCGCTCATACCGCTCCTGACTTTTGGGGAGGCTTCCCATCAGAACTTCATTGGCGAAGTTGTCGTATTCGTCGATCAGGAGGAGTATTTTATAAGGCGTTTTGCCGACGGCGGCCAACAATCGGTTCAGGGAAGAGATGCCGTCGGTTGGATTGATGTTGACCTTGACGGGCAAAATGCCATCATAATTCAGCACAAATTCCCACACCCGGTCGCTCAGGTGGTGGTGAATGGCCCGCCGCATCTCCGTCTCGTCGTCCGAGACGGCAATGGTGGAAAAATTCCATTTCAGAATCAGGTATCGGTTGCGCAGCGGCGTCGGGTTGTTTCCGACGGCGAGAGGGCCGAAAAGCGTTTCAAAGTCGTCGGCTTTGTTGACATCGTAATAATTTTCCAGCACCGACAGCCAGAGGCTTTTGCCGAAACGGCGGGGGCGAAGAAAGAGAAGGGCGTTACCGGCCTCTTCCAGCAACGGCAGCTTGCCGGTGCGATCCACGAAAAAATAGTCTTCGGTTCTGATCTTGTAAAAATCGGCATTGCCGTAGGGGAATTTAAACATATTGTTTTCCAAAGAGGGTTGTGACGAATTTTTCCGAATTTAAGCGTCGGCGTCTCGCCGTCCGCCCTCTTGTTTCATACCATCAAAACCCCGCGGGTTCAACTCCGCTCCGTTCCAGGGCCGGGACCGTGCCGCCGACCGGTATGCCGTCGTTGGCGAAAATGGGATGCCGGTCTCCCGTGTCGCCGCTTTTTTTCTTGCTTCGGGCGGGGGAGCCGTCTATACACTGAAACAACGCCCAAAGGAGGAACGCCCATGCCGAAAAAGAAGAAAGAGGTCCATGTCCTGAGCGACATCCATTGGACCTTTCCGAAAAGGCGGGCGAGGGGTACGACAGAAAAGCCTGGGGCGTGGTCCGACTCGTGCCCCCTGCTTCAGCCGAGGAGAAAAACACCATGGAATCTCTCCGGACGACAACCGTCGACATCATCGGTTTTCCCATGGACCTCGGCTCGGGCCGGCGCGGCGTCGACATGGGGCCGTCGGCCATGCGGATCGCCGGGCTGAGCGAGCGCCTGACCGCCATCGACTGCGCCGTCAACGACCTCGGGGATGTCCCCATCGAGATCCAGGAGCGGCAGACGGTGGCCGATCACCAGCTCAAATACCTGGAGGAGATCGTGCGCGCCTCCGGGGAACTGGCGTCCATGGTCCGGGGATCGCTGGAGGACGGACACCTGCCCCTGTGCATCGGCGGGGACCACTCCATGGCATTGGGCTCCATCGCCGGGATCTCCGACTTCTGCCGGACCCACCGCAAAACCTTGGGGGTCATCTGGATCGACGCCCACGCCGACATGAACACCCATGAGACCACCCCGTCGGGCAATATCCACGGAATGCCCCTGGCCGCGGCCCTGGGCCTGGGCCACGAGAAGCTGACCCATCTGCTCGGGTTCGCCCCCAAGGTGTCGGCGGAGAACACCGTGCTCATCGGCACCCGGGACATCGATCCGCCGGAAAAGCACGTGATCCGGTCGGCGGGGCTCCGGGTCTTCACCATGACCCACATCGACCGGCGGGGCATCGGCGACATCGTGGAGTCGGTGCTGCCGGACCTGGCCCGGCGGGTGGACCACCTCCATGTCAGCCTCGACCTGGACGCCGTGGATCCCACCGTGGTGCGGGGGGTGGGGACCCCGGTTCCCGGGGGCCTGACCTACCGGGAGGCCCACCTGATCATGGAGACCATCGCGGAATGCGGCTGCATGAGGTCCCTGGAGATCTCGGAGGTCAACCCGATCCTCGACCACGGCAACCGGAGCGCTGAGTTCGCGGCGGCCCTGATCGCCTCGGCCCTCGGCATGCGGATTCTCTGAGGCGTTCCAGCCCCGGCGGTGATCCGTCCCGCGTCTCTCCGATTGACTCGACTCCGATCCTGTACTATGAATGCCGGGCTGGACCGGTGGGCATCGGTCCCGATGAATAGAACCGAACGGCAAAAGGGAGGATCGCGATGAAACAGAAGATTTCGGTGGTACTGGCGCTGGGGTTGGTTTTCGCCATGACAACGGCCGCGCCGGGGGCGGACCCGGTGACGGTGGGGGCCGTGACCCCGCTCACCGGCAAGCTGGCCGTCTACGGCGCGGGGTTCCAGAAGGCCATGCTCCTGGCCCTGGACGAGGTCAACGCCGAGGGGGGCATCGACGGCCGGCCCATGAAGATCGTCTTCGAGGACAACCAGTCCACCTCCCAGGGGTCGGTGTCGGCGATCCGGAAGCTGATCACCGTGGACAAGCCGCCGGTGATCTTCGGGCCGGCCGCCTCCTCCAACTTCCTGGCCGTCTGCCCCATCGCCCAGGAGAACGAAGTGGTGCTCATCGGGGCCGAGAGCGCCGCGGCGGAGATCAGCAACTGCGGATCCTACGTGTTCCGCGTCTTCCCCTCGGACACCCTCCAGGGCAAGGGGGTAGCCGAACTGGCCCAGGGGCTGAAGTACGATTCGGTGGTCCTGACCTACGTCAACAACGACTGGGGCGTGGGGCTCGCCGAGGTGTTCAAGGCGGAGTTCACCAGTGCCGGGGGCAAGATCGTCGACGAGTTCAGCCACGACGAGGGCAAGACCGATTACCGGAGCGAGATCCTGCGGATCCGCAAGAACGATCCCAAGGCTGTGGTCAACCTCACCTACATCAAGGAGGCGGCCACCATGCTCAAGCAGGCCTACGAGGCCGGACTCGACGTCCAGTGGCTCATGGGATCGGCCTCCAAATCCCCGAAGCTGGTGGAGCTGGCCGGGGAAGCGGCGGAGGGAATCATCGGCACCTACCCCACCTTCTCCCAGGAGACGGCCGAATACAAGAAGTTCAAGGAGAAGTGGGACCAAAAATATCCCGGGGAGAAGACGCCCATCTTCGGGGAGTACAACTACGACATGGTGCTGCTGACGGCCGCGGCCCTGCGAAGGGCCGAATCCCCGACCGCCGGGGCGATCCGAACGGCCCTGGCCGAAGCCAGCCGAGGCTTTACCGGCGCCACCGGCGACAAGACCCTGGACGGGAAGGGGGATGTGGGGGCCGTCTACGGCCGCTGGACCGTGAAGGACGGGGATATCACCGACTACAAGTAGTCTCCGGACCGGACCGGCATGCTCTCCTACCTCCTCCAGCTCACGGCCAACGGCGTCATCGCCGGGTCGGTCTACGCCCTGTTCGCGGTGGGCCTCACCATGATCCACGGCGGGTTCCGGTTCATCAACTTCGCCCACGGAGAGCTGATCGCCTGGGGGGCCTACCTGCCCCTGCTGTTCATGGGCCCGCCCCTGGGGCTCCCCCTGTGGGCGGCGGCGGTCCCGGCCCTGGCCCTCACCGTGGGCCTCGGCCTGGCCCAGGACCGCTGGGTCTACGAACCCCTGGCCGACCGGGGGCGGATCACCCTGCTCATCGCCTCCATCGGGCTCTCCTACCTGCTGCGAAACGCCATCCGGCTGATCTGGGGCTCGGACCTGACCACCTACGGCCGGGGGCTGGCCCGGGGGGTCCTCCTGCCGGGGGGGATCCTCATCACCCCGACCCAGGCGGCCATGGTGGCCGCCTCGGTCCTCTCCCTGGGATGTCTCTACCTCCTGCTCACCCGGACCCTGCTGGGCAAACAGCTCCGGGCGGTGGCCGACAACCGGGAACTGGCCGCCGTCATGGGGATCGACCTGCGTCGGACCAGCATGACCGTCTGGGCCCTGGCGTCGCGCTTTTCGGCCATCGGCGGGATCCTCTTGGCCATGGACACCAACCTGGAGCCCATGATGGGGCTCACCAACCTCATCAAGGCCTTCGCCGCCGTGCTCCTGGGGGGCGCCGGCAACGTCTGGGGGGCTTTGCTGGGGGGCCTGTTCATCGGCATTTCGGAGAACCTGAGCGTGGCGGTGATCTCCCCCGGCTACAAGGATTTCGTCTCCTTCGTCTTCATCATCCTGATGCTCCTGTTCCGGCCCCAGGGGATCTTCGGCATCTCCGGCGGGGTGCGCTGACCCCATGGACTACCTGATCCACATCGTCGTCCTCGCCCTCATCTACTCGGTTTTCGCCGTCTCCCTCAACCTGGAGCTGGGGTATGCGGGGCTCTACAACTTCGGCCATGTGGCCTTCTTCGGCATCGGCGCCTATACATCGGCCCTGGTGAGCCTGGCCGGCTGGCCGGTGCCGCTGGCGGTGATGTGCGGAATCCTGGCGGCCGGCCTTGCGGGAGGACTTCTGGCCGTCCCGGCCCTGCGCCTATCCGGCGACTATTTCGGGATCGCCACCCTCTCCTTCGCGGAGATGATCCGCCTCGTCTTCCTCAACGAGCGGTGGCTCACCAAGGGGCCCATGGGCCTGCCGGGGATCCCCCGTCCATCCTGGATGGCGTCGGGGGTCTCGGGGCTGCCGGTCCTTTTGGCGGTCTACGCCGTTTTGACGGTCCTGGCGTTTCTGCTGGTCGCCCACATCGTCAACGCGCCCTTCGGCCGGGCCCTCAAGGTGGTGCGCGAGGACGAGCACGTGGCCGCGGCCCTGGGCAAGAACGTCCTCTGGCTCAAGGTCCGGGCGGTGATCCTCGGCTCCCTCCTCGCCGGCCTGGCCGGGTGCCTCTGGGCCCACTACATCACCTACATCAGCCCCGGCGACTTCACCCTGAACCAGACCATCCTGGTGCTCCTGTGCGTGGTGATGGGGGGGCGCGGGACGAGATGGGGCCCGGTGCTGGGGGCCTTCGCCATCATCTTCTTCAACGAGGCGGTGCGGTTTCTCCCCCTGCCCGACGCCCTCCACCGGAACGTGGGCCCCATCCAGGGGATGGTCTACGGCGCCGTTCTGGTGATCCTCATGCGCAAGCGGCCCGAGGGGCTCATCGCCGAGGGGAGGAGCCGGCCGTGCTGAGGGTCGAAAAGGTCACCAAATCCTTCGGAGGGCTCATGGCCCTGGCGGATGTCTCCTTCGACCTGGGGGAGACGGGGATCACCGGCCTGGTGGGCCCCAACGGAAGCGGCAAGACCACCCTATTCCACGTCCTCAGCGGGTTCTACCGGGCCGACGCCGGGGAGATCCGGTACGGGGACCGGACCATCGGCGGCCTGCCCCCCCACGCCGTGAGCCGGGCCGGCGTGGCCCGGACCTTCCAGCACACCCGGGTCCCCCCGTCCCTCACCGTCATGGAGAATCTCCTGGCGGCGGCCCCGGATCAGCCCGGCGAGCGCCTTCTCACGATTCTCTTCCGGCCGGGCCGGGTCCGTGCCCGGGAGGAAGAGAACCGGGAGCGCGCCGGGGAGATCCTGGAACTCCTCGACCTGACCCACATGGCCCAAGAGCCGGGCGGGCGCCTGAGCTACGGCCAGGCCAAACTCCTGGAGCTGGGCCGGGTCCTCATGGCCGACCCCCGGCTCGTGCTTTTGGACGAGCCCACCGCCGGCATCAATCCGACGCTGATCCGGCGGCTGGTGACGGTCATCGGGACGCTGGTGGAAAAGGGGATCCAGATCTTCCTCATCGAGCACAACATGCCCCTGGTGGCCGAACTCTGCCGCCGGGTCCTGGTCATGGACTCCGGGGAACTGATCTTCCAGGGGACCCCCCGGGAGGCCCAGGGGAACGATCGGGTCATCGAGGCGTACCTGGGCAGGGCGGCCGACGATGTTGCTTGAGGTGACGGCCCTCACGGCGGGGTACGGCAACGCCCCGGTCATCGAGGCCGTCGACCTGACGGTGGCGGAAGGGGAGATCGTCTGCGTCATCGGCCCCAACGGGGCCGGGAAGTCGACGGTGCTGCGGGCCGTCGCCGGCCAGATCCGACCGTCGGCGGGGACGGTCCGGTACGCCGGAACCGACGCCACCCGGATGTCCCTGGCCGAAAAGGGGCGCCGGGGCCTGATCTTCATCCCCCAGGGCCGGAACATCTTTCCCAACCTGACGGTTAGGGAGAATCTGGAGGTGGCGGGCACGGTGGTCCGGGACCGGGAGGCCCTGGCCCGGCGGGTGGCCCGGGCCATGGAGACGTTTCCGCCGCTGAAGGCGTGGGCGGACCGCCCCTGCCGGGAACTCTCCGGGGGCCAGCGCCAGCTTCTCGCCCTCAGCCGGATCCTCATCGTCAAACCCCGGCTGGTCCTCCTGGACGAGCCGTCCTTGGGTCTGGCGCCCTTCGTGGTGTCGGAGATCTTCGATAAAATCGAGGAGATGAACCGGACCGGGATCTCATTTCTCCTGGTGGAGCAGAACGCCCGGAAAGGGCTGTCAATCTCCCACCGGGGCTATGTCCTGGAGCTGGGCCGCAACCGGCTGACCGGCACCGGGTCTGAGCTGCTGGGGGATCCGGAGGTGCGGAAGCTCTATCTGGGCGGTTAGAGACGTTCTCGCCACCGGGCCAAGGCCATTGTGAGGGCTTCGTGGAGCCATGTGTCGAATCGCGCCGTCGTTTTCTCCGTCTCTTCCGTGGAAACGACCTCAAAGGGTTGGGAAACGATCGGCATGAAATGGACCGGGGTCGCCTCCTCGGCCGTCTTTGGGCGCTCTTCATAGAAGGCGGTGGACGTCCTGAAAAGCCGGGGACGACGCTTCCTTTTTTTCCTTCAATCGCCGGGTCCCGTCCCGGATCAAGGTGTGGATGTCCCTTTCTTCCGTCATCAACGCTTCCGACAGACTCAGGGCTTTTGTCAGCGCGCGACGCTGGGACTTCGTCAGCATCGCCACGAGGGGGCCGAGATCCCCCTCGTCCGCCGCTTCCAGACAAGCGATGTATTCGGCTCTTTGGGTTCGATCCACCGTAAACGGAAACAGTCCGGCCCGGAGCAGGATCAGCGTGGCCAGTGCCCTTGCGACGCGTCCGTTGCCGTCCTGGAACGGGTGAATTTGGGAGAACCGGTGATGGAGCCAGGCGGCTTCGATTTCAGGCGCGACGCCGGTTTCCACATGGGAAAGGTGCAGGGCCATAAGGCGGTCCATTTCCGAGGCGACGTGCTCGGGTGGGCAATATTGATGGATCCGGCTATCCCCGCGATGGGGATTGTTCGGCTGGAGCTTCCATTCGCCCTTTCTCAGAGGGATGCGCAGGAATCGCCCCTGGTTGTCCATGGCCTCCACCTCGTCCTGATGCGCGCAGAGCGCATGGTGCATCTCCTTGATATAAGAGGTCGACAGGGGCCTCCGGGAGGCCACGAAATCGAAGAGACCTTCGAGAACATTCTGGTGATCCTTTAAAATGGCCACGATTTCTTCAGCCGGTCTGTCGGTCGACCCGTGCGGTATCAATGCGCTTTCGATGCCCTTTTCGATGAGCAGTTCGGTGACGCCGATGTCGATCTTGTAAAGCCCTTCGATGATGCCGGTTTCAATGGCCCAATGCCGGGCCAGTCGCTCGTTAAACCGTTTCAGTTCCCGGGAGTGCGACATCTCCGAAGCGTGCGCGCGCCAGACCTCCGCCAGTTTTTTGAGTTGGGGCGAAGCGTGGAATTCATCATCTTCATGGAGATCCTCGATGGGTTCCCATCGATGGGAATATTTCAATTGGTCGCTCATGTTCATCACCCTGCCGCCTACTGTTCGACCCCTCTGAGAATTGCTCATGGTAACGGATACTGGGGAGGCTGATTTTCAATGCCATGGACCGCGGCCAAAAGCCACCGGATGGGTGATACATACCAGCCCTGGGCGTCTCCAAGGCTGGAGGTCCAATTCGGTAACGCCCTGTAAGGGTGATTGACGCATTGGATCTCCCTTTCCCCTTGTGTTTCTTCGGAGGATATAGTTTTTTTTTCACGATGTCTATTCCGTTTCACGTTAAAAAACAAAAAAGTTGACGACGCCTGAGTACCGTTCTAAAGTATAAAAATAGTTATCGGCGGTTCGGAAGACTTTTACCAAGCTTTGTCAGGTGACAAAATGCATCGGTTCAGCCAAAATGAAATACCATCTCGATTTTCCGAAATCATGTCCATCCTCCACACCGGTCAGGATGTACTGATAACTGACGAGAAAAACCTGGAAAAACTGGCGGTCATTACTCCCTATGGAAAATACCGCAGGCAGGGTACGCGAAAGATTGGTATTTTAAAGGGAAAGGCCGAAATGACGATCAAGCAGGACTTCCAAATTTCCGATCAGGAGCTGCTCTCTTTATGAGGCTCCTCCTCGACACGCATACCATCCTTTGGACCCTCTTCAAAGATGAAAAACTGTCTGAAAGATCCCGTGAACTCATTATCGATCCCCAAAACGACGTGTTCGTCAGCATCATCAGCTATTGGGAAATCGCCCTGAAATACGGTATCGGAAAACTCGAACTCCAGGGCGTAACGCCTGAAGAAATCCCTTACCATGTCACGAAAATGGGTATCGACACACTCGGAATAACGGAAATCGTCGCTTCCACCTTCCACAAGCTTCCCAGAAAGTCCCACAAAGATCCGTTCGATCGAATGGTGGTCTGGCAGTCCATCCGAGAGGAGATGACGCTTGTCAGCACAGACGCCAAGCTGGCCGAGACATATGCTGAATATGGCCTGAAACTGATTTGGTGATAAAACCTCCCACCCTACCCGAATCACGGGTTGACCCCATACTCCTTCAGCTTCAATTGTAGGGTCCGCCGGCTGATCCCCAGGATCTGGGCTGCGCGGGTCCGGTTGCCGCCGGTCTCCTCCAGGGTCCGGAGGATCATCTCCTTCTCCACCTCCTTGAGGGACCGGCCCGGGGCCTTGGGGGCCGAGGGTTCGCCCTCCCCCTCTTCCTCCTTGAGGACGTCGGGGAGTTCGTCCGGAGTGATCATCTCCCCCCGGACCAGGATCACCGCCCGCTCCACCAGGTTCTCCAGCTCCCGGACGTTCCCGGGCCATCCGTACCGCATGAGGGTGTCGAGGGTCCGGGGGGTGAACCCCTTGATCATCCGGTTGTTCTTCTCCGCGTACCGCCGGAGGAAGAATTCGGCCAGAAGGGGGATATCCTCCCGCCGCTCCCGCAGCGGGGGCACCTCCACAGCCACCACGTTGAGGCGGTAGTAGAGGTCGGTGCGGAACCGCCCCGCTTCGATGGCCTTCTCCAGATCGACGTTGGTGGCGGCGATGATCCGGGTGTCCACCGGGACCGGGGCGGTGCCCCCCAGCGGCTCGAACTCCCGCTCCTGGAGGACCCGGAGGATCTTCGCCTGGGTGGCCGGGGACATCTCGCCGATCTCGTCCAGGAAGATGGAGCCGGTGTGGGCCAGGCGGAACCGCCCCTGCTTCCGGGCCGCGGCGCCGGTGAAGGCACCCTTTTCGTGGCCGAAGAGTTCGCTCTCCAGAAGGGTCTCCGGCAGGGCCGCGCAGTTGACCTTGATGAAGGGGTTCAGCCTGCGGGGGCTGTTCTGGTGGATGGCGTTGGCGATCAGCTCCTTGCCCGTGCCGCTCTCCCCGGTGACCAGCACCGTGGCCTCGGTGGGGGCGACCATGGCCAGGATCTCGAAGAGATTCTTCATGGCCGGGCTCCGTCCGATGATATTGGCGAAGTCGAAGCGGTCTCCGATCCGCTCCCTGAGCAGGCGGTTTTCCGCCTCCAGGTGCTGGTGGCGCAGGGCCTTCTTGACCAGGATCTTGAGTTCGTCGATGTCCAGCGGCTTGGTGAGGTAGTCGTAGGCCCCCGACTTCAGGGCCTCCACGGCGGTGTTCACCGAGGCGTAGGCGGTCATGATGATCACGGGGATCCCCGGGCTGATCTCCCGGACCCGGTGGAGGGCCTCGATGCCCCCCATCCGGCTCATGCGGATGTCCATGAGGATCAGGTCGTAGAACCGCTCGGAAACGGCTTCGACCGCCTCTTCCCCATCTCCGGCCCCGGCCACCTCGTACCCCTCGGCGCCGAGCACCACCTCCAGCATCTGTCTGTGGGAAGGCTCGTCGTCCACCACCAGGATTGTCGCTTCCATGATCGTTTCTCCCTGCTACGCCCCGTCGGCCGGAAGCCGGATCGTGAACCGGCAGCCGCCGTTCTTTCCGGAGACGGGGCTCTCCATCCGGATCTCCCCGCTGTGATTCTCGACGATCTTGTGGACGATGGCCAGCCCCAGGCCCGTCCCCTTCCGGCGGGTTGTAAAAAAAGGGTCGAATATCTTTGAGCGGTGTTCAGCCGGGATCCCGGCGCCGTCGTCTTCGACCCAGAGGTGGAAAACCTTCTCCGCGCCCTCATACTCCGCCCCCACCGAGACCCGCCCCCCCTGGTCCACGGCCTGGAGGGCGTTGAGCATCAGGTTGAGCAGGGCGTGGGTCAGTTGGTTGCCGTCCAGGGGGATCCGGGGCAGATCGTCCGGGATCGCCGCTGAAATCTCCACCCCTTTGGCCCCGGCGTCGGCGGTCACCAGCCGGAAGGTGTGATCGACCAGCTCCGCCAGGTCGGTGGGGGTCCGCTCCACCGCCAGGGGCCGGGAGAAGGTGAGCAGATCGGTGACCACGCGGTTGATCCGGTCCAGCTCCCGGATCATGACCCCGGCATACTCCTGCTCGGCGGGCCGGTCCCGGAGGGCGTGGTGGAGGAACTGGGCGAAGCCCCGGATGGAACTCAAGGGGTTGCGGATCTCATGGGCCACCCCAGCGGCCAGCTCGCCGATGGCGGCCAGTTTCTCGGAGCGCCGCACCTTCTCCTCCAGCCACTTGATCTCGCTCAGGTCCCGCAGGACGATCACCGCCCCCCGGCACTGCTCCTTTTCGTCGGGGATGGGGGTGACGCTCAGGGCCAGGGGCACGGTCTCCCCGGAGGGCCGCCGATGGGTGATCTCCCGTTCGATGACCGACCGGCAGTCGGCCAGGGTCCCCTGGATGCCGGTGAAATGGAAATCGAGCCTCTCCCGCAAGTTCATGGTGTTCACCTCCGTCTCCCCGATTCCAAGCAAATCGAGGGCCAACCGGTTGTGGGAGATGATCCACCCCTGGGGATCGATGCTCAGCAGGCCGTTGGCCATACTCGCCACCACCAATCGGGTGTAGTCCTGGTTCTGGCGGAGATCGACTTCGATCCGGTAGTATTTCTGAATGACGAATATGAAGAAGAGGGCCGCCGCCCCCAGGGAGACCACGATGCCGATCATGATGAAGGCATGGTGGAGATCGGTCGTCCGGGCCTCGTCGAACCGGGTCATCCGCTGCCCCAGGACGATGGCCGCCGGCCTCCCCCCGGCGTGGGAGGCGAGCATCTCCCGGCAGCGGGGGCAGCGCGGATCCCCGGGGTCCCGGCCTCCGTCGAGGGGGGAGAAGGGCTTGGCCAGCTCGAAGATCCGGATCCCCGACCCGTCCTCGATGATCCGGGTCTTTACGCCGACCGGAGGGGTGTGGGCCGGGGGCCAGGGGGCAAGGGTCCCCCGGAGGGCGGGGTCCGAGTGGTGGAGAATCCGCCCCTGATCGTCGGTGATGAAGATGTGGGTGATCTCCCCGCCCGCCGCCGTCTCCCTAAGCAGGTTCGCCAGGGACCGGGCGTGCCACACGGAGGCGAGGAGTTCCGACCGGGTGCAGCTCTCCAGGGATCCGAGGATCGACATCCCCTGGCGCTCCAGGAAGCCCACCACACGCCCCCGATCCCGGTGGAGGTTCCGGACCGTGGAGATCCCGATGAAGATCAGGAGGATCAGGACGATCACCACGATGGAAAGGGATGCGAGATAGAGTTTTCGGGAACGGGGGGGGTTCATGGAGAGGTCTTTCTCCTCCTTGGGTTGCCGGCGAAACCACGCGCGTCGATTCTTTTTTCCAATTCAGATGTACCACGGCGTCTCGCCGTGTGTAAAATTTTTTCACCCGGAATCCGGCCCTCTCGGTAAGTGCGAAAAACTTTCGCGGATACCGATGGCGCGCTGTTCCTCCCCGGGCCGTGGACCCTCATCCACAGCGGATTGTGTCGGGGAGATCCTAGTTGGCATCCGATTTGAATATCCTTTACCCAACAGCGCCATCGGCTGAAAACGGAATCGAATGCGATTTTGAAAAGGTTGCAACAATGGCCGAAACAAGAAATGGTACGATTCGATGGCCCGTTGGAACAAAGGCTTCTCCGAAGAACGATTGCCAACCACAATCATCGGGGAGGGTAAAAGCCGATCCCTTCCCATCGTTCTTCTCCTTACAGCCTCGGGGGCGTCCGGGTGGGCGTCGCCGGGGCTGCTTTGTTCTGCCTGGATCGTATCCGTATATGCGATAGGGGAATATCGGATGGCATCGGTTTTGCCTTCTTGCCCTTCCGAAACCTGAAAACCGATCCTCGAGAAGGGTTGGCGCCCGGAAAGACAGGTAACCTTATGAAAGCGGTTCCATGAAATACCTCCAAATGAAGAGATTTCGCGCCCTGATTCTGCTCCTTGTCGCCACAGCCGCCAGGGCCGGGGATGGACCGGAGGGTTCCGCCCCCCCGCCCCCCCTCCCGGAACCGGTGGCGGTGGCGGATCTCCTGGCCCATGCCTATGAACGGAATCCCGACATCCGGGCGGCACGGGCCGCCTGGGGGGCCGCCATCGAAGGATACCGGATCTCCACGGCGTATCCGGATCCCCAGCTTATGGGAACCTACTTCCCCGAACCGATCGAGACCCGGATGGGTCCCCAGGACTGGAACCTGACCGTCTCCCAGATGATCCCCTTCCCGGGGAAGCTGAGCAAAGCGGGCGATGTGGCCCGGGCCGAGGCGGAGATCGCCCGTGTCCAGTTGGACAAGGCGGTCCGGGATATGGTTGTCGGAATCCGACGATCCTATTGGGAACTGGCCTATATCCGCCGGGCCCGGCGCATCGCCCGTCTCAACATGGACCTGGTGGATCAACTGCGGAAAGAGGGGGAGACCGCCCATGCCGAGGACCGGGCCACTCTGTCCGACGTGGTGAAGGGGCAGTCCCAGGTGGGGCGGCTCCGGTACGACCTCCTGCTCCTGGAGGAGCTGGAGGCCACGGAGCTGGCCCGGCTCAACGGACTGTTGAACCGGCCCCCGGACGCGCCCGTGGGGGACCTGGTGGAATCGCCGGTGCGGGATCTCGTCTACGACATCGGGGAGATTCAGGCCCTGGCCGAGGCGAACCGGGAGGAGATCCGGATGGCGGCACTGACGGCCGACAAGGCCGACCGCCAGGCCGAGCTGGCCCGGTACGGGAGCCTCCCCGACTTCAAAGTCGGCCTTTTCTACGCCGCCATCGGGGATCCGGAGGTCATGACGCCGCCCCCGGATGCGGGCCGGGACGCGGTGGGGGTGCGGATGGGCGTCAACATCCCCCTGTGGTTCGGAAAGAACAATGCCCGGATCGCCCGCGCCCAAGCCGCGGCGGAAAAGGCGCGCGCCGAGAGGGAGGCCCGGGTGATCGACACCCGAACCGGGATCCGGGAGGTCTTCTTCCGGCTCCGGAACGCCCGCCGGCTGATTACCCTCTACGCGGAGGATCTGCTCCCCCAGGCCGAAGCCTCCATGGCCCTTTCGGAGATATTCTTCCAGGAGAACGGCTCCGGCTTCACCGATCTTCTGGAGGCTCAAGGAGTGCTTTACAACTTTCAGCTCTCCCTGGCCCGGGCAAGGGCCGATTATGGAAAGGCGCTGGCCCGGCTGGAGCAGCTGGTGGGCCGGAGCCTGACGGAACGCACGGGCCGGGGGATCGAGACGGAGCCGGAGGAGACGCCATGAACCGTCTATTGATCCATGCGGCCCTGCTCTGCCTTTTGGCCTCGATTCCCGCCGGGGCGGTCCATGCCCAGGGATACGGATCACTCAGGGAGGATTTTGAGACCTATGCGCCGCCCCCGTTCTACGAGTCGAACCTCCTACGGCGGGATATCGGGGAAGAGGCCCCGCGGGATGACGGGCGGCTTGCGGCGCCCGCGGCGGACCGCGGCGGAGACACGAAAGGCGACGGCCTCCGAAGGGATGCCACCATCGATGCGGACGCCGGGGAGCGGTACATCCGCCCCGACCCGGCCCTGATCGACCGGCTGAAACCGGCGGCCGACAGCGCCGACGAGGCCTCGGGCCGTCTCCGGGGCCGCTTCTCCCTGGAGACCCTGGAGGTGCTGGTCCTCCTCCGCCATCCGGGCATCGCGGCCCAGGAGGATCGTCTGCGGGCCGCCCTGGAGGGGTACGACCAGGTGGCCCAGGTGGACGAGATCCTCCGCCGATACAGCGCATTCACCGAAGGACTGATGACGGGGATCGGACCCATGAAGGGGCGGGATCCGGTCCGGATGAAGTTCCCCTTCCCCGGCGTTCGGGCCCTCCGTGGGCGGATCGTCGACCGGGAGGTGGCCGCGGCTCGTGCGGAACTCTCCCGGGTCGGGCGGGAAACGGTCACCGAGGCCCGAAGAACCTACTGGGATCTGCTCTACGTCCGGAAGGCCCGCCCGGTCACCAGCGAGACCCTGGACCTCTTCCGACGGCTGGAGACCGTGGCCGACACCCGGTACAAATCAGGGAGCGCCAGCTACCAGGACGCCATCAAGGCACGGATCCAGCGGGAGATCCTGGAGGAGAAGCTGGTCACCTTGGGGGAGCGGGAGAAGAACCTGAAGACGAAGATCCGGGAGCTGGTGAATCTGCCGGCCGAAGCCGAGGTTGGAAGTCCCGAGGACCGGGCGCCGCGGGGCCGGATTCCCGGCCTCGCCGAGTTACAGGCCCTGGCCCTGGAAAATCGACAGGAGCTTCTGCGGATGCGGGAGACGATCGGCAAGATGGCGGCCATGGTGGAGATGGCCGAGACCATGATCCTCCCCGCCTTCAGCCCCGGCTATTCCACCCATGAGGACGAACCGGTCGGAACGGCCGGGACGGCGGCGATGAAGGAGGCATTTCCCACCACGATCACCGCCCAAAGGGGCGCCGGTCTGCCCAAGATGGCCTGGTACGGCACCCAGGACGCCTTCCTCCGGGAGACCCGGCGGCGGCTTTCCGCCTTGGAGATGGAACTGGAAAAATCCGAGGCGGCCACCCGCACCCTGGTGCGCAATGCCTGGTTCCGGCTGGACGAGGCGAAGCGGCAGACCCGGCTGTATGAAAACACACTCCTTTCACTCTCCAAATCGGCTCTGGACGTCTCCAACCGGGGCTACGAATCGGGGATGGTCTCCTTCGTCGACGCCATCGGCTCCTACACCAATTGGCTGGAGGTTAACCTCACCCACCAGCGGAAACGCTCCGACACCGGCATCGCCATGGCCGAACTGGCGCGGGTGGTGGGTGTGGATCCTTGGGGGCAATAGCGGGGTAGCCTCCCGCGTAGGCCCGGGCCTAGGATCAACTGCGCAACATTTGCGCACTTCCATCATCGGCTGCTCGGGGTCTGCGAAAAAACCGCGCACATTTGGTCTTGATCATTTTGTTTGGCCGTCATGTGACGAGGGCGGACACACAGGTCCGCCCCTACGACGCGCTTGTTTCCGAGGCCTCCGCCGATGAGAACCTACCTGGCATACCGATTGCTATCTTCCTACGTTTGTGAATGGATGAAACGCTGCATCCAACGGTTTGGGGCAGCCCTGAAAGGGCGTCACATACCAGCCCAGAGGTATCGCCCTGGGAATTTGCCGGAAATATATGGAAAAGCCCTGTAAGGGCGAGACATGGGAAACGAATTGAATAAAAGGTTTCCATCGAAAGCCATCTGAAGGAGCGTCACACAGATGTCCGACAAGCCATCGAAAAAACCATTGTCGTCCAAGTGGGTAACCATCGTCGTGACCGTCCTGGCGACGCTGGCCGTCTCCGGGAGCGCCGCCTATCTGCTCGGATATATCGGTCCCCGAACGGCCCTTGACCCCCATGATCACGACGGGGCGTCGGAGACCCTCATGGGGGACGCCGTCGAGACCCAGCTCTGGACCTGCGGCATGCACCCCTGGATCCTCACCGAGGAGCCGGGTCTGTGCCCCATCTGCAACATGGAACTCACCCCCAAGCGGGACACGGAGAGCGCCGGCGACGCCCCCTCCGGCGAACGGCAAGTCGCCTACTGGCGCGCGCCCATGGATCCCATGGAGATCTACGAAGAACCCGGAAAAAGCAAGATGGGGATGGACCTGGTGCCGGTCTACGAGGACGAGATCATCGGCGGCGTGGAGGTGAAGATCGATCCGGTCACCCAGCAGAACATGGGGATCCGTACCACCGAGGTCTCCATGGCGCCCCTGGTCCACACCATCCGCACCTACGGGCACATCACCTATGACGAAACCCGAATCGCCCAGGTGAGCCCCAAGTTCAGCGGCTGGATCGAAAAGCTCTACGTCGATTTCACCGGCCGGTTCGTGGAGACGGGGGCTCCGCTCTTCGAGACCTACTCCCCGGATCTGCTCGCCGCCCAGGAGGAGTACCTGGGAACCTACCGGACTCTGGCCGGACGGGGCCGGAACAACGAGCTGCTCGTCTCGGCCCGGCGGCGTCTCCTCTATTACGACGTGGCCGAGGAGGAGATCCGGAACATGGAAGAGACCGGAGAGGTGAAAAAGACGTTGGTCATCCGGTCCCCCCACACCGGCGTGGTGATCCACAAGAACGCCGTGGAGGGGGCCTATGTCAAGGCGGGCACCACCATCTACACCATCGCCGACCTGTCCCGGGTCTGGGTGGAGGCCCATATCTACGAATACGAACTGCCATGGGTCGAGGTGGGCCAGGAGGCGGAGATGCGGCTCTCCTTCCACCCCGGCACGGTCTTCACCGGGCGAGTGGCCTATATCTACCCCTACCTCCAGCAGAAGACCCGAGACGTGGTGATCCGGCTGGAGTTCGACAATCCCGACATGACCCTCAAGCCCGACATGTTCGCCGACGTGATGATCCGAACCGTGGGCAAGGGGAAAGGATTGGTCATCCCCTCCGAGGCGGTGATCCGCTCCGGCCAGCGGAACGTGGTCTTCGTGGATCGGGGGGAGGGCAAGTTCACCCCGAGGGAGGTCGAACTCGGCCTCTCCCTGGACGGCAACCGGGTCCAGGTCCTCTCCGGCCTGGGACCCGGGGAGACGGTGGTCACCTCCGGCCAGTTCCTCCTCGACTCCGAGTCGAAACTCAAGGAGGCGGTCCAGAAGATGATGGAGGCCAAGACCGGCGGACCTGAAAGACCGGCGGAGACCGCCGGAGAAGACTTTTTCGATGACATGGAGGCAGGGGGAGACGACTTCTTCGACGACCTGGAGACCCCGTCGGAACCGAACGCGGAAGCGGATTTCTTCAACGACCTGGAATAGACCTGGAATAGCGGATAGGAAGCGGCAATGATCGAACAAATCATCGCATGGTCCGTCAACAACAAGTTCATGGTGATCCTGGCCACCGCCGCCGTCATTGTGGGCGGGGCACTGGCCATGGTCCACATCCCCCTGGACGCCATCCCGGACCTCTCCGACGTGCAGGTGATCATCTACACCGAGTACCCCGGCCAGGCCCCCCAGGTGATCGAGGACCAGGTGACGTACCCCTTGACCACCGCCATGCTGAGCGTCCCCTACGCCAAGGTGGTGCGCGGGTACTCCTTCTTCGGGTTCTCCTTCGTCTACATCATCTTCGAGGACGGCACCGATCTCTACTGGGCCCGGTCCCGGGTCCTGGAGTACCTGAGCTTCGTGTCGGGCCGTCTTCCCAAGGGGGTGACCCCGAGCCTCGGGCCGGACGCCACCGGCGTGGGCTGGATCTATGAGTACGTCCTCGCGGACACCTCGGGGCAATACGACCTCCAGCAGCTCCGGAGCCTTCAGGACTGGTACCTCCGCTACGAGCTGACCGCCGTGCCCGGCGTCTCCGAGGTCGCCTCCATCGGCGGGTTCGTCAAGCAGTACCAGGTGGAGGTCGATCCCAATCTCCTGCTCGCCTACGACCTCTCCATCCAGAAGATCCGGATGGCGGTCCAGCGGTCCAACAACGACGTGGGCGGCAAGCTGGTGGAGATGGGGGAGACCGAGTTCATGGTGCGGGGGCTGGGGTACATCCAATCCATCGAGGATCTTAAGCAGATCGCCGTGGGGGTCGATGCCATGGGCACGCCGATCCTCCTGGAGCACGTGGCCAACGTCCAGATCGGCCCGGAGCTGCGCCGGGGGATTCTGGAGTGGAACGGCCAGGGGGAGATCGTCGGCGGCATCATCGTGATGCGCTACGGGGAGAACGCCCTGGAGGTGATCGACCGGGTCAAGGAGAAGCTCGGGGACCTGGAGAAGGGGCTCCCCCCCGGGGTGGAGATCCGGATGGGGTACGACCGGTCCGGGCTCATCGAGCGGGCCATCCACACCCTGAAGAAGAAGCTGATCGAGGAGATGACCGTCGTGGCGGTGATCTGCGTCATCTTCCTGCTCCACTTCCGGTCGGCCCTGGTGGCCATCTTCACCCTGCCGGTGGGGATCCTCATGTCCTTCATCGTCCTCTATCCCCTGGGCATCAACGCCAACATCATGAGCCTGGGGGGGATCGCCATCGCCATCGGGGTGATGGTGGATGCCTCGGTGGTGATGGTGGAGAACGCCCACAAGCATTTGGAGAAGGAGCGCGGCCGGAAGAATCACACCGAAATCGTGCTCGCCGCCTCCAAGGAGGTGGGTCCCGCCCTCTTCTACAGCCTGCTCATCATCACCGTCTCCTTCCTGCCCGTCTTCAGCCTCCAGGAGCAGTCGGGACGCCTCTTCAAGCCCCTGGCCTACACCAAGACCTTCGCCATGGCCGCCTCGGCCGTGCTGGCCATCACCATCATCCCGGTGCTCATGACCTTCTTCGTCCGGGAGCGGACCCTGCCCCCGGAGACTTCCAAACGGCGGCGCATCGGGATCTGGCTGACGGCGGTGGCAGGCCCGCCGGCCCTGGTGATCTCCGCCGGGGTCTCCGGCGTTCCCCTGCCCGACTGGAGCCTCGTGGCGGCCCTGGCCCTCTCCGTTTTCGCGGCGGTCTGCCTGATCCCCCAGCGGATCCTGCCCGAGGCCCGAAACCCCATCAGCCGGTTCTTCATCCGGATCTACCTGCCGGTGATCCGGCTGGTGCTCCGGTGGCGCAAGACCACGGTCCTGGTCGCGGTAATCATCCTGATCCTGACCTACTACCCGCTCTCCCGGCTCGGCAGCGAGTTCATGCCCCCGTTGAACGAGGGGGATCTCCTCTACATGCCCACCACCCTGCCGGGGCTCTCCATCACCAAGGCCAAGGAGCTGTTGCAGCAGACCGACAAGATCATCCAGAGCTTCCCGGAGGTGCGCCACACCCTGGGCAAGATCGGCCGAGCCGAGACGGCCACCGACCCGGCCCCGCTCTCCATGATCGAGACCACCATCATGCTCCGGCCCCGGGTGGAACACGAGATTCTCCGGGTGGAGCGGTTCTTCTCCGAATGGCCGGGGTGGCTCAAGGCCCCCCTGACGTGGATCTGGCCCGAGGAGAAGAAAGGCGGGATCATCCATCAATGGCGAAAAAAACGGATCGACCGGTTCTTCTCCGGGTGGCCGGGGTGGCTCAAGGCGCCGCTGACGTGGATCTGGCCCGAGGAGCGGTTCATCACCATCCAGGAACTCGCCGACGACCTTGACCGGGCCATCCAGTTTCCGGGGCTCACCAATGCATGGACCATGCCCATCAAGACCCGGATCGACATGCTCTCCACCGGCATCAAGACCCCGGTGGGCATCAAGCTGATGGGGCCGGATCTCGAGGTCCTCTCCGATCTGGGCGCCCGGATCGAGGCGGTGGTGGGGGAGATCCCCGGCACGTTGTCCGCCTACTCCGAGCGGGTCACCGGCGGCAACTACCTCGACTTCACGATCCGCCGGGACCAGATCGCCCGGTACGGTCTGACCATCGCCGATGTCCAGGAGGTGATCATGACCGCCATCGGCGGGATGAACGTCACCTACACCGTGGAGGGGCTGGAGCGGTACCCGGTCAACCTCCGGTACAACCGGGAACTCCGGGACGACGTGGCCGGACTCAAGCGGGTTCTGGTCTCCACCCCCACGGGGGCCCACGTGCCCCTGGCCCAGCTCGCCGATTTCTCCCTGCACAAGGGGCCGGCCGGGATCAAGAGCGAGAACTCCCGCCAGACCGCCTGGATCTATGTGGACCTCAAGGGGGTGGATGTGGGCACCTACGTCAAACGGGCCAAGGCGATCGTCGACCGGGAGGTCGACTTTCCGGCCGGCTACTCCATGGTCTGGTCGGGGCAGTACGAGTACATGGAGAAGGCGCGGAAGACCCTCAACATCATCGTGCCCGCCACCCTGCTGGTGATCTTCGTGCTCCTCTACATCCATTTCAAGAACATCATTGAGGCGACCCTCGTCATGGCGAGCCTCCCCTTCGCCCTGGTGGGCGGCATCTGGCTCCTCTACCTGCTCGGCTACAACATCTCCGTGGCGGTGGTGGTGGGATTCATCGCTCTTGCGGGGCTGGCGGCGGAGACCGGGGTGGTGATGCTCGTCTACCTGGACGAGGCGTACAAACGGCGGGCCCGTCAAAATGGGATGAACACCTTCGGGGAACTGGAGGGGGCGATCATCGAGGGGGCCGTGGAGCGGGTCCGCCCCAAACTGATGACCGTGGCCACCACCCTCATCGGGCTGCTGCCGGTCATGTACGGCACCGAGACCGGCTCCCAGGTGATGAAGCGGATCGCGGCCCCCATGGTGGGGGGGCTGATCTCCTCCACGATCCTGACCCTCATCATCATCCCGGCGGTCTACGAGATCTGGAAGCGGTGGGAGCTGCGGCGGACCGTGATTCCCATCACCACAGGGGAGGCGAGGCATGAAGGAGATTAAAGCGTATGTGCGCACGGAAAAGGCGGCGGAGGTGCTCTCCGCCCTCGCGGAAGCGGGCGCGCCCCATTCCACGGTAACCCACGTGCTGGCCATCGGGGCCGGCACCGACCCGGTCGACAGTCAGGCGAGCATTGAATTCGGCCGGACGGTCAACCGGATGATCAAACTGGAGATCATCTGCACCGACAAGCATGCTTCCCATCTGGTGGAGGTGATCAAAGGATCGGCAAGGACCGGCCGGACCGGCGACGGCATCATTTCGGTGCGGAACGTCAACCGGCTGATCAAGATCCTGAGCGGCGCCGAGAGTGCGGATGCCTTGTAGAAACGACAGGAGAAGAGAAGCGATTTGAAATCACAACCGATCCATTGGATCAAAAAGGAGAAGAGACATGAAACGATCGATGTTTTTCGCGGTTACGGCGACCTTCCTTTTCACCCTGACGCTGGGATCTCCCGCGTTCGCGGGAGAGGGGCACGGCCACGGGGATAAGAGCCAGGGCGTCCACGGAGATCAGGGACACGGCTCCGAGGGCCACGTCATGGACCATTCGGCACACTCCGGTGAACTGGTCCATGAATCGACGGTGGACGGCTACGCCATGGCCTACCACCTCATCGATGTCCGGGAGAAGATGGCCGAGATGAAGGACATGCCCGGCATGAAGCCCATGACCCACCACATGATGGTCTACATCAAGGACCCCCAGGGGAACAAGGTGGAGGACGCCAAGGTGGGCTATCTCGTCGAAGGCCCCGACGGCGAGGCCCAGAAGGTCATGTGCATGGGCATGAGCGGCGGGTTCGGCGGGGACGTCAACTTCGACAAGAAAGGCGCCTACACGGTCAAGGCGAAGGCCGTGGCCGGGGACAAGAAGCTGATGGATTCGTTCACCTACGACGCGAAGTAAGCCGAAAACGGTCCTCACCCGGAAAAGACCTCCGAGGTTTTGGAAACCTCGGAGGTCTGACACCTAAAAATGAACGATCAACGACCCATACAGGGTGTGCTCGGCGACATCCTGGGAGA
>CAYSLC010000065.1:16038-24272 GCA_964431545.1 uncultured Desulfobacteraceae bacterium | reverse complement strand
TGATTTCATTTCTTCGTTCGACCGCCTCCTCCAGCGCCTGGCGGGGGAAGATGCCACTGCTGTAATCCCTCAGATGTTCGAGTATCTCCTCAATCGTCATGGAATTCCTTTCGTCCCCGATCCTGTGGAAAGGATGGGAAATGGCAGTTTGACGGCCTTGTTCAGAGCGGTCCCAGAAAAAAGAAACCGGCGAAAAAGAGGCAGCCGATTATTGAAACGACATAGACGAGCCCCGCCTGGATGGGATGGGCCTCGCTGTCGAACCGTTCAAACCCCATCTGGTAGCGGTTCCAGATGTAGAGCCCGTCTCCGAAGGTCATGGAGAGAACGGTCACGAGACAGAGGAAAAAGGGAAACAGAAGCAGCGCGCTGAAAAGCCCCTCGCCGATCGCCAGGCCCCTGATGAGCGCCAGGACCGCCGTAAAGAGACCGGCATATTCCATCATCCTTCTGATGCCCCTCGGGTTTTCCTTTGGTTTGCGCGTGAGCCGTTCAAATTCACGGGAAAAATCGGTCACCGGGCCGTCCTCTTTCCGGTGCTTGAACTTTTCGTAGACGATCCCGCAGGCGGGACACTCCCACGACGGCGCCGCCTCGTCGGGCTTCCGAAAATAGCCGCATTTGGGACATTCCACCATGTTCGCTCCGCTTTACAACCCGGCCCCCAGCCGGCACCCCTCCATGATCGCCCGTTTGGCGTCCAGTTCGACGGCAAGTTTCGCGCCGCCGATGACGTGCACCGGCATCCCGCTCTTTTCCAGTTCCGCCGCCAATCCGTTCCGGGAGACCTGTCCGGCGCAGATCACCACCGTGTCCACCGCCAGCAGGCGCGATTCCCCCTCCACCTCGATGTGGAGACCCCCGTCGTCGATGGCCCTGTATTGGACCCCGCCGATCATCTCCACGCCCCGGTGGCGGAGTTCCAGGCGGTGGATCCAGCCGGTGGTCTTGCCGAGCCGCTTCCCGAGCTTCTCGTCCTTGCGCTGGAGGAGATAGATCTTCCGGCCGGCCGGGACCGGCTTCGGCCCCTCCGGGGAGAGGCCGCCCCGGGTCGACAGGGTCGGATCCACCCCCCATTCCCGCAGAAAGGCCGCCCCGTCCCGGCTCTCCCCCTGGTGGGAGAGGTACTCGGCCACGTCGAACCCGATGCCGCCGGCACCCACGAGGGCCACCCGTTCGCCCGCCTCCGCCCCCTTGAGGAGCACGTCGGTGTAGGAGAGGACCTTGGGATGGTCGATGCCCGGAATCTCCGGGATCCGGGGCAGAACGCCGGCGGCGATCACAACCGCGTCGAACCCGCCGCCCGCGAACTCGGCCGCCGTGACTTCATGGTTCAGCCGCGGGGCGACGCCGGCCGCCTCCAGCCGGTTTCCGAAGTACCGGAGGGTTTCGTGAAACTCCTCCTTGCCCGGAATCCGCTTGGCCATGTTGAACTGCCCGCCGATCTCGCCGGACGCCTCGAAGAGGGTTACCCCATGACCCCGTTCCGCCGCCACCGACGCAGCGGCCAGCCCGGCCGGCCCGGCCCCCACCACGGCGATCTTTCGCCGCGCGTCGGCCGGTTCATAGACCAGCTCCGTCTCGTAACAGGCCCGTGGGTTGACCAGACAAGTGGCCCGCTTCCGGGAGAAGACGTGGTCCAGGCAGGCCTGGTTGCAGGCGATGCAGGTGTTGATCTCGTCCGCCCGGCCCTCTCCGGCCTTGACCATGAAATCGGGATCCGCCAGCAGGGGCCGGGCCATGGAGACCATGTCCGCGTCCCCGTCGGCCAGGACCTTCTCGGCCGTCTCCGGCGTGTTGATCCGGTTGACCGCCACCAGGGGCAGGCCGACCTCCCCCTTGAGCCGCCGGGTCACCCAGGAGAACGCCCCGCGCGGCACCGTGGCCGCGATGGTGGGGATGCGGGCCTCGTGCCACCCGATGCCGGTGTTGATGATGTCGGCGCCGGCCGCCTCCACCGCCTTGGCCAGGGCCACGACGTCCTCCCAGAGACTCCCCTCCGCCACCAGATCGAGCATGGAGAGTCGGTAGATGATGATGAAGTCCCGCCCCACCGCCTCCCGGATCCCCTTGAGGATGGAGACCGGAAACCGGAGCCGGTTCTCCAGGGACCCGCCCCACTTGTCGGTGCGGCGATTGGTCCGGGGAACCAGGAACTGGTTGATGAGATACCCCTCGGACCCCATCACCTCCACGCCGTCGTAGCCCGCCTCCCTTGCCAGCTCCGCGCACCGGACAAAGGCCCGGACCTGGCGATTTACGGCCCATCCGGGAAGGGGCCAGGGCTTGAAAGGGGAGATGGGGGACTTGATCCGGGACGGCGCCACGCAAAAGGGATGGTATCCGTACCGGCCCGCGTGGAGGATCTGCATGCAGATCACCCCGCCCTCTTCATGGACCGCGTCGGTGACGATCCGGTGGCGGGCCACCTCCCGCCGTCCGGTCAGTTTCGATGAAAACGGGGCCAGCCACCCCTCGATGTTGGGGGCGATGCCCCCCGTGACCATGAGCCCGACGCCGCCCCGGGCCCGTTCGGCAAAGTAGGCGGCCAGCTTCGGATAGTCCCCGGCCCGGTCCTCCAGCCCCGTGTGCATGGAGCCCATGAGGGACCGGTTCTTGAGGGTGGTGAATCCCAGATCGAGGGGTGACAACAGATTCGGATACGACGGCATGGGGTCCCTTTCTCCTCCGTGAGTGGCGGCCATCTGAACCGCTGGCCCGTTCCTATCAAATCCCACGGGAACTGTGAAGGGATTTCAGGATTCCGTTCCAGTGGAATTGCCGTTAGAGCAGATGTCCGGATCCCCGGCGATCAGCCGGACCGACGCCACGAAGACCCAGGACCCGGCGTCCGCCAGCAGGTGGGCCGTTTCGGGTACCGTCAGTTGGACGCCGACCGGCACGGTCAGGGTGTCCATCTTGGCACAGGCGAAGAAGAGTTCGAGAAACGCCGGCGCGTTGGCCATGAGGACGGCCACCCGGTCTCCCGGACGACGCCGAGGGAGTGGAGGGCGCGGGCGGTTTGGTCGACCCGTTCGTTGAACCGGCGGTTGTCGAGGATCCGGTCGCCCTCCTTGAGGAAGGGGCGGTCGGGGTGGGTGAGGGCCTGCTTGAGGGTCCATTCGCCGAGGTTCATGGCCGTCCCATCACCAGGGAGACGAAGGTGCCGCCGGAGGAGAACCCGTTGACCAGCCCCCGGACGGCGGCCGTCCGTCGGGCCTCGTCCATGACGAAGGGCAGGTCGTCCATGGGCGTCTTCAGCCCGGCGGTGGGGGGGGCGATACCGTCCCTGAGACAGAGGGCCATGGCCGCCGCCCGGATCCCGCCGGAGGAGAAACTCTCGCCCACGGCCCCCTTGATGGAGGAGATCAACGGCGCCGCCTTTCCCTTGCCGAAGACCCGGGCCAGGGCGTCCGCCTCCAGCCGGTCCAGCTTCCTGCCGCCGTTGGCCGACGCCGACACGAGATCGATGCCGGAGGGCGGGAACCCGGCGGACCGGAGGGCGGTCTCCATGGCCAGGACCGGCCCTGTCGGGTCCGACGGCCAGTCGTTGGGCGGCGCCGGCGCGCCGCTCATGCCCCAGCCCAGGATCTCGCACAGGGGCGCCGCACCCCGGGCCTCGGCACGGTCCAGACGCTCCAGACACAAGACGCCAGCGCCTTCGCCGACCACCGGACCGTTCCGGTTCCCATCGAAGGGGCGGGCCCCCTCCGGCCCGCCGTCGTCCGGGGAGAGGGCCTTGAAATAGGTCAGGATCTCGAAGAAGAACTCCGACAGGATCTCCGCGCCGCCGGCCAGCATGACATCGGCCCGCCCCTTTCGGATCTCCGACGCGGCGTGGGCGATGGCGGTTTCCGCCGACGCCTCCCGGTGGTTGACCGTGGCGTTGACCCCCCGGACCCCCAGTTCGATGGCGGCGTGGCCGGCCGGAGCGTTCATCACCGTGTTGGGCACCTGGAGGGGGCTGACGAACCGGGGCCCCTCGGTGAACATCGTCCCGGCGAACCCCGTCGCCACCTCCGTGGACCCGAAGGCCGTGCCCAGGAGGATCCCGATGCGGTCCCGGTTGCCGGCGTCCACCGTGATGCCGGCGTCGTCCAGGGCCATGCGGGCGGAGGCCGCCGCCATCTGGGAGAGGCGGTCCATGCGCCGGGCGTTCCGGGGGGAGATGAAGTCCGTGGGCGAGAAATCTTTCACCTCCGCGGCCCGTTTCGACGGAAAGCGGGCCGCGTCAAAGGAAGAAATGGGCGCCTCGGCCGACTCGCCCGCCAGGAGCCTATCGAAAAAGGCGTCTCGGCCGATGCCCAGGGGCGTGACCACCCCGATGCCGATGACAGCGACGCGCCTATTCACGGGCGACCCCCTTTTCCGTGAACGCGCCCAAGACCACCGTCGTGTTGTTGCCCCCGAAGGCGAAGGAGTTGGACAGGGCGATCCGGACATCCGCCTCCCGCATCCCGTCCGTGACGTAATCAAGGTCGCAGTCGGGATCCGGCTCGGCGTGGTGGATCGTCGGGGGGATGAACCGGTCCCGGATCGCCAGGGCGCAGACCACCCCCTCGATGGCCCCGGCGGCCCCCAGGGTGTGGCCGTGCATGGCCTTGGTGGACGAGACGGGGATGTGGTACGCCCGGTCCCCGAAGACCGCTTTGACGGCCAGGGTCTCCATCCGGTCGTTGGCCGGCGTAGCGGTGCCGTGGGCGTTGATGTAATCGATTTGGGAGGGCCCGACCCCGGCGTCCGCCAGGGCCGCCGACATGCACCGGATGGCGCCGTTGCCCGACGGGTCCGGGGCGGTCATGTGGTGGGCGTCGCAACTGATACCATACCCCAGGACCTCCCCGATGATCCGCGCCCCCCGCCGCCGGGCGTGGTCCAGGGATTCGAGGATCAGGACCCCGGCCCCCTCGCCCAGGGACATCCCCCGTCGGTTCCGGTCGAAGGGTTTGGGATGGTCCGGGTCCACGGCCTGGAGCCCGTTGAAGGCGGCGTAGGTGACCCGGGAGAGGGGCTCGGCGCCGCCCGCCACGACGGCCTCGGCCATGCCGTCGGCGATGAGGTCCCGGGCGTACCCGATGGCGGTGCCGCCGGAGGAGCAGGCGGTCATGAAGGTGGTCCTGGGCCCCAGGAGCCCCAGGGCCGAGGCGATGTGGTCGGCCGACGATGCGCAGCAGAACGACGCGAATTGGGAGAACGGGAGTCGCCGGCTCCCGGCCAGGTGGTCCCGGTAGAGGGCCTCGCACTCCAACATGCCGCCGGCCCCGCCGCCGATGACCACGCCCATGCCGGGTTTCAGCCCATCCGGAACGGTCGCCAAACCGGCGTCGCCAAGCGCCTCCAGGGCCGCCGCCATGGCCATGCGATCCGACCGGGACATCCGCTTGCGGCGATAGGATCTGGGGATGGCGGCCACGGAATCGAACCCGCGCACCTCGGCGCCGGTGTGGGTCCGGAAGTCGGCCGTATCGAAGACGGAGACCGGCCCGATGCCGCACACGCCTGCCTTCAGGGCCTCGGCAAATTCCCCGGCCGTGTGTCCGATGGCGGTGACGGCGCCCAGTCCGGTGATGACGACCCTTCGGTTCTCCATTCTCTCCTTGCCGTACTCCTTCGATCTTACGTTTGGCAAACCGGGGGGGATGGTTCCATACCGCCCCCCTTCGGAAGTGTTCTAATACCACAGATGACGGGGAAAACGCAAAAACACAAGGGAGAGCGAAGTGGTCAAGACGATCGGGCAGTGGATGATGTCGGCGGTGGTGGTGATCCTCTCCATCGTGAACATTACTCGTTTCTGAATCAGAAAAAACCAAGTCCGGACGATGCCTTTGGTCGGTATCCGTCAAAGACCTCCGAGGTTTCGAAAACCTCGGAGGTCTGGACTTGGGTAACCGAACAGATATGCGTTAACCTCCCCCCGCCAACGGATATTTTAAGGTGGAAATCGAGGAAGCGGTAAGACTACCTCCCTTGGTGCTGTGGACTGAATCAGCCTCCTTGACCACGGATACCGTTTTGTTATACTGGGCCAAGATCGGGTAAACGTATGAAGAGGAGGTAAAACACAGATGCCGGTGGTAAAAACATCCGTCAAGGGGCAGATCGTCATCCCCAAGGCGATCCGGGATCAGCTCGGGATCACCCCAGGCAAGAAGGTGCTCCTGCGAGTGGTGGGGAACCACGCGGAGATCACCCCCCTCCAGGATGATCCCGTCAAGGCGTTGCGGGGGATCGTCAAAGGGGGCGATTCGATGGCCGAATCCCTGCTGGAGGAGCGAAAAAGGGATAATACCGTCGATGAAAACCATTCTGTTTGACTCCTACGCCATCCTGAAGTTCCACCAGGACGAACCCGGCGCCGACAATGTCGAAAAGCTGCTGACAGCTGCCCAACAGGGAAGCCTCAAGGCGTTCATGAGCGAAATCAATCTGGGTGAGGTCTACTACATGAACATCAGAAGGCTCGGAATCGATGTGGCCCAAACCCGCCTGGAACAGTTCCTCGACCTCGCCGTCCAGATCGTCCCGCCGTCCTCCGCGATCATCCGATCGGCCGCAGAGATCAAGGCGGAACATGCCATCTCCTATGCAGACTGTTTCGCTGTGGCCGTGGCCGCCCGGTTCCAAGCGACGGTGATCACCGGAGACCCTGAATTCAAAAAGGTGGAGCACCTTGTGGATATCGACTGGATTTAAGCGAAGACCGAACCGTCCAGGTTCGGAAGCATTGCTCCTGACATGTCTGGTTCTCTTTCCGGGGATCGTCCTCTTTCTACCGGAGACGATGATGCGGTGATCTCCCGGTGTTCAGGAAATCTCCCGGTTGACAGGATTCCTGGAATGACGTATAAATAGGGCCAAGGTATACGTCAACTCGAACCGGAGGAAGGGATGAAGTCCAAATTGACCCTGCGTATGGACGCGGACCTAATCGAATCGGCCAAACGGTTCGCCCATGGGTCCGGCAAGTCGGTCTCTCAACTGGTTGCCGATTATTTTCTCCTCCTGGAGATGGACCGAACCGCTGCAAGGGAACCCCCACAACCGGGACCCATCGTGGCGTCCCTTCGCGGATCGCTGGGGGGCGCGGACGTGGACGAGACCGATTACCGGCGGTATCTGGAAGAGAAGCATTTGTGAACGTCCTGTTCGACACGAACGTGATTTTGGACCTCATGCTCGACCGGGAGCCGTTCGCCGAGCCCGCCGCCAGGTTGCTGGACCTTGTGGAAAGGGGGGACGTTACGGGTTGGGTCTGCGCGACCACCGTCACCACGATCCATTATCTGGCGACCAAGGCTCTGGTTCCGGACCGGGCGATCCGCCATCTCGAAAATCTGATGAAACTCTTTCACATGGCAATCGTCAACCGGGCCGTGCTGGAAGACGCCCTGAAGTCGGGGTTCCCCGACTTCGAGGATGGTGTCGTCCTTCACGCCGCTCGTCATGCCGGGGCGCAAGCCGTTGTGACCCGGGACACAAAGGGGTTTGAGAGATCCGATATCCCTGTCTACAGCCCGTGGGAGATCTTGAACATCATCAAAGCCGCTGAATGAGGAGAAGCGACATGCCGAAAAAGATCGTCTTCGTACAGGGAAGTCCCCGGAAAAACGGAAACACCCGGGCCATGGCGTCCGTGGCCATGGAGGCGGCCCGGGGCGCGGGGGCCGAGGTGGCCGAGATCGATGCCCTGGAACTGGAATTCAAGAAGCCGGGGTGCATCGGCTGCCAGAAGTGCCAGGCATCGGAGAAATTCGAGTGCTCCCTGGGTGACGAACTGGGCCGGACGGTGGCGACCCTGCCGGGGTATGACGCCATCGTCATGGCGACGCCGCTTTACTGGTGGAGCTTCCCGGCCCAGATCAAGGGGTTCATCGACCGGATGTACTCCCTGACGAAGTTCGGCGATTCCCTGGAGGTCCGTTCCGCGATTTGCGGCAAGACCCTCGGCCTGCTGGCCACGGCGGGCGGGCCGGTGGAGGGCAATCTGGAACTTCTGGAACGACAGTGGAGAAACCCGGCGGAGATCCTCGAATGCGGATTCCGCTCCTGCTTCTTTCCGCTGACGCCGCCGGAGGCCGGGGTCCTCGCCAAGGATGCCGCCGCCGTGGAGAAGGCGACGGAGTTCGGGCGGTCCCTGGCGGCGGCGCCCTCCTAGCACTATCCGCCGCCCGCCATGGGGTACCCCTTCGCCTTCCAGGCGTCGATGCCCCCCGCCAGGGCCCGGACGTTCG
>CAYSLC010000065.1:0-15938 GCA_964431545.1 uncultured Desulfobacteraceae bacterium | reverse complement strand
GGGTACCCCTTCGCCTTCCAGGCGTCGATGCCCCCCGCCAGGGCCCGGACGTTCGCGAATCCCTTTTGCCGGTATTGCTCCGCCACACGGGCGGAAGTGGCTTCGTTGGGTCATTCGCAGTAGAAGATGAGCATCTGGTTCATGGGGAGTTTGTCGAGCATCCCGTCCAACTGGCCCAGGAACAGGGCCCCGTCCAGGAGTCTCGTTCGGCAATACCCGTCGTCATAGGCGCAGATCAAGAGGGCCTCTCCCGATGCCACGAGGGTCCGGGTCTCCTGGGCGTCGATGCGGGGGATGGGTGGGTCGGCCGAGGCGGGGCCGCCGGAGATCAGGGGCGGCACCAGGGCCAGGCAGAGGGCGATGGTCGTTGATAGGTTCCGTGGGCTCATGGGGGGCTCCTTTGGGTGGAGGGTTGCGCTTCCGGGGACGGGTTCCGTTTTCCGCCACGGCGTGCGGCGGACCCTTTTTAAGGTAGGCGCCGCCGGGGAGTTGTCAACGTCGATCTATGGCAGGGTCATGGGATCGGGCCGGGTGGGGTTGGGCTCGACGGGAACCCTTTTTCAGGTTCAATGTCGAGGTGAGTCAGGTCGGCTGGAGATGGTTCCAAAGGCGCAGTCCTTCGATTATTTCACCGCCAGTCTCCCGGGTCGATCTCTCGAAGTTCTTTCGTTGCCTGGTTGAATTCCTCGGCATCCGCTTCCGACCATACGCCGAACAGATCGAGGTAGTCTTGGATTTTCCCCGTTCCGGACTTTTCAGCCGGCCTCAAAGCCTCTTCGAGAATGTTTTTGATCGTCCGGTTCAGGCTGCTTTTCTCTTTTTCCGCCCTCTTTCGGATCAGCGCATCCAGTCCGTCGTCCAGCTTATGTATGGTGATGGATCTCATCATCCCCTCCTTTGAACCATATGCGGATCATGGTGAACCAAATATTAGTTCAAGTCACCCCGCCTCACAAGAAAATTCATCTTTTTCATACGGGGTTGTCTGAGCATGGCACAACCTCCTTTCGATATGTGGGGGATTCCCCATAGATGTCTTGGTGGCAACGCGGTCTCCGGTCGAACGCTTCGACCGGAACCACGGGACCCGGCGGCCGAAACCCCAATCTCCCGGCCCCGCAACCGCGGCAAACCGTTCCATGGGGTGAAGTGGATGACCGATGGGACCGCCCGGAGGAGAACACCACACAGGTGGGGTGGGCGGTGGGAACGGGTAAGGGATAGGCTAAAGCCGAAACCGGCCGTTGTCAAAATTGGCATCGGGCGTCGCCCGGTGTTTCCGGCTTGAACTTCCCCTGTATCCCCGATTCGTTTCATGGTAGATGGAAGAAGACGACACCGAACCGCGCGAGGAGGAGACCATGTCCACCCAGACAAAACCACGATTGACGGAACTGGAATACCTGGCCATCGAGCGGAAGGCCCGGACCAGGAGCGAATTTTTCCATGGGGAGATGTTCGCCCTGGCCGGTGCCAGTCGGCGCCACAACCTCATCGTCACCAACATCGTCCGGGAGTTGAGCACCCGGCTCCGGGACCGGCCGTGCGACATCTACGCCAACGACATGCGGGTGAAGGTGAGTCCCACCGGTCTCTACACCTATCCGGATGTGGTGGTGGCCTGCGACAAGATCCGCTTCGAGGACGACCACGAGGACACCCTGCTGACGCCCATGATCCTGATCGAAGTGCTCTCCCGGTCCACTCAGGGGTACGACCTGTTCCGGAAATTTTCCCATTACCGGCAACTGTCGTCTCTGAAGGAATATCTGCTCGTGGCCCAAGACCATCGGCGGGCGGAGCACTATGTCCGGCGGTCGACCAGGCAGTGGCTGCTCTCCGAGGCGGCCGGCGCGGAGGATGTGGTGAACCTGGAATCGATCGACATCACCTTGCCCTTGGAGGAGATTTACCGGAAGGTCCCGGTGGACGAAGGGATGGGGCCGCCTTGAAACCTTCCGGGCCGGGAGGAAATATTCGTACAGCGGTTCGACGCCCATTCCTTTGCATCGGAGATCGGAGCCGGGGTCATGGCGCCATCTCCGTCTCCACGGCCCCGCCGGAGGCCTGGAGCCGCAAAACCAGGTACCGGAACCTCCCGCCATACACATCCCCCTGGCCGGGGTTGAAGCAGGGCGCGCCCTCGATGGCGGCGCGGACGGCGCCGCTTCTTCGATACGACTCATGGATGTGGCCGTGGAACGATCCGAGGAGCCACCCTTTTCGGGCCCAGTGCTCGATGAACCGGCGGACGGCGAGGCTCCCCACATGGGTGCCGTCGTAGATCAGATCGAGGGGTGTGCCGTAAGGCGGGGCGTGGGAGACGAAGAGGAAGGGCTTCCGGATTTTGGCCGACAGGCGCTCCAGGTCGGCCTCCAGGGTCTCCGGGGCCTTGGGATCGAGGGTCGTCTTCTCCAGCCGCCCGTTTCCGGAAACCACCCCGTGGAGGGTCACCCTGTTCCCCGGCGCCCACGGCTGTTCGGTACAGTCCGGCTTCTCCCAGTCCTTCCGGCCGAAGGGGGTGGGGGGGACCATCATGTAGCCGGCCGCGTCCACCGAGGGCGTCAGCTCCCGGACCGCCATGTGGATCAGATGCAGATCCGAGCCGTCCCGCTCCTCCAGGACCGTCCGGGAGGCGGCGAAATCGTCGTTGCCGAGGTCGAGGAAGAAGGCGGTCTTCCGCTCCTGCCGGTACCGGTCCAGGGCCGGGAGGAAGATCTCCCGGAGGTACCGGACCTGGGCCTCGAGGATGTCCGGGCCGAAGGTCCCCGGAAGATGATGGGGGATGATGTCCCCCCCGACGAGGACGGCATCGACGCCATGGCCCCGGGCGGCGGCCAGCATGGCGCTCAGGTAATCCGGGTGTGCGTGGATGTCCGAGGTGTAAAGAAGCCGTATATCCTTGTGTTCCATGGGTCCTTGGGATTATTGGATATGGTGTATTTTTCGCGTTCCGGGTTCCGGTACGAGTTTCACCATCGGCTCGGCGGAAAAAGAATGGTCCAAGGCCGCCACATCAGCAGAGGATGATCTGCAGATCGCAGACATTGGTGTTCGTCGGCCCGGTCTTCAAAAGCCCGTCGATTTGTTCGAAAAAGGAGTACGCGTCGTTGTTCCTCAGATGGGCCGCCGGGTCCAAGCTTCGGTTCCGGGCCTCGGTTAGGAGATCCAGGTCGGCGAAGGCCCCGGCCGCGTCGGTGGGGCCGTCGTTGCCGTCGGTGGCGCCCGACAGGAACGCGATGCCCGCAAAGTCGTCGGGGTTTCGGGCCATTTCGACCAGGAAGGCCAGGGCCATCTCCTGGTTCCGGCCGCCCTTTCCGTCTCCCCGGATCGTCACCGTCGTTTCCCCGCCGGAGAGGATGCAGGCCGGCGGCCGGGCCGTCATCCCCTGTTTCGCGGCGTCCACCGCGACGGCCGCCAGGAACCGGGCCGCTTCCCGGGCCTCGCCGGTGAGCCGGGAGGTGAGGCGGACCGGGGTATATCCCAGGGCTTGGGCCTTTTCGGCGGCGGCGGAAAGGGCGCTCCGGTTGGTGCCGATGAGATGATTGACGGCCAGGTCCTCCGCCGGATCCCCCGGCTTCAGGGTCTCGGGAATCCGGCCTTCGGCCCCCATCCGAAGGACCGCCATCACCTCCGGAGGCACCCGCCCCTGGATGTCGTATTTTTCCATGGTCGAGAGCGCGTCCCCGAAGGTGGTGGGGTCCGGCGCGGTGATCCCCGAGGCGATGGTGGCCGGGTCGTCCCCCACCACGTCCGAGAGGATGAAGTTGAGGCTCCGGGCCGGCGCCAGGCGGGCGAGGAGCCGCCCCCCCTTGACGCCGGAAAGGTGCTTCCGGACGCCGTTGATCTCCCCGATGTCGGCCCCGCAGGCGAGCAGGGCCTCGGTGGTCCGCCGCTTGTGGGAAAGGGTGAGGCGGACGGCCCCATCCCCGCCGCGCCGTTCCAGGGGCAGGGGCAGCAGGGCCGATCCGCCGCCGGAGATGAGGGAGATGACGAGGGTCTCCCGGTCCGCGGCGTCGGCCAGCTCCACGATGCGGCGGGCCCCGGCCACGCCGTTTTCGTCGGGGACCGGGTGGCCGGCCTCCAGGGTCTCGATGATCTCCAGGGGAGCCGTATGGCCGTATTTGACGACGATGAGCCCCGTCCCGATCCGGTCCCCCAGGATCTCCTCGAGGGCCGCGGCCATGGGGGCCGTGGCCTTGCCGCAGCCGATGACGATGATCCGGCGGATATCCTCCAGATCGATCGACGTCTCCCCGTCTTCCAGGCGGACGGCGAGCCGCTCCCCGTCGAGGAAGACCCGCTCCGACATCATCCGGTACGGATCGACGCGCCGGAGGCCGGCGTGGAAAATCCGGGTCAGGTGGTCACGGCGGAGGTGGGAATTCATGGCGCTCCTTTCCTTCGAAAAGGGGGAGATCGATGGTCTGAAGGCCGCGGATCCGCCATCGAGACCAGTGGGATCAGTAGATTTTGGCCGATACTGCCGTTTCCCGCTTGTGCCGGGTGCCCACCACCAGGGTCCGGATCCGCTCCACCTCGGACGGATCGACGCCGGCGTCCCGGGAGATCCGGCCGATCTCCACCTCCTTTTCCAGTGAACAGAGGATGACATCGAGGCTGTCGTACGTCATCTTCAGCTCCGCCTCGTCGGTCTGCCCCTCGAACAGCCCGGCCGAGGGGGGTTTGTCGATGATGGGGCCGGGCACCTCCAGGTGACGGGCCAGCGCCCACACCTGGGCCTTGTAGAGATCACCGATGGGCATGATATCCACCCCGCCGTCCCCGAATTTGGTGAAGTAGCCGACCATCAGTTCGGATTTATTGGATGTCCCGCACACCAGGCTCTCCGTCATGTTGGCGTACGCATAGAGCAGAACCATCCGGCTCCTGGCCTTGATGTTCGCCGCGGCCATCGTATCCGGCGGGAGAACACAGTGCTCCCCGAAGGTCTCCACGATGGCGGTGATGTCCCGGGTCGCCACGTCCAGGTCGAAGGCTTCGGCCAGCAGATCGACATGCTCGTAATCGGCGGTCGGGGTGGCGCTGTCGGGCATGAATACACATTTGGCATTTTTCTTCCCCAGGGCCTGCCGGGCGACGGCCGCCGCGACGGCGCTGTCGACACCGCCGGAGAGTCCCATGACCACCCCCTGGTTTCCGGTCTTCCGTAAATATCCCCCGAGGAAATCGGCGATCTGGGTTGTGGCCCTCTCCGGGTCGATTCGAAGCTCGCTGATCATCATTTCTCCTTCCGTTTGCGGATTCACTATCCCCCGGGCAAGACCGCCCGTTCCGATCGCAACAGCTTGAGGACCGCCCGTTCGGCCGGGCGGAAATAGGCCGATTCATCGTCGGATCTTGTTTTCCGCTTTTTCCCCCACTCGAAAGCCGCTGTCAAGCGGTTTTCTTCGTAGGCTTCAATGATCGCCGGATGGATGTAGTACTTCCGGCAGGTGACCGGCGTGTTTCCCAGGGCTCTTGCGACGATCCGGATCGTCATCTCCGTGATCTCCACGTGGCGATCCCGAAGGGTGGTGAGGCCGTAGGAACGATTCCGGCGCCGGTACTCCGGGTTACCGACCCGATTTTTAGAGGAGTCCAGCAGGGCCAGGGTCAACGCGGAGACCCTGTTCCAGTCGAGCTTCCGCCGCCGTAGATCCTTGTCCACCGGACGGCGGATTTCGCTTTTCCCCAAGGAGTCCTTTTCCATCATCCGGATTTCCTGGGTGAATTGTCAGCCGGCTTCTCGATCCATTCCCCATACCGACATTCAACCTGTTGGTCCGGACAACGTCTCCAACGGGTGACCGCCGTGCCTACCGATGGCACGAATCGATGGTACGAGCCAACGGTATTGACGGACGGAGAGAATCCACTTATACTCCCACCTATATCGATCATGCCGCAACCATATGGAGGAACCGTTCCATGGGCCAAATCACCATCTATCTCCATTCCGAAATCGAGGCCAAGGTGCGGGGGGCCCCAGGGAACACAACATGTCGATCGGCGGATGGATCGCGCGGCTGATCGAGGAGAAGACAGCCGATGAATGGCCCCGTCCGTTCGGGAGTTGATCGGAGCCTGGCCGGATTTTCCCTCCGCCGAAGAGATCCGGAACGGATTCGGAGAGAACGCTTCCCAGGAATCTTTTTGATGTATTTCCGAATATCTGGAATCATTTAATAGGTTTAGCGATGACCATACGTCAGATCGTCGTCGATGTGCCGGAAAAGATATTGCTCGCCGAAAAAATGGATGACACCTCGTTCGGCAGGGAGCTGCGGATGTTGGCGGCCGTAAAGCTTCATGAACTTGGCCGTCTCTCCTCGGGTCGGGCGGCGGAACTGGCCGGGATCTCAAGAATCGAATTTTTGCTGGCCTTGGAAAGGTATCAGGTCTTTCCACTGGAAAACGAGTTGCGGGAACTCGAAAAAAGTCATCATGCCCAGCGCGATCAGTGACACTTCTCCGCTCCTCTATCTTTATCGAATCGATGCGCTCTCGTGGCTTCCCCACCTGTTCAACTCCATATGGGTCCCGACCGCCGTTTCCAACGAACTCTCCCAGGGTCGAAAAAAGGGATATCACGCACCCGACCCCTTGACGTACGAATGGATGGAAATCGTCGACCCAAGGTCGACGCCCCATGAATGGTTCGCCCTTGATCTTGGGGCGGGAGAAATCTCGGCAATGGCGCTGGCCCTGGAAAATCCGGATTTACCGATCCTCTTGGACGATACGTTGGCGCGGAAAACCGCCCAGGCAGCCGGGCTTCGGGTCTGGGGAACGCTGAGGATACTCCTTGAAGCAAAAAGCCAGGGATTGATCCGCCATATCGCTCCCTTCGTGGATGCGCTCGGAAAGAAAGGGATGTGGGTTTCCGGGGAAATTCGACGGCGCATTCTGGCACTGGCCGATGAACGGGAGCGAATGGACCAATAGCGACCTCAAGGCAGCGGCTGAAACGATCCGGACCGGCTACCCGGCCGCCGCGCTCCCCTTGCCCACCTCCACCCGGTTCCGTCCCGCCGCCTTGGCCCGGGCGAGGGCCTCCTCGGCGCGGCCGACCACCGTCTCTCCGGTGTCCTCCCCCCGAAAGACCGCAACGCCGAAGCTGCACGTCAGGGTGCCGACCTTGGGCAGGCGGGTGCCCTCGATGGTCCTCCGGAGGTTCTCCGCCAGGCGGGCCGCCCCGCCGGTGTCCGTCTCCGGACAGAGGACCATGAACTCCTCGCCGCCCCAGCGGCCCGATGTATCGGCCTTTCGGACGTTGTTACGGAGGAGTTCTCCGATCTTGCACAGGACCACGTCTCCCAGGTTGTGGCCGTAGGTGTCGTTGACGGCCTTGAAGCGGTCCACGTCCATGAGGATCACCGCCGAGGTCCGGCCGTACCGTTCGAACCGCTTCGCCTCCTTGCCCAGAACCTCCTTGAGCTTGGGCCGGTTGTTGAGGCAGGTGAGCGGATCGGTGATCATCAGGGTCTCCACCTCCTTTTGCTTGGTCTGAAGCTCCGCCTGGACATCCGCGATCCGCCTCCGGAGCCGGCCCGTCTCCCGGCGCCAGAGGAAGACGGCGAGACCGGCGATCAGGGCCGCGGCCGCCACCGCCCAGAGCCAGGCGGGATCGAAGCGGTCCTCGGGAGGGGCCGCCAGCCACCGGCGGTGGAGGGTGTCGATCTCCGCCTCGGTGAAGGAGGCGATGGCCTTGTCGAGGATCGTCCGGAGGTCGGGGAGGTCTTTTCGAACGCCGATCCCCAGGGCTCCGGGGAGATCGACGTATCCGGCGATCTTCAGGCTTCCGGGTGTCGCCCTCCGGAGGGCCCGATCCACCAAGGGAAGCGGAGCGACAAAGGCGTCGAGGTCCCCCGTGGAGACCTTGGCCAGCCCCTCGGGGATGTCCTCGACCCCGGCGAAGGCGACCGCCGGAAACCGGGCCACCAGGGTATCCATCTTGGGCCGGTCGCCGTTGATCCCCACCGTCCGGCCCACCAGGTCCGGGATCCCGGAGATGAAGGGCGCCTCCCCCCGCATGGCCACGGCCAGGGTGTAGCGGAGGTAGGGGGCGGTGCGGATCAGCGCCGGATCCTCCGGCACCGTCACGTCCACGGCGGCGAGGATCTCGCATCGGCCGTCCCGGAGGTGTTCCCGGGACGAGGCCCAGGACCCGGAGGGGACCGGACGGAAAGTGATCCCCAGACGGGCCTCCACCATCCCGATCAGGTCCGGGGCCAGGCCGTCCGGGGCGCCCTCCCGAATGTCCTCGAAGGGCATTCGGTCCCGGTGCACGCAGTAGGTGATCCGTCCCCGGCCGGCCAGGTAGCGCCGTTCGGACGGGGTGAGCCACGGGGGGGGAATCCACGCATCGGGATCCGGGTCGGCGCCGCCGGGGACGGGAAGGAGCAGGGCGACCCAGAAAAACAGAATAAATTTGATCTTTGCTTTTCGCACCATTTTGGTATGATACCACTTCTTCAGAAAACGGCAAGTGCGGTATGGGCCGGCGGGATCGAACCTCTTTTTTGGAAATTAGGGCATGGGAAAACGGACGGTTATCTTTCTTTTTCTCCTTCCGGCGCTGTTATCGGAACCGGCCGCCGGCGCCCGGCCCGTGAAGATCGCGGCGGTCTTCTCCGCCACCGGCATCGCCGCCGCCCACAACGGCCCCATGATCGAAATGACCGAGCTTGCCGTGGCGGAGGTCAACCGTGCCGGCGGACTGCTCGGCCGCCCCATCGAATTGATCCATCTCGACAACCAGAGCAAACCCCTGGGCGCCTCCCTCGCCGCCGAGGAGGCGGTCGACCGGGGGGTGACCGCGGTGATCGGGGGACACTGGAGTTCCCACTCCCTGGCCATGGCGCCGGTTCTCCAGGCGGCCGGAATCCCCATGATCAGCCCCACCTCCACCAACCCCGAGGTGACCCGCATCGGAGACTACATCTTCCGGGCCTGTTTTCTCGACTCCTTCCAGGGAAACGCCATGGGCCGGTTCGCAGCGACCGAGCTGGGGGCTCGGACGGCGGCGATCCTGCGGAACATCGACGAAGCGTACAGCCTGACCCTCGCCGATTACTTCAAGGACTCTTTCCTGGCCCACGGCGGCAGCGTCCCCATGGACGAAGGGTATCGGGGAAAGGCGGTCGATTTCTCGGAGATTCTCCAGGGGGTGGCGCGCCTCTCCCCCTCGGTTGTTTACATTCCCGGCTATACCCGGGACAGCGGCCTGATCATCAAACAGGCCGCGGCCATGGGGGTGGAGACCACCTATATCGGCGGGGACGCATGGGACGAGATCTCGGAATATGCCGGCAAGGCCCTGGACGGGAGCTACCACTCCTCCCCCTGGCATCCCAAGGTTCCCTTCGCCCGGAGCATCCACCTCCGGAAGATCTATCGAAAGACCTTCGGCAGGGAGATCTCCAGCATCAACGCCCCCCTGGCCTATGACGCGGTCCTCCTTCTGGCCGACGCCGTCGAACGTGCCGGATCCCTGGACCGGCGCCGCATCCGGGACGCCCTGGCGGCCACCCAAGGGTTCCGGGGGGCCACCGGGGTGATCTCCTTCGACGAGAACGGTGATCCCCGGGACAAGGCGGTGATCGTTCTCAGGTTCGAGGGGGACACGGCCCGCTACCACGAGACCCTGCACCCGTAACCCGCCCCACGGGGCCCCTTTTGTCCGGGCCGGGCCGGAGATCGGCCGGGCCCGGATTTCGGAAAACCGCGATGAAACCCACAGCCCTTCTCCTCCTTTTTCTGATGCTCCCCTTCCCGGTTTGGGCCACCGAACCGGAGGGGACGATCCCCGTGGCCGCCATCTACTCCCTGACGGGACCGGCGGCCAAGGCGAACGCCTCCTCGGTGCTCGGGGTCCGGATCGGCGTGGAGACGCTCAACCGGGGCGGCGGGATCCTCGGGCGGAAGATCAACCTGATCCTCATCGACAACCGGAGCACCCCCATCGGCTCCAGCGTGGCCGCGGAACAGGCCGTCCGGCTCAAAGCCGCGGCCATCATCGGCGCCGCCTGGAGTTCCCATTCCCTGGCCGTGGCCCGGGTCGCCCAGCGGAATCGGATTCCCATGATCTCCAACTACGCCACCCATCCGGACCTCACGGCCGTGGGGGAGTACATCTTTCGGGTCTGCTATACGGACCGGCTCCAGGGCCAGGTGATGGCCTGCTTCGCCCGGCGGGACCTCGGCGCCCGAACGGCGATCTCCTTCGTGGACCTGACCAGCGACTTCAGCCTGGGGCTCTCCGGAATCTTCCGGGACCATTTCGAACATCTGGGGGGCCGGTTTCTGGAGGAAATCGAATATAAGCTGAAGCAGCCCGACTTCGAACCGCTGGTCCGGAGTCTCCGGCCGCCATTCCCGGACGTGGTCCTCCTGGCCGGCCACGACGAGAGCGGATGGATCGCCAAGGCGCTCCAGGACGCGGGGATCCCCTCGGTCCCCCTGGGAGGCGACGGATGGTCCGAAGGGGACTTTTTCGTCCGGGGGGGCCGGGAACTCAAGGTCGGATACTACTGCACCCAATGGTCCCCGGCCATCGATGACCACCGTTCCCAGGCCTTTGTGGACCGGTACGGCGCCCTGGAGAATTTCGGGGTGGGCACGGCCCTGGCCCACGACGCCGTCATGCTCCTGGCCGACGCCGCCGGCCGGGCCGGATCCGCGGACCGGCGCCGGATCCGGGACGCCCTCGCCGAAACCGCCGGGTTCACCGGGATCACCGGCGCCATCACCTTCGATGCGTCTGGTGACCCGGTGAAAGGAGCGGTGATCATGTCGATCCGGAACGGAGTTCCCCGATTTCTGAAACGGCTCCGTCCATCTCCCGGGGTCAACGGACGAAACGATTCCCCGAAACCGAGGCAATGAAGCCCCAGAGCCTCCACTTCAAGATCAACCTGGTCATCCTGGTCACGGCGGCGGTGGTGGCCTCCCTTTTCGGAGCCGTGCTCTACCCCTTCGAGGCCCGGCGGTACGATACCCAGGTCGAACGGATCCACCAGCTCCTGGACACGGTCTACCTCCAGAAGAGCGACGAGCTGGCCAACGAGCTTTTCGCCGGCCAGGAGCGGGCCCTCCTGGCCTCCCTGGAGGAGATCCTCCAGGTCGGGGGGATGGCGGCGGTCTCCGTCCACCTGCCCGACGGCGAGGTCTTTCTGAGCACCGACGACCGGTTCCGGGCCGGGCTGCCGGAACCGGAACGGCGGATCCTGGCCGCGCGCCCTTCCACCTTCGTGAAGCGGGTGATCGGGGAGAGATCCCTGGGCGTCTATGCACGGCGGATCCAGGTGATCGGCCGGGAGATCGGATACATCCGGATGTACTATGATTTCGCCCGGCTCGAGGCGGAGGTGAGCCAGTCGATCCTCCTCTGGGTCATTCTGGCCGGCACCACCTTGGTGCTGATGGCCGTCCTGCTCCATTCCCTCCTCTCCCGCCTGGTCATCGGGCCGGTCACCCGGCTGCGGACCGCCATGCACCTCGTGGAGGAGGGGCACCTGGGGGAGACCGTCCGGCTCTCCTCGGTCAAAGAGATCGGAGAGATGGGCGTCGCCTTCAACAAGATGTCCCTGCGGCTGAAGGAAGTCCGGGAGAATCTGGTGAAGGCCGAATCAAAGTATCGGAGCATCTTCGAAAACGCCATCGAGGGGATCTTCCAGAGTTCCCCGGAGAAGGGGAGCTACATCACCGTCAACCCCTCCATGGCCAGGTCCCTGGGGTATGAATCGGCCGAGGAATTCCTCGAATCGGTCTCGGACATCCCGGCCCAAGTCTACGCCCGGCCGGAGGATCGGGAGACGATCGAACGGCTTCTGGAGGCCGAGGGGAAGGTGATCGGATACGAGGCGCCGCTGCTGCGCAAGGATGGAAGCCGGATCTGGGTCTCGGTGTCATGCCGCAAGGTCCGGGACGATTCCGGGATCCGCTTCTACGAGGGCTCCTTCGTGGACATCACGGAGCGGCGGGAGAAGGAACAGGCGGAGCGGGCGCGGGAGGCCGCGGAGGCGGCCAGCCGCGCCAAGAGCGCCTTTGTGGCCAACATGAGCCACGAGATCCGGACCCCCATCAACGTGATCCTGGGGTTCACCGAGCTTCTCGGCCCCATGGTGGCGGATCCCAAGGGACAACGATACCTCTCCTCGATCCGCTCCAGCGGCGGGGCCCTGATGTCCCTGATCAATGATATCCTCGACCTGTCCAAGATCGAGGCCGGAAAGATGGAGTTCGCGTACGAACCGGTCCGCCTCCGGTCCATCGTCGACGAGGTGGCGTCCATCTTCCACCTCCAGCTGGACGGAAAGGGTCTCGACTTCACGGTGGATCTCTCCGACGAGCTTCCGGACAAGCTCCTCCTCGATGAAGTCCGGCTCCGGCAGATCCTCTTCAACCTGGTGGGCAACGCCGTCAAGTTCACCGATTCGGGGACCATCGCCCTTTCGGCGAGGCCCGAGCAGATCCACGGCGACGGCACCCTCGACCTCTGTATCACGGTTTCGGATACAGGCCCCGGAATTCCGCCGGAGGCCCGGCAGGAGATCTTCAATTCCTTCACCCAGAAAACGGGAGAACGCTCCCGGGAGTACGGCGGCACCGGACTGGGGCTGACCATTTCCAAAGCCCTGGTGGAGGCCATGGGGGGGACCATCTCCGTGGAGAGCGACACGGACCTGGGCGCCGCCTTCACCATCCGGCTGCCGAGGATCGGGGTGGCCGCCCCGGGGGAGACGGCGGAGGCCGAAGCGGCTCCGGGGCGGAAGGGACGGCGCCTTGAGGGGATCACCCTGCTGGTGGTGGACGACCGGGAGATCAACCGGACCCTCATGCGGGGGTTCGCCCAGGGCCACGGCATCACCGTCATCGAGGCGGAGGGCGGGGCCGCCGGCGTGGAGATGGCCCGGACCTACCGGCCCGACGTGGTCCTCATGGACATCAAGATGCCCGGGATGGACGGGTACACCGCGGCGGAAACGATCCGAAACGATCCCCGACTGGAAGGCATCCCCATCATCGCCCTGACGGCCTCCGGCATGAAGGAGGAAGAGGATCGCCTCAAGGCGGCGGGGTTCCAGGGGTATCTGATCCGTCCCTTCGAGCGGGAGGCGCTGGTGGAACTGGTCCGGCGGGTCGTGGCCGGCGCGGCCGGGAAGACGTCGGCGGAACCCGGGGGTCAGGCGGAGGGGTCGGAAGAGAGGACACCGCCCGCCCCGATTCCCGTGAACGCGGCCGAGGCGGCCCACCGGCTGGAGACGGAGCTGATGCCGGTCTGGAAATCGGCCCATCGGCGCCAGCGGATCCCCGACATCGAATCGTTCGCCCGGCGGCTCAAGGACCTGGGCGAGGCCCACCGGCTGTCGATCCTGTCGGAGTTCGCGGAGAACCTCCTGTTCCATGTGGGCGGCTTCGACATCGACCGGATCATGGCCACCATGAGCGCCTACCCGGATCTGGTGGAACAGATCAAAAAGTTGGCCCGGAGATAGGAAGACACGAGGAATTTCATGGGAAAGGACGAAAAACCGAAGAGCAACATCCTGATCGTGGATGATATCTCCAAAAACATCCAGGTGCTGGGCAACGTGCTCCGGGAGGAGGGGTATCAGCTCTCCTTCGCCACCGGGGGACCCCAGGCCGTGGAGATGGCAAGCGCGGAGCGCTTCGACCTGATCCTTCTGGACGTGATGATGCCGGGAATGGACGGGTTCGAGGTCTGCCGCCGCCTGAAGGAACTCCCCACGGCCATGGATGTCCCCATCATCTTTCTGACCGCCAAGGCGGAAACGGAGAGCGTGGTCAAGGGGTTCGAGGTGGGGGCCGTGGACTATGTGGCCAAGCCCTTCAACGCCCGGGAGCTGCTGGCCCGGGTCCGGACCCACCTGGCCCTGAAGAAGGCGCGGGAAGACCTGGTCCGCAAGAACAAGGAGATCCGGCGGATGTCCATCACCGATCCCCTCACCGGGTGCTTCAACCGCGGGTACATCACCGAGCGGCTCCCGTCGGAGATCCAGCGGTCCAAGCGCTTCCGCCATCCCCTGGCCGTCTTCATGTGCGACATCGACCACTTCAAGATCGTCAACGACACCCACGGCCACCAGGCCGGAGATACGGTTCTCCAGGGCTTCGTGGCCCGGGTCCGGGACCAGCTGCGGGAGGACGTGGACTGGCTGGCCCGGTACGGGGGGGAGGAGTTCCTGGCGGTCCTCCCGGAGACGAGCATCCAGAGCGCCGTCCGGGTGGCGGAACGGCTTCGGGACGCTATCTCCACGGTCCCCTTCGTCTTCGAGGGCGGAAAGGTACGGATCACCTCCAGCTTCGGCGTATCCGGGGTCTCCCCCTGGACCGGCGACGCGGAACCGACCCTCGACTCCCTGATCCGGCAGGTGGATCGGCGGCTCTACCAGGCCAAGACCCTGGGCCGAAACCGGGTCTGCGCCGACGACGGCAATCCGTTCCCCGACGAAGATTCCCCCTTGCCCTAGCCGGCGGACCGGCGCCGGATCAGGTCCGGTAGGTCGCTGACAATCTCTCCAGCAGGTCGTGAAAGGCCTCGTGCCTCCCCTCCCCCACCTCCTCCCGCTCGATGCGCGCAAACCCTTGGGTGAGTCGATCCACATCTTCGTCGGCAAGCTTCTCCCGGGCCATGGGAAAGAGGACGTTGTCCTCCTTGTAGATGTGCTTGGCCAATAGGTCGATGTACCCCCGGGCCGCCGCCACCAGCTCCCGGGACCCCTCGCCCCGGCCGTCTTCGAACCGCTCCACGGCCCGACGGATGTCGGCCACAAAGGCCCGTCCCGCCACATGCTCGGCCAACATCACGCCGATGGGACCCTCCTCCCGCCCGACCCCTTTGGTCTCCAGGGCCGGAAAGAGGAAGGTCTCCTCCTTTCCGTGGTGACATTTGTCCACAAAGACGGTGAAAAATTCCACCAGCTCCTTCAGGTGGCCGGGCTGGGGGATACCCTTTTCCCGTTCGGTCCGGTTGGCGATTTCGGCGAGAATCCGAAGGCTCGATTCGACGGCCCGGTGCTCGGTGGTCAGTTCCTCCACAGGGTGCATGGGGTCCTCCTTTCTCTGAAACCATTTGAACACACCCGACCCATGGTACATCGACTCGGATACCAATGGTATGGGGGATAGACCCCATAATGGAATCGCGGGGGGTCGCCCCTCCCCATCTCTTCTCGCCGTTCAACGACGAACATCACTCGCCGCGTGGAGATGCGATTCGATTCGATCGACCCGTGCGAAAAAACTCCGGCCCCTCCCGCCGGAAGCAGGAGGGGCCGGAGCCGTTCAACAGGTGGAGGCGTGGCGCGGGAACTGTCCCGGTTGTCCGTTGGTGGGCGGGGCCCTCACAGGCCCCGGACGTCCTTCAGATCATCGAGCCGGCGCCTGGCCGTTTCCCGGACCTTGGCCTCGGAATCCTTCTCGGCGATCTGGGACAGCAGCTTTTTGTCCTTGATCTTGCCCACCGCTTTCACCCGGACATCCGGAACGGAGTGCATGTACCGCGGGACGAAGATGTCTGAAAACTTCATGACTGACCTCCTTTGCTGGTTTCCCGGTTTTGCAGGGGACGTTCAGCGGGTCAGCGTGCGACGATCTTTTCGGCGGATATACGGCGGTTTGCGGGTTACTGTTTTTCCAAATAATCCCGGATCAATTCGGTGGCGACATCACCCATGGTCCGACCTTCCCTGGCGGCGGTGACCTTCAATTCCCGATGCAGGTTTTCGGGCATCCTCAACGTGAGCTGTTTGACCTTTGTCTTTCCTTCCACTTCCGTCTCCCCTTCGCTTCGATGGACCGAATCCGGTTGATTCACGGCGGCGCGGTGACTTCCACATCTCCCCTGCGAAGATACCTCTCATTTCCATTAAACCCAATGTGACGGAGTTATGTCAAGACATTTTTATGTC
>CAYSLC010000064.1:15456-24359 GCA_964431545.1 uncultured Desulfobacteraceae bacterium | reverse complement strand
ATCGCATCCGCGAGTCAGGGGACCGGGTCGACCCCTCCGGGATGGAAGGGGTGGCAGCGCAGAATACGTTTGAGGGAGAGCCATGACCCCTGGACGAGGCCGTGGCGCAGGAGCGCCTGCCGGGCATACTCCGAGCAGGACGGGCGAAACCGGCAGGCGGGGCCGAGCACGGGGGAGACCAACAGCTGGTAGATCCGGATCAACGACACCGGTATCGCCGTGAAGATATCCTGTTTAATGGCGGATTACCTCGACATTCGATTGAAAAGATCATCCAGCGACGCGAAGACGGCCGAAGACGACAGACCGGCGGCGGACCGCTTGGGGATGATATTGAGGTCCAACCGGCCGGAAAGACGGTCCCGGTTCAACCGGAAGTACTCCCGGCAGAGCCGTTTCAACCGGTTTCGCACCACCGCCCCGCCCACCTTTCGGGTGACGGTGACGCCCAAGCGCGTCCGTTCTCCGGGCCCGGGTCCGTACACCAGAAGGAAATGCCGGTTCCAGACCTTCCCGCCATGGTTCGAAAGCCGGACGAACTCGGCCCGCTTGCGCAACCTGTCCGCCTTGGTGAACGAATACGACGCCAACGACCCGTCCGATTAGGACGCCAGGCGTTTCCTGCCCTTGGCGCGGCGGCGGTTGATGATCCGCCGGCCCTGCTTGGTGGACATTCTCTTCAAAAAGCCATGGGTCCTGGCGCGCTTGATCCTGCTGGGCTGAAAGGTTCTTTTCATCTTGGACTACACTCCGGTTGTGGGTTGACCGTAAAAACTGTTTTCCTCTAACGATATGTAACGTTTAACCGCAAAAATTAAACATTAAAAAAGCATGGTGTCAAGGAGAATTCCGCCTATCCTCCCATGACATCGAAAATATCGAACTCCTCCATGTGGAACCGCTGGTTGGGATAGATCACGATCTGCTTGCCGGTGCGCCGCTCCAGGGAGCCGATGATGTGGTTCTCCTCGCCGTGGAGAAGGTCGGCGATCTCCGGATTGACCCGGAGGGTCAGCTTGGCGCCCCGGAGATCCTTCATCTCCCGCAGGACCTCCCGGTAGAGGTTGTAGCAGATGGACTGCCGGGAGATCACCATCCCCTCCCCCTCGCAGGAAAGGCACGGTTCGCACAACATCCGGGTCAGGGACTTGCGCACCCGCTTTCGGGTCATCTGGATCAGTCCCATGTCCGACATGGGGAGCACGTGGGTCTTGCTCCGGTCCTTTTTGAGGGCCTCCTTGAGGGCGTTGAAGACCTTCTCCTGGTTGGACTTCTTCTCCATGTCGATGAAGTCGATGATGATGATCCCCCCCATGTCCCGGAGCCGGATCTGGTAGGCGATCTCCTTGACCGCCTCCAGGTTGGTCTTCAGGATCGTCTCTTCCAGGTTGTATTTTCCCACATACCGGCCGGTGTTGACATCGATGGCCACCAGGGCCTCCGTGAGTTCGATCACGATGTACCCCCCGGACTTGAGCCACACCTTCTTCTTGAGGGCCCGGGTGATATCCCCCTCCAGGGTGTAAGCGTCGAAGATCGGTTCCGCGCCGTCGTAGAGGGCCACCGAAGCCTTGAGGTTGGGCATGAAGGTGTCGAGGAAGGCGAGGATCGACTCGTACTCCTCCCGGGAGTCGATGACCAGTTTCTCGGCCTCGTGGAGGAGCAGGTCCCGCACCGCCCGGAGGCTCACGGTCAATTCCTGGTGGAGGAGGCCGGGGGTGGGGGCGGTCCGGTACTTGGACTGGACCTTGTCCCAGAGGTTCCTGAGAAAGGCCATCTCATAGAGGAGTTTCTCCTCCTCCACCCCCTCGGCGGCGGTCCGGACGATGTACCCGCCGGCGTCCGCCCGGAGGGAGAGGACCAGCTCCCGGAGCCGCTTGCGCTCCGCCTCCTCCTCGATGCGGCGGGAGACGCCCACGTGGTCCGACGTGGGCATGAGCACCAGCAGGCGGCCGGGGAGGGAGACATAGGTGGTGACCCGGGCCCCCTTGGTGCCGATGGGCCCCTTGGAGACCTGGACCATGATCTCCTGCCCCTCGGTGAGCAGGTCCTCGATGGCGCAGTCCTTTGGGGGGCGGACCGATCGGGCGGCGCCCTCCTCCCGGGCCGGCCCGTCCTCCCGGTCCCCCTCGCCGTCGAACATCCCGTCGACCCCGCCGTAGGGTTCGGCCAGAATGTCGTCCACGTAGATGAAGGCGGCCTGGCTCAGGCCGATGTCCACGAATGCCGCCTGCATTCCCGGCAGGACCCGCTGGACTCGGCCTTTGTAAATGTTGCCGGCGATATCCGAATCGTCCCTGCGCTTGATGAAGAGTTCGGCGATGGTGCCGTCTTCCAGGAGGGCCACCCGGGTTTCGTGTTCCGTTACATTGATGATGATCTGTCTGTACATGGATGGGAGACCAGCTTCACGATTTGAGCCTGTTTGAGGACATCCCCGGAGAGATCGAAGATCGTCTCCAGAACCGCCTGGGGGCGTACGCTCTTTCCGTCCACCGCCCGGAGGGTCAGCTCGGCCCGGTCCGGGCGCGGCAGGGCGAGCCTCGTCACCGCCGCCTTCAGGTCGACGGTGACGCTCTTGCCCTTGGGGTTGGTCCGGGACAAAGGCAGGGATGCACGGGCGTGGAACCGTTTTACCGAGTCCGGATCGAAGGCGGATCCATTTCCCAGGGTCACCCGGTAGCTCGCCCGGTCCCGGTCCGGCCGTGCCGCCTCCGCGGCCGGGCAACAGCCGGTGATCCGGAGGCCCTCGGGCAGCTGCGGGTTCAAGTCGGCCATGAGCCCGTCCGGGGTCACCGTTCCGGAGGCCGTCACCCGAAAGGACTCCCCCTCGCTCTCCATGCCGATGGGCAGGGGGTCGTCGAAGGCGATCTTGGGCAGGGGGTGGAACCCCTCGGAGTATTTGACCGGGATCGCGGCCCGCCGGAGGGCCCGACAGAAGATATTGACCAGTTCCAGATGGCCGAAGTAGGCGGCCTGGCCGGTCCGGGCATAGGTGACGGTCAGCTTCCGGAACCCCTTCGGCGGCGGTTCCCCGACGGGTTCGGCGGCGGGCCCGGGGGCCCCGGCCTCGTGGGTGATGGGGGAGACCGCCCGGAAGTCGCAGACGCCGCAGTCGTTACAGTCGCCGGTCCGGCAGTCGCCGGTGGGGGCCCCCGCCACGGCCCGATGCCACTCGGCTCTCAGGAAATCCGGGTCGACGCGGACGTCGATGTGGTCCCAGGGCAGGGGGTCCCCCAGGTCCCGGGGCCGGACCGTGTATTCGTCGATGTCGATTCCGGTCTCCGCCAGGGCCGCGGTCCACCGGCCGAAGTCGAACCCGTCGCTCCAGCCGTCGAACCGGCACCCTTTGCGGTGGGCGGCCACCAGCAGGCGGGAGAGCCGCCGGTCCCCCCGGGCCCACAGCCCTTCCAGAAGGCTCACCTCGGGGTTCTGCCATTTGAACCGGATCTCCCGTCCGCCCAGACGACTCTCCAGCCATCGGATCCGCCGCCGCGATTCGGACAGAGAGAGCTGGGAGGCCCATTGGAAAGGGGTATGGGGTTTGGGGATGAAGGTCCCCACGCTGACGTTGAGCCGGGGACGGCGCCCCTTTTTGCGGCCCATCCCCACCTTGAGGGTCTCCACCAGATCGACGATGGCCGACAGGTCGTCCGGGGTCTCGGTGGGCAGTCCGATCATGAAATAGAGCTTGACCCCCTGCCACCCCATGCCGAAGGCCTCCCGCACCGTCTCCACGATATCCGCCTCCGTGATGTTCTTGTTGATGACGTCCCGGAGCCGTTGGCTCCCCGCCTCGGGGGCGATGGTGAACCCGGTCTTGCGGACCTGTTTGATGAGGGCCATCAGCTCCGGAGTGAGGGTTCCGGCCCGCAGGGAGGGGAGGGAGACCGCCACCCGATCCCCGGCGCACCGCCCCATGAGCGCCGCCATGAGGGGGGCGATGGCGCCGTAGTCCCCGCTGCTCAGCGACAGAAGGGAGAGGTCCTCGTACCCGGTGGCCGCCAGCGAGCGTCGGGTCAGATCGAGAACCGTTTCCGGGGACCGCTCCCGCACCGGCCGGTAGATCATCCCCGCCTGGCAGAACCGGCAGCCCCGGGTGCAGCCACGGGCGATCTCGATTCGCAGACGATCGTGCACCGGCTTCCCGTACGGGATGACGGGGCGGTCGGGGAAGGGGGTCCCATCGAGATCCGGTACCAGGGCCCGCCGGACCCTGCCGCCGCCCGAGGGATCGGGAAACCGGGAGGGAATGTAGACCCCTTCGATCTCCGCCCATCGATCGAGAAGGTCCCCATGTCTCCGAAAGGGGCCCCGCCGCCACCGAAGCCACGCATCGGCCATTTCCGGAACCGTCGCCTCCCCCTCCCCGATCACCATGGCATCGAAAAGATCGGCCACTGGTTCCGGGTTGCAGGTGCACGGCCCGCCGGCGATGACCAGGGGGTGGCCCTCCCCCCGGTCCCGGGAGAAAAAGGGGATGCCCGAAAGCTCCAGGATGGTGAGGACATTGGTGTAGTTGAGTTCGTAGAGAAGGCTGAATCCGAGGATGTCGAACGCCGCCAGGGGACGCCCCGACTCCATGGCCGTCAAAGGGATCCCCCCGGCCCGGAGCCGGGCCTCCACGTCGGCGGCCGGGGCGAAGACCCGCTCGGCCGCGATCTCCTCCCGCCCGTTGAGCAGGTGGTAGAGGATCTGGAGACCGAAGTGGGAGGTGCCGATCTCGTAGAGATCCGGGAACGCCAGGGCGATGCTCAGAGCGACCCGTCCGGGGTCCTTGCGCACCGCGTTGACCTCCGTCCCCAGGTACCGGCTGGGCTGTTGGGCAAACGGCAAGATATCTTGAATGGTTCGACGGTTCATGTTATAGGTACCGCTTAAGGTATTCGTGATGCGTACCAATTGAAATAGTTGAAAAAAAATCGGCTCGCAGCAACCATAAACCCTCATTATAAGACACGAGATCCCGATTGCCAACGCAAAAGATGTCACCCCCGGTAAAATTGTTTCTCCTCCTCGGCGCGGCCCTGTCGATCCTGATCGGGCCCGGCGCCCCGGAGGCCCGGAACTATCCCCGAAAGACACCGGTGGTGGAGGCGGTGGAGAAGGTGGGTCCGGCGGTGGTCAACATCAGCTCCCGGGAGACCCTGGAGCGCCGCTCCTTCCCCAATTTCCGGATGGACCCTCTTTTCGAGGAGTTCTTCCGGGACTTCTTCGATCCCGGCCCCGGCCGGCGGTTCGAGCACAACAGCCTGGGATCCGGGGTGATCATCGACGGCGGGGAACGGCTGGTGCTCACCAACGCCCATGTGGTGGCCAACACCGGCCGGATCACCGTGACCCTCCAGGACCAGCGGGAGTTCGGGGCCCGGCTGGTGGGCACCGACCCCGAATCGGACCTGGCCATCCTCCGGATCGACACGTCGGAATCGCTGCCGGCCGTACGGATGGGCGACTCCGACGACTTGATGATCGGAGAGACGGTGATCGCCATCGGCAACCCCTTCGGTTTCTCCCATACGGTCACCACCGGGGTGATCAGCGCCATCGGCCGGAGCATCCGCACCGAGGACCGGGTTTACCACAGCTTCATCCAGACCGACGCCTCCATCAACCCGGGCAACAGCGGAGGCCCCCTGCTCAACATCAACGGGGAACTCATCGGGATCAACACGGCCATCTACGCCAAGGCCCAGGGAATCGGGTTCGCCATCCCCATCAACCATGCCCGGCGGATCACCGAGGATCTGATCCGCTACGGAGAGGTCAAGCCGGCCTGGATCGGCCTCATGGTCCAGGACGTGGATCGGCGCCTGGCCCGCTATCTCAACCTCCCCGGCACCGGCGGCGCCATCGTGAAGGCCATGGACCCCGGCTCGCCCGCGGTCTCGGCGGGGTTTGAAAACGGAGACGTGGTCCTGTCGGTGGACGGCGCCCCGATCGAATCGGCCCGGGACTACCAGCTGGCCATGCGGTCCACGGCGCCCGGAAAGCGGGTGACGGTGGAGGTGTGGCGGGAGGGCCGAAGCCGGACCCTCCAGGTCACCGCCGGCCGGTTTCCCATGGCCCAGGCCGAGAGCCTGGGATTCCGCCTGTTGGGGATCCGGGTCGACGAGGTCGCCCCGGACACCGGGGGGCCGGGCGCGGGCTTCGAGGGCGGGGTGCGGATCACGGAGGTCCGGCCCGGAACCTACCTTTCGCGGATCGGGGTCCGTCCCGGAGACCTTCTGCGCCGCATCGACGACATCCCCATACAAAGTGTTGAAGATTTCAGAAAAACGATGGTACAGTATCGCCATAAATCATCCGCCGTTCTCCTTGTTCAACGAGGCGATCGAGGTTACTATATAACGGTGAGCCTGTAGAGCGATGAAAACGGGCCCTCCCCGGGACGGCCCTTCTTATGGACAACCGGGAATGATCATGAATGTGACGTGTGGAAAGTGCAACACCTCCTTCGAGCTGGAGGAGAACCGGACGGCGGAGACCGGAGAGGCCGCCCGATGTCCCCGGTGCGACAGCGAGGTCCCCGTTTTGCCGGAAGGATCGAACCCCGCCGCCGATCCGGGGGTGGCGGCGCTGGACCAAGGGGTGCTGGAGCTGAGCCGGAACCTCGACTCCAGGCGGAAAAAGTCCGCCACGGAGGAGGCTGAATCGCCGGTGTTCACCATCGTAAAGGACGACGGATGCCCCCTGTACCAGCTGGGGGATGACTTCCAGCTCTCGGGCAAGATCTTCAAGGTCCCCCCCAAGAAGGCCCCCTGCCTCATCCTGGCCAAGGATGTGGTGAAGATCCTCGCCCGCAAGGAGCCGCCGGGGGACCCGGACCCGTCCTTCAACTGCAGCGGATGCACCGGCATCATCACCTTCAAGCACCGGAAAACCGAGGATGCCGCCGACGCCTCCTCGGTGGAACTCCAGCGAAAGTCGGACAGCTACATCGGGGCGGTCATCAACCTCCTCCGCGGCTTCAACATCTTCAAAAACCTGGGGGAGAGCGAGATCCGGGACCTGGTCGCCTTCCTGCGCCTGGAGAAGTTCACCGAGGACGACGTGGTCATCCGAAAGGGGGAGCCCGGCCGGAATCTGTATATCATCGTCTCCGGGAAGGTGGAGGTCGTGAGCGACGACGGCATGAGCATCGCCTTCATGGGCACCGGGGACGTCTTCGGCGAAATGAGCCTGTTGAGCGGCGACCCGGTGGGGGCCACCATCAAGGTGGTGGAGCCTTCGACCCTGCTGTACATCGGCTCCAAGGACTTCAAACGGGTGCTCAACGAGCTTCCCACGCTGCAGCTCAACTTCACCCGGCTGCTGGCCCGACGGATGGCGGAGATCAACCTGGCCCGGTCCGAGGAGTTCGCTTCGGGCATGACCGGGAAGCTGTCCGAGATGCCGCCGGCGGAGCTGTTCCAGACCCTCAACGTCAACCAGAAGACCGGCGTCCTGACGCTCAAGTTCGCCAAGGAATCGGCCTACCTTTCCTTCCGGGAGGGGGAGCTGATCGGGGCAAAATTCAGAAATCTGGAAGGGCAAAATGCGTTTTTCGAGCTGCTGAAGATCAAGGAGGGCCGGTTCAAGTTCATTCCGGGACTCTCCCCCGAGGAGATGGAGGCGCCGGAGGTCGGCGATTTCATGCATCTTTTGATGGAGGGGCTGAGGAAGATAGACGAAGACGACAAGAACTTCCTGAGAACCATGATCCCCAACCTGACCTAGGTGTACGCTTGTACGACGCCCGCTCTCTTCCCGAATAGCCCTCCGCGCGCCGCCGTCCGGAGAAGCGTCCGCGCTCCGGCCCGACCACGCCGGGGTTCCGGGGAGGAACCGTCCGGCGGCTCCGCCATCCGCATCCCTCCAAAAAACATGTTGCCCTGCCGTGGAAAAATCAATAAAAAGACGGGCGGAACGCCCGGAAAAGCAACCCTGATACCGTTTGTCTTCGACGACATGGCGAGCAGATATGCATCCAACTGTAAATTCGGAGGATCCTTTGACTTCATCCCTGAACGACGCGGCGGCCCTGTTGGTCCAAATCGAGCCGGACGATCTCCCGGAGATCGACCGCCTGGGCCGGATGTTGTCCGAGATCGCCGAGCGGGGCGGACCGCCCGCGCCCGGCCTCTCCAAGGTCCGGGAGGCGGCGGGGATCGCCGGGGAGCTGGCCGCCGGGGACCCCTCGTCCCAGGTTCGGCGTCCGGAACGGTTGAAGGAGATCGGAACGCTCATCGAGGCCGCCATGGACGCCCAGGAGGAGGCGCGGAAAATGGATGATTCCCACAAGGAAGCGAACGGCGCCGGGGGCAGAGGCCCTTCGGAGCCCGAGACCCCGCCCCCGGAAGAGGTTTTCCCCCTGCCCGAAGCGGTGGATCCGGACCTGCTGAACGCCTTCATCAACGAGAGCGCCGACCTGATCGGCAACGCCGAGGAGGCGCTGCTGGACCTGGAGGCGAATCCGGACGACATGGACGCGGTGAGCACGGTTTTCCGGGCCTTCCACACCATCAAGGGGACCTCCGCCTTCCTGGAGCTGACCCTCATCTCCGACCTGGCCCACCGCGCCGAGACCCTGCTGAGCCGGGTCCGGGACCGGGAGATCCGGTATGCCGGCAGCTACGCCGATCTCTCCTTCCGGTCCGTGGACATGCTCAAGGAGCTGATCGCCGCCACCCAGGGGGGGCTTTCGGGCGCCCCCATCCATAAACCCCGGAACTACGACGACCTGGTGAGGACCCTGACCGAGCCCGAGGCCGCCGACCTCCCCGGGGACGAAGAGCCGGAGCCCCCGCCCTACGGGCCGATCCCGGAGCCCGAACCGGTCGAGCCTCCGGACGCGGAAGAGGCGCCGGAACCGGCCGGGGACGGGGCCTCCGGGCCCGGGGCCGGCCAGGAACCGGAGCCGG
>CAYSLC010000064.1:5364-15356 GCA_964431545.1 uncultured Desulfobacteraceae bacterium | reverse complement strand
GGAGACCGATGCCGTCAAGCGGCCGGAGGCCACCCGCCAGTTGGTGGAATCGACGGTTCGGGTCCCCGTGGAACGCCTCGACCGGTTCATCGACATGGTGGGCGAACTGGTGGTCTCCCACAGCATGGTGGCCCAGGACCAGGTGGTGACCAGCGGGCGTCACCATGAGCTGATCAAGAAGGTCTCCCAGACCGGCAAAATCGTCCGGGAACTCCAGAGCATGTCCATGTCCATGCGGATGATCCCCCTCAAGGCCACCTTCCAGAAGATGGCCCGCCTGGTCCGGGATCTGTCCCGGAAGGCCGGAAAGAAGATCCGGTTCGTGGCCGAAGGGGAGGAGACGGAGATCGACCGGAACATGGTCGACATCATCAACGACCCCCTGGTGCACATGGTTCGCAACGCCGTGGACCACGGCATCGAAAGCCCCCCGGACCGGGACGCGGTGGGAAAACCCCAGTACGGCACCATCCGCCTGGCCGCCTACCACACCGCCGGAAACGTGGTGGTGGAGATCAGCGATGACGGCCGGGGGCTCGACCGGGAGGCGATCCTGGCCAAGGCCCTGGAGCGGGGGCTGATCCAGGAGGCCGGCGCCCTGGGGGAACGGGACGTCTACGGCCTGATCTTCGAGCCGGGGTTCTCCACCGCCAAGGTGGTCTCGGAGGTCTCGGGCCGGGGGGTCGGAATGGACGTGGTCAAGACCAACATCGAAAGCCTCCGGGGCGGCATCGAGGTGGGGTCGACCCCAGGGGAGGGGAGTATCTTCAAGATCAGCCTGCCCCTGACCCTGGCCATCATCGACGGCATGGTGGTCCGGGTCCGGGAGGAGCGGTACGTGATCCCCACCATCTCCATCATCCGCTCCATCCAGCCCTCCCCCGACGACCTGACCCGGGTCCTCAACCGGGGGGAGATGCTGTCGATCCAGGACCGGCTCATCCCCCTGTTTCGCCTGGCCGAACTCTTCGACATCGAGGGGGCGGAGACCGACCCCAGCCGGGGCATCGTGGTGGTGGTGGAGGACGACGCCCGCCAGGCCGGCATCCTTGTGGACGAACTCATCGGCAGCCAGCAGATCGTCATCAAGACGCTGGGGGAGGCCCTGGGCGCCATTACCGGCATATCGGGCAGCGCCATCATGCCCAACGGCCGGGTGGGGCTCATCCTCGATGTGGGCGGGCTGGTGCGCATCGCCCACACCGACGACGGCCGGAAGCCGAAGAAGGGGCACGGCGTCGATGATCGGGCGGACGATTGAGGGCCATGGCCCGGCCGGACGACAAATGGCGCCTCAATCTGATGTCGGTGGAGCTGACCGACAAGCAGTTCCGCAAGGTGAGCCAGATCGTCCACGAGCTGTGCGGCATCTACCTCAAGGAGGGCAAGGAGGCCCTGGTGCGGGCCCGGCTCATGAAACGGCTCCGTGCCCTGGGGATGGAAAGCTTCGACGCCTACATCAACTACATCGAAAGCGAGCAGGGGCAGGAGGAGCTGGGGTTGATGGTGGACGTCATGACCACCAACAAGACCTCCTTCTTCCGGGAGCCGGCCCACTTCGACTTCCTCCGGGACCAGGTGCTGCCCCACGCCCGGCAGCGCAGGATGCGCTTCTGGACCGCGGCCTGCTCCTCGGGAGAAGAGTCCTTCTCCCTGGCCATCCTGCTCCGGGAGACGATCCCGGACATCGATTTCAGGGACATCAAGATCCTGGCCACCGACATCTCGGGCCGGATGCTGGAACGGGCCCGGGCCGGGCTCTTCAGCGAGGAGACCCTGCGGGATCTGCCCAAAGGGCTTTTGCCCAAGTATTTCTCCAAGGTCAAGGACCGATCGCCCCCCATGTACCGGCTCAAGGAGAACGTGCGCTCCATGGTCCGGCTGGCGAGACTCAATCTGATGGAGCCGTGGCCCATGAAGGGGCCCTTCGACGTGATCTTCTGCCGGAACGTGATGATCTATTTCGATCGTCCCACCCAGCAGCGGCTGATCCACCGGTTCTGGAACCTCCTGGATGCCGGCGGATACCTCTTCGTCGGACATTCCGAAGGACTGTCGGCCATTTCACACAAGTTCAACTACATCCGGCCCGCCGTGTACCGGAAATAGGAGATGGTCCCTGGAAAGCGGAGGGAACAGCGTCATGCGATATGTCGTTCTGGTTGGGGACATGAAGGTGGGGGAATCGGGGGATACGCTGGTGACGCATGCGCTGGGAAGCTGCCTGGGGCTGATGATCTACGATCCCACCGCCCGGGTGGGGGGGCTCCTCCACGCCATGCTCCCCCTGTCCAAGATCAACCCCCAGAAGGCGGCGGCCAACCCGTACATGTTCGTGGACACCGGCGTGCCGGAGCTGTTCAAGAACGTCTACGGGCTCGGGGGGCAGAAATCCCGGCTGGTGGTCAAGGCGGCCGGATGCGGCCAGCCCCTGGGAAACAACGAGATGTTCAAGATCGGAGAGAGAAACTATACCATTTTGAAGAAGCTGCTGTGGAAGAACAACGTCCTGCTGGAAGCGGAGGACGTGGGCGGGATCGCCAGCCGCACGGTCCACTTCGACCTCTCCTCGGGCCGGACCGTGGTCAGCAGCGGCGGACACAAAACCGAAATCTGATGGCGGGACGGCGGACCGCCACGGATACCGTTCATCGCCACGGGCGCCGTGCACAGGCGAACGGGTCGCTTTTCGGGAGGCCTGTGAGACCATTTCAGGGGGAATGAGGAGCAATCATGGTACAAGAGTCGATCAAACAACGGATGGGGACGATCTCACTGATCATGATCGTGGTCTCCGTTCTCATCGCGTCCGGATTCAGCGCCTATGACTACCTGCGGGAGAAGCGGCGCCTCAAGGAGAGCTTCGCCGAGATCATCGACCCCATCTCCAAACGTCTCGCCAACAGTCTCCAGAAGCCCCTCTGGTTCCTCGACGAGGCGCTCACCGACAAGCTCATCGCCCTGGAGATGATGGACAAGCGGATCTACGCCGTGGTGGTCCGGGAATCGGACGGCAAGACCGTCTTCGCCGCCCGGGAACGGGACGACCAATGGGAGGTGGTGCCATCGAAGGGGGAGATCCAGGGCAACTTTATCGTCAAGACCGAGGAGATCACCTACGAGGAGAAGGGGATCGGGTCGGTCTCGCTCCATTTCACCACCCGGTTCATCGACCAGGCCCTGGAGAATCTGCGGAACTATATGATCTTCAAGGTGCTGGCCATGGGGACCCTGCTGACGGTGGCCCTCCTTCTCGTGGTCAACCTCTCCCTGGTGAAGCCGGTCTCCGCCATCGCCCACGGCCTCGACCTGGTGGGAACGGAGGTGGACGGGGCCATCGACCGGGTCTCGGAGGGCAGCCGCCGGCTGACCGAAGGGGCCTCCCGCCAGGCCTCCGCGGTGGAGGAGACCTCCGCCTCCCTGGAGGAGATGAACGCCATGATCCAGCAGAACGCCCAGCACCTGAAGCACGCCAACAACGTCATGGTGGAGACCTCCCGGGTGGTGGGGGAGGCCGCCGATGCCATGGACCAGCTCACCACCTCCATCGACGACATCTCCACCACCGGGGAGGAGACCCGAAAGATCATCAAGACCATCGAGGAGATCGCGTTCCAGACCAACCTGCTCGCCCTCAACGCCGCGGTGGAGGCGGCCCGGGCCGGGGAGGTGGGCGCCGGGTTCGCCGTGGTGGCCGATGAGGTGCGGAACCTGGCCATGCGGTCGAGCGAGGCGGCCCGGAACACGGCGGATCTCATCGAAGCCTCCATCAAGGGCATCCAAAACGGCACCACCTGGGTCCGCCAGGCCAACGAGGCCTTTACCAACGTGACGGCCGGATCGAAGAAGGTGGAGGAACTCCTGGGGGAGGTGACCGCGGCGTCGGAGGAGCAGGCCCAGGGGATCCGCCAGGTGAGTTCCGCCATGACCGAGATCGACAAGGTGACCCAGGTCAACATGGCCAGCGCCGAGGAGATGGCCGCCGCCCTGGACGAGATCAACGGGCAGGTGGACCGGCTGAAGATCTTCGTCATCAAGCTCGTCTCCCTCATCGGAACCCGGACGGAGGACCCCCGGGAGAAGAGGAGGGCCGAGGCCGGCCGGATCGACGGAGGAAGAAAGAGGGGCAAGGCCCCCCGGGCAAGGGAGCTACCCGCCCCCGACTCCAGGCCGCCGGGCCTCCCCCCCGGGGAGGCCCGCCGCAAGGGGACGGAAAAAGCCCCGAAGCCGGCCCGCCGGCGTCCGGAAAGGTCCGGGAAGACCGATTCCGGAGATGACTCCGGCCAACCGTAACCCCCAAGATCGAGGCGAAACCATGGAAGACGGATTCACGGCCCTGATCCGGGAGCACATCGACGCGTTTCCCCGCGTTCCCGATGCTTCCGTGGCCCTGTTGTCCTTTCTGGACGGAACACCGGTGGACGCCTCCCGGATCGAGGCGGCCCTGTCGGCCACCCCGGAGGTTTCGGCGATCCTCCTCCACCTGGCCTCCCTGCCCTATTTCGGGCTCGCCGAGCGGCCCCGGTCGCCCCAGGAGGCGATGGCGGCCCTCGGCGAGGTGCGGATGGCGCAGCTCATCATGGCCGGCCACGCCGGCCTGATGATGCAGCGGCGGATCCCCGGCTACGAGCTGCGGTCCGGCGACCTCTGGCGCCATTCGGTGGGGGTCTCCATGGCGGCGGACAGCCTGGTCAAGGAACTGGCCCCGGCGGAGTCCTCGGTACGGGGGCTCTTCATCGCCGCCATCTTCCATGACATTGGGAAGCTGATCCTGGGCCGTCTGATCCGACAGGTCCAGGGGAAGATCGATTCCGTCACGGCCCGGGGGGAGTCCTTCGAAGGGGCCGAACGGCAGGTGATCGGCACCGATCACGCCGAGGTGAGCGCGCGGATTTTGGAGAGCTGGGGGTTTCCGGAGCAACTGGCCCACGCGGTCCGGTGGAGCCACCGGCCGGCGGCGGCGGACCCGCCCGACACCCGGGCCGATATCCTCCACGTGGCCGACACCCTCTGTCTGTCCATGGGCATCGGCGTGGGCAAGGAGGGGCTCCGGTACAAACCGTCTCCGGAGGCGGCCAGGCGCCTGGGAATCAAGCCGCCCACCCTGGAATGGGTGGCCAGCCAGACCCTCCAGTGGGTCAACCAGCTGATGTGACCCCTTTGCGGCGCACCGGCCCGGGGCCCCGGCCCCCCGGACGGAAACCGAACCGGAACCAGCGGCCGATCGTCCGATCGGCGGGAAAGGGAGCAGAGAACGAAAGATGGCGCTGAATATCTTGGTCGTCGACGACAGCAACGTGATGCGGGCCATGATCATCAAGTCGCTCCGGATGAGCGGGACCCCCCTGGGGGAGATCCACGAAGCGAGAAACGGAGCGGAGGGGCTCGATCTTCTCCGATCCGCCACAGTGGATCTGGTCATTGCCGACATCAATATGCCGGTGATGAACGGCGAGGAGATGGTCAACCGGATCCAGGCCGATCCCGCCCTTTCCGGGGTCGCCGTCCTCATCATCTCCACCGAGGGCAGCGAGGCACGGCTCAAGCCCCTTCAGGAAAAGGGCGCCGCATTCATTCACAAGCCCTTTTCACCGGAGAAAATCCGGGATACCATAAAAACGATAACGGAAACCGGAGGCAGCGATGAGTGATCCAGTCCAAGCGAAAGAGAAACTGTACCAGGTGGCCGAAGATATCATGGAGAAACTCGCCTTCATCTTCTCCTTCCGGGAGGAGGAGCGGGGGGCCATGGACGATACCGACAGCATCGCCGCCCTCGTCTCGTTCTCCGGCAAATTCGACGGAAAACTGATCATGGTGGTCTCCGAGGAGGTTCTGCCGGAACTGGCCGGCAACATGCTCGGCCTGGATGATCCCGGGGAGACCACGGAGGAGCAGCGCCACGACGCCTTGAAGGAGCTGATCAACGTCATCTGCGGCAACCTGCTCCCCGAAATCGCCGGCAAGGAGATCGTCTTCAACGTGGCGGCCCCGACGATCTTCACCGACGCGGGGGACCTGGTGGCGGGCGCCGGCACGCCCACCGCATCGGCACGGCTGGCCCTCGAAGAGGGTCCGTGCGACATCCTGTTCTACAGGGACGACACCCCCGGAACGGGGGAATGAGACTGATCCCGCCGTCAAAACGGCCTGGAATCGGCCATCTTTTTAATCTGCAAATGGATAGGCCCCCGTGGCATGGGTGGAGAAGGACTGTCCATCAAAAATCTCGCTGGAGCAAAAGGGATAAATGAAACATATCGTTTTAGTCGGAGACATGAAGGTCGGGAAGAAGGGAGACGTCATCGTGACCTATGCGCTGGGCACCAGCCTGGGGTTGATCGCCTACGACCCCGCGGCGCAGGTCGGGGGGCTCCTGCACGCCATGCTGCCGCTGTCCAAATCCGATCCCAAGAAGGCCGAATCCAACCCGTTCATCTTCGTGGACACCGGGGTTCCAAAGCTATTTGAAGAAGTATATAGTATGGGGGGGGAAAAGGCGAGGCTCATCGTCAAGGCCACGGGGTGCTCCCGACCCGAAGGGGACAACGAGATGTTCAAGATCGGGGAGAAGAACTACGCCGTGCTGAAAAAGATCCTCTGGAAAAACAACATCCTTCTGGAATCGGAAGAGGTGGGGGGTACGGCCAACCGGACCGTTCAATTCAATATCTCAACGGGCGAGCTGACCGTAACGGTGTAATCCCGTTGTCCACCATAAATTATTTGTGTCCAAAGAGGTTATTCGATGGCGATAAATGTTCTAATTGTTGACGACAGCGCGGTCATGCGCGCCATGATCCTGAAATCCCTGAAGATGAGCGGCCTCGACCTCGGAGATACCTTTCAGGCCGGCAACGGACAGGAAGGGCTGGATCTTCTCGACCAACATTGGATCGATCTCGTGATAGTGGATATCAACATGCCGGTGATGAACGGCGAGGAGATGATCGATCGGATGCGGGCTAAGCCCGAGACCGGCGACACCCCCATCGTCGTCATCTCCACCGAGGGAAGCAAGGCCCGTCTGGACCGTCTTCAGGAGAAAGGAGCCGCCTTCATCCACAAGCCGTTCTCCCCCGAAAAGATCCGGGACACCATCAAGACGATGATGCATCTGGAAGACGAATAGGGCGCCGGGGGTCCGCCATGGGCAGTGACGTAACCCGCCAGGGGCCGCCGGGGGCCGGCACGGCGCGAAAGAGGGAACAGGTGCGCTGATGATCAAAGTCCTGATCGTGGATGACTCGGCCATCGTCAGGAAGATCCTGACCCAGGAGCTGGCCAAATACCGGGATATCGAAATCGTCGGCAGCGCCGCCGACCCGTACATCGCCCGGGACAAGATCGTCAAGTTCTCCCCCGACGTCATCACCCTCGACCTGGAGATGCCGAGGATGGACGGGCTCTCCTTTTTGGGCAAGCTGATGAAGCACCACCCCATGCCGGTGGTGGTCCTGAGTTCCCTCACCCCAAAAAACAGCGAAACCGCTTTGAAGGCCCTCGATCTGGGGGCGGTGGAGGTGTTGTGCAAACCGGGCTCCGCCTACTCCACCAAGGATGTCTCCCGGAGCCTGGCCAACGCCATCCGGGAGGCGGCCGCCTCCCGCATCAACGCCGACCGGGCCCGGGCCCCGGTCCCGGAGGCGCCCGATCCGATTCTCAAATCGACCCAGCTCCGCATCCAGACCACCACCCAGAAGGTCATCGCCATGGGCGCCTCCACCGGTGGAACCAAGGCCATCGAAGTGGTGCTCCAGAGCATGCCCCTCAACTGTCCGGGGATCGTCATCGTCCAGCACATGCCCGAAAACTTCACCACCGCCTTTGCCCGGCGCCTCGACGAATCGTGCCGGATCGAGGTCCGGGAGGCCGCGGACAACGACCACATCATTCCGGGTTTGGCCCTCATCGCCCCCGGAAACCGCCATATGGTCTTAAACCGCAGCGGCGCCAACTACCTGGTGCGCGTCAAGGAGGGGCCGCCCGTCCACTACCAGCGCCCCAGCGCCGACGTCCTGTTCCATTCCGTGGCCAAACACGCCGGCCGCAACGCCATCGGCGTCATCCTCACCGGCATGGGGGCCGACGGGGCCAAAGGCCTTATGGCCATGCGGGAGAGCGGCGCCCATACCCTGGCCCAGGACGAGCCCACCTGCGTGGTCTTCGGCATGCCCCGGGAGGCCATCAAACTCGGCGCCGTGAACCGGGTCACCCCCCTTCCCAACATCTCCCGGGAGATCATCAACGCCCTGGGCGCCATGGGCGCCGCCGGATAGACCCTTCCGAGGAAGCACTCCATGAAACAGAGCGAAGACCGTCTGATCCCCGTGGATTACTTCCTGGAGCCGGGTTACATCTTCATGGCCACCCGGCCGGCCGTCATCTCCGGAGTCCTGGGCAGTTGCGTCTCGGTCTGCCTCTACGACCGCAAGCGGAAGGTGGGCGGCATGAACCACTTCAGGCTGCCCCATACCTCCGACCGCAAAGCGGCCACCGCCGTCTACGGGAACGTGGCCACCCTCACCCTGATCCGCATGATGGTGGACGACGGCTCCAAGCGGAAACACCTGGAAGCCCAGATCCTGGGCGGGGCCCACAACCGGGAGGTCTCGCCCCGGAACATCGGACGGGAGAACGTCATCTCCGCCCGGCGGGTCCTGGCCCGGGAGCGGATCAACGTGGTCTCCGAGGACGTCGGGGGGGAACGGGGCCGGAAGGTGGTCTTCAACACCGTCAACAACGAGGTGGCGGTGATGAAGGTGGAGAAGCTGCGCACCGGGGACTGGTACCCCTACGAGGAGAGCCGGTAGGTCGTGGGTGGGGAGCGGGCACAAAAAAAGGCCGGAATCGAGATTCCCGGCCCTGAATGATGGTAGCGGGGGGAGGATTCGAACCTCCGACCTTCGGGTTATGAGCCCGACGAGCTACCAGACTGCTCCACCCCGCATCGTCGTTTTGATGAAAAGTATAATAATGCCTGGCCCCCGACCTGTCAAGGGGGTTTTTCCATGATCTGAAATCCGACACCGATCCACCGGTCCCGCCATGCCTAGAACGCCTGAAAGCCCGCCGGCTCAAAAGCCCAAGGAGGAGGACGGACCGGCGCCCGATCCCGGCGCCGTTCGTGAGGCCACCGATACGGCCCTGCGCCTGCTGGCCCGGCGGGATCACACCGTGGGGGAGATCCGACGGAAACTGGCCCTGCGCGGGATCGATCCGGAGGCCGCGGCGGGGGCCGTGGCCGCCTGTCAAGCGGCCGGGTATCTGGATGACGAGACCGTGGCCCGCCGCTACCTCCAGGAACTCCGGACCAAGAACTACGGCCCCTTCTACATCCGGAACAAAATGGCAGAAAAAGGGGTCGACCGGGCCTTGGCGGACGCGCTGATGGAAGAGATCGGATCGCCCGAAGACGACGCCGACCGGGCCCGAAAAGCCCTGACCCGGCGGCGGAACTCCCTGGACCGGGAGAAGGATTCCCGGAAACGGCGGGCCCGGGCATACCAGTATCTCCGGTCCCGGGGATTTGGGGCGGAGACGATCCGCGCGGTTCTCGACGGGATGGAACCCTGAAAAACAAAGCGGGGGGGGCATTTACCAGACAGCACTTTGATTCCCTGATCGATTCCCGTATAATGGACAAAATGTCTCCTTAAAGGAACGATCCTCATGAGCAAAATCGGCAAAGCGTTCGAAAATGCCACGGCGACGCCCCACGATGCCGGCTTCAAGGCGGCCTTTCAGAAGAGGGAACTGGCCAAAAACTTCTTCCGGCACTATTTTCCGAAAGAGATCGTAGAGGTGATCGATTTCCGATACCTGAAGCTGAACAACCGGAGCTATGTGGATGAAAAGCTGGCGGAAAAGCATTCGGATATCGTCTACCGGACGCGGATCAGGGGAAAACTCGCGTTTCTATACATTCTTTTCGAACACCAGAGCACGCCGGATTATTGGATCATCTTTCGACTGCTGTGCTACATGACCAA
>CAYSLC010000064.1:0-5264 GCA_964431545.1 uncultured Desulfobacteraceae bacterium | reverse complement strand
GGAAGGTCGTGTTGAAGGCCGAATGGCATTGATTCAGCGGCTGCTCAACAAGCGGTTTGGCGGCATCTCCCCCGCCCTGGAAAAACGGCTGAAGGATTCGAGGGCGGATCTGCTGGATCGGTTCGGCGAGAGCATCCTCGACTTTCAGGACTTGAAGGATGCGGAGCGATGGTGGGATCGCCATTCCAAGAAGGGCAACGCCTGATCTGACCGATCACTCCGTCAGCAGCCGCCTCCGGTTGCCGGACTCGTCCACCCCCTCGTGGATCACCAGGTCCTCGCCGACCCGCTTCCCGTCCTTCCGCACGCCGTCGTCCCGGCTCGCCGCGCCCCGTCGAAAGCTCCGGGTCCGGGGGTATCGGTGGGCCATGTACCCCTGAAACCGGGGGTCGTTCATGGGGACCAGATCCCGGGCCTTCTCCCCCAGGGCCGCCTCCACCTCCCCCTTGCGGGCCTCCAACTGAATCCGGAAGCCGTCCACCACCCCCAGGGCGAAGTCGGTGCGCCGGTGGTGGGTCAGGCGTTTGTCCCGGTTGTAGTCGGCCCACTGGGTCCCGATGAACCGGGAGACGAAGTCGTGGATGTAGCTCGCCAGCCTCACGTTGTCGAGGGTCCCGCTGATCTCCAGGACCCGGCCCATCCGCCCCTTTTCCACCACGTAGGCGGGGATCCAGATGCCGGCCACGAAGTAGTGCTCCTGGATCAGGTTGGCCAGGGCGTAGGTTTCGCGCCGGTGGCGCAGGGCCGGCCGGCCCAGGAAGACGCTCACGAAATCGGGCTCGGCGGTCGCCAGCAGATCGACGTTGTGGCGGGCGATGAGTTCCCGGGCCTTGACCAGGGCCGCCTCGGCCTCGTGGGCGTTGCCGCTGCCGGCCAGCGCCATCAGCTTCTTCACCCGCCGCAGGATCCGGTCCTCCCCGGGCTCGGCGGCGCCGGAGACCACCTCCTCCAGGGTCGGGTATCCGCCGGAGGCCCTGGGGTCGGCCCGGAGCAGAAGACAGGCCCGGCGAAAGAGCGGACCGTGGGGCGGCTCCTCCCGCCCCCCCAGGAGCTTCCGCGCCAGCTGGTGAGCCATCTCGTGGCGGAGGACCTCCCGGACGCTGTCCCACGGCCGGTTGAGAACCAGGTCCCGGCTGAGGCAGATCTCCCGCAGGTGGCCCGACCAGGCTCCCAACTTCCGCTTCATGGAGCGGATCTTGAACAGCGGCTTGACCATCATGCGGCGGTAGGCTACGTCGAGGTCCGCCACGGCCGCCTCCCATTCACAGGAAAGACCGTGGAGAATCCGGCGCTCCAGCTCCTCCTGGATCCGGGACGCGGCTGGGGTGGACATGGGCAAGGGTCTCCTTTCAATGGGGGGTCGGGTTCAGGGAGGATCGCCGGGCCGGCCGGGGGATCACAAAAAAAGCCGGCCGCGCGGGGGCGCGCCCCACGCGGCCGGCAATCGCTTGCGTCTCTATTCGACGATTCCGCACTGGTTGAACACCACGGTTCCGTCCTCCATCCCGGCCCGGAGGCGGCACCCCTCGGGGATCTCCCCCTTGAGGATCGCCATGGAGAGCGGGTTCTCCAGGTACTTCTGGATGGCCCGCTTCAGGGGACGGGCCCCGTACACCCGGTCGTACCCCTTCTCGGCCAGATATTCCTTGACCGCGTCGGAGAGTTCCAGGGTGATCTTCAGGGGCGCCAGCCGGTCCCGGAGCCGCTCCATCTGGATCTCCACGATCGCCCCGATCTGTTCCGGGCTCAGGTTGTGGAAGATGATGATCTCGTCGATCCGGTTTAAAAACTCCGGCTTGAAGGAGGCCCGGAGGGCGTCCATGACCCGGTTCTCCATCTCGGCCCGGCGGCTCTCCTCGAGTTCCTGGATGAACTGGCTGCCCACGTTGGAGGTCATGATGATGATGGTGTTCTTGAAATCGACCGTCCGGCCGTGGCCGTCGGTCATCCGCCCGTCGTCGAGGATCTGGAGCAGGACGTTGAAGACTTCGGGGTGGGCCTTCTCGATCTCGTCGAAGAGGACCACCGAGTAGGGCCGCCGCCGCACCGCCTCGGTGAGGTAGCCGCCCTCGTCATACCCCACGTACCCCGGGGGCGCCCCGATGAGCCGGGAGACGGCGTGTTTCTCCATGTATTCGGACATGTCGATGCGGACCATGGCCGATTCGCTGTCGAACATGAACTCCGCCAGGGCCTTGGCCAGCTCGGTCTTGCCCACGCCGGTGGGCCCCATGAAGATGAAGGATCCGATGGGCCGGTTGGGGTCCTGGAGCCCGGACCGGGCCCGCCGCACGGCGTTGGCCACCGCCTCGATGGCCTCTTTCTGGCCCACCACCCGGCTCTCCAGCCGCTCTTCGGTCTCCACCAGCTTGGTCCGCTCCCCCTCCAGCACCTTGCTGACGGGGATCCCGGTCCACCGGGAGATGACCTCGGCGATGTCCGCCTCGTCCACCTCCTCCTTGAGCATCTTGCCCTCGCTCTGGATCTCCACCAGGCGGGCATTGGCCTCCTCCAGGCGCCGGTTGAGTTCGGCGGTGCGGCCGTACCGGAGTTCGGCGACCCGGGCCAGGTCCCCGGCCCGCTCGGCCTTGCCCTCCTCCACGCCGATCTGCTCCTGCTCCTCCTTGACCTTGCGAATCTCGTCGATGACGTCCTTTTCGCTCTGCCACCGGGTCTTCATGGCCTTGAGTTCGTCATTCAGGTCGGCAAGCTCCGCCTCGATCTTCTGGACCCGCTCCTTGGAGGCCTTGTCCTTCTCCTTTTTCAGTGCCTCCCGCTCGATCTCCGCCTGCATGATCCGCCGCTGGACCTCGTCGATCTCGGCGGGCATGCTGTCGATCTCGATGCGCAGCTTGGAGGCGCACTCGTCGATGAGGTCGATGGCCTTGTCGGGCAGAAACCGGTCGGTGATGTACCGGTCCGACAGGGAGGCCGCCGCGATGATGGCCGAGTCCATGATCCGGACCCCGTGGTGGACCTCATACTTTTCCTTGAGCCCCCGCAGGATGGAGACGGTGTCCTCCACGTTGGGCTCCCGGACCAGGACCGGCTGGAACCGCCGCTCCAGGGCCGCGTCCTTTTCGATGTGCTTCCGGTACTCCTTCAAGGTTGTGGCCCCCACGCACCGGAGGGTCCCCCGGGCCAGGGCCGGCTTGAGCATGTTGGACGCGTCCACCGCTCCTTCGGCGGCGCCGGCGCCCACCAGGGTGTGGAGTTCGTCGATGAAGAGGATGATCTCCCCCTCGGCGGTCTCGATCTCCTTGAGCACCGCCTTCAACCGGTCCTCGAACTCGCCCCGGTACTTGGCCCCGGCGATGAGGGAGCCCATGTCGAGGGCCACCAGCCGGCGGTTCTTGAGGCTCTCGGAGACATCCCCGGCCACGATCCGCTGGGCCAGCCCCTCCACGATGGCGGTCTTGCCCACGCCGGGCTCGCCGATGAGCACGGGGTTGTTCTTGGTCCGGCGCGAGAGCACCTGGACGATCCGGCGGATCTCGTCGTCCCGGCCGATGACCGGGTCGAGCTTTCCCCTCCGGGCGAGGTCGGTGAGGTCCCGGCTGAACTTGTCCAGGGCCTGGTACTTCTCCTCGGGGTTGGGGTCGGTGATCCGCTGGTTTCCCCGGATGTCCTGGAGGACCCGGAGCACGGCGTCCCGGGTAATGCCGTTTTTCTTGAGGATCCGCGCGGCGTCGCCGCCCTTCTCCTCCACCACGGCCAGGAGCAGGTGCTCCACGCTGACGTACTCGTCCTTCATGGACGACGCCTCGGAGAAGGCGGCGTTGAGGACGTTCTTGGACCGGCTGGAGAGGTAGACGTCGGTTCCGCCGCTCACCTTGGGCAGCTTGTCGATGGCCAGGGCCAGCTCCTGGACCACGGCGTTGGGGGAGGACCCGAGCCGCCTGAGGATGGCGCGGGCCACCCCCTCGGGCTCCTCCAGCATCCCCCCCAGCAGGTGTTCGGGCTCGATCTGCTGGTTCCCGTGCTGGGAGGCGTTGGCCTGGGCCTTCTGGATCACCTCCTGGGATTTCAGGGTAAATTTATCGAAACGCATCTTCTTCGCCTCCTTGTTCTATTGTTCCATCGATCCGCCCATGGGCGGATATTGATTTTAACACTCTAATCTTATTCGAAATAACAATAAACATGGAGGGTGGGTTGTCAATGGATCGCACCTCTTATTCCGGAAACGGGTTGAGGATGGGGATCCCGCAGTCTTGAAAATCGCGTTCGTTTCTGGTGGACAAGGAGAGCTGATGGTGGAGGGCGGTGGCGGCGATGAGGAGATCGGCCTGGGATCGGGTGACGCCCTTTCGAAGGAATCTGCCACGCAGCATTCCACATCCTTTGGCGACATCTTCCGTGACCGGAAGGACCCGGCAGCGCATCGTGGTAAATTTGTCGAACCATTCCATCTGCCTGGCGGCGTTCCTGTGGGATAGCCCGCAATGGATCTCCTCCACCGTAATGACACTCAGAAAGATCTCGGTCCGAGCCGAAATCCACTCGACGACTTTCGGGTTCGGCGCTTTTTTGAACACCTCAGCGATGACATTGGTGTCACAGAGCCATTTCATCGGATGGATCCTCGATCGGATTCGGGCGGTCGCGCCTTAACGGAATCTCGATGTCCACGGTTTCGAATCGGCGGATATCCTTCAATTCATCCAGCAACTCCGCCACGGTCGGTTTTTCACTTTTCCTCCGGAGCGCCATCAATTCATGGAAGAGGTCGATGCGGATCATGGCGCTGATGGGTTTTCCCCGGTTGCAGATGATCTGGGGGGTTTCTCCGCTTGAAAGGACCACTTGGGCGAACTTTGCCTTAGCCTCGGAAATGTTCCACTGGTTCATGGGTTCTCCTCCGAATATCGTGACCATGTTTGAAGACTAACATGACCATATTATAGGGTCAAGAATTATTCAGAAATCACAGAGAGGTTCTTGTCCCCAATTTTCCGAAAGGATAGCGATTTCGAGCATCCAATGCGTGCGGTAACATACGGTAGATCCCTTCAGAATGCAAGTTCCTGATTTGCGCGACCATATCGAAATAGAACATGTTTTCAAAATGGGGATAGAGATCTTGACAACGGGGCTGGGAGAATTTAAATTACTCCTTGAAACGGCAAAGCGCTCTTTCCCATAAACCTTCCGTGCGCTTTTGCTCTCCAACCAAAATGGGGGCGAAACGGCTTCGACGGAGGTAAAGAAGCATCGGCTGCATGTCGAGGTTCCTGCTACTCGTTAAATGGCGGGGATTAAAT
>CAYSLC010000063.1:0-24779 GCA_964431545.1 uncultured Desulfobacteraceae bacterium | reverse complement strand
CTGTGGGCTCGGACCACCTGGGACACGAATGCGAGCCCCAAACCGGTCCCTTTGGCCCGGGTGGTGAAGAAGGGGTCGAACACCTTCTCCCGATGGTCCGGATCGATCCCCTTGCCCTCGTCTTGCACCGCCATCCGCCAGTATCCGTTCTCCCGCCGGGCCGAGACGATGATCCGCCCCCCCTCTTCGCTGGCTTCCGAGGCATTTTTCAGAAGGTTATGGAGACAGCGCGTCATCAGATCCGCGTCGAGACGGATGGGGCAGGGCGACGCCGAGATCTCTTTCTCCACCGCCGTCCGATGGTCGAGGGCCTGCAGTTCGAAACGGGTGACGCATTCCCGGACCAGCTCATTGGCGTCCACCTGTTGAAAAGAGGGCCTGGCCGGCCTGGCGAACTGGAGAAAGGCCTCGATGAGCTGATTGAGGCGGCCGATTTCATCCTCGATATAGCCGGTGAGGGTATGGTGGTTCGGCGAATCCGAAATCCCTTTTTTGAGGATGTCGAAGGAGCTTTTGATGATGCCGAGGGGGTTCTTCACCTCATGGGCGATCATCATGGAGAACTTGCCGATCTCCGCCAGGGTGTTCTTCCGGAGCATCTCCCGATGGGCCTCCTCCAGCGCGCGCCGATTCGATTCCAGGGAGTCGAGCATGGCATTGAAGGAGAGGGCCAGCTCCCGGGTCTCCGGTATCCGGGAAGGTTCGACCCGGATATGGGTGTTTCCCGCGGCGACCTGCCGGGCGGCTTGCGCCAGTTTCAGAATCGGCGATACCAGGGATCTTGATATGAAATAGAAGAAGATGAGGCACGCCACCGTCAATCCAAGGGACACCCAGACGAATCGGCGCTTGAGTGTCCCCAGCAGCCCCTCGATCTCGCGTGTGGTGTAGGTGACCCGGACGTTGCCGATGAATTCCCGTTGCTGCTGCTTTCCCCCGCCCCACTGAAACGCCATATTGTCCTCATGGGACTGTTTCACCAGAACGGGCGCCTCGATGGTGGACAGGGAGCGGCCGATGTCCCTTTTCACACGGGCCAGCACCTCCCCTTCCCCATTGAGGATCATCACGCCGGCGATGTCTTTTTCCGACAGCAGATTTCTCGCCAGCTCTTCCAGCATCGGCCCGTGGTCGATGAGGATCCCCAGCTCCGCATTGAGGGCCAGGTATTTGGTCAGAAACTGGATGCGCTCCTCGAACCGGGACTGCACGAAACGGTGGATGATACTCACACCGAGGAACCCCATGGCGAAGGTCGTGCAGCAGATCAAAAGGATTGCCGAAAGGAGCAGGCGGAAATGGATTCCGAAGCGTTTCATCACCTCTTGTCCCGGTTGGCCGCTCCGGCGGGGACGCCGAGGCCGAGCCTCCGGGCGACCTCCTCGTTGATCCAGGTTTCAAAGGCGGGAATCCGGTCGGGGCAGATACCGGTCACACACCGTTCCACGGCGATCTTCGCGAGCTGGAAGCCCAACCGCTCGTAGTCGAACACGAAGGAGACCACAGCGCCCGAATCGTGAAAGAAACGATTATATCCGATGACCGGCACCTTTTGCAACACCGCCTCCTTGATGATGTACTCGATGAGCCGCTCCGAGATCACCGTCCGATCCGGTATCAGCCATAACGCGTCGATGCCCTTCCAGTTTTTCCGGAGCACCGCCGGAATCTCCCTTCGATCGGAGATGGCAAGGGCCACGATGTCGAGCCCCAGAAAAGCGGCGGCGGATTCGCCTGTACGGAAAAAATCGGCGTTGTGTGCCGGATTGTAGAGGAGACCGATCCGCTGGATGAACGGCAGCGCCTTCTGGATCTCCCCGAGCTGAATCGCCACCGGGATCCTGAGGGAAATTCCGCAGGTCTCACCGCTTTTGCGAATCACCTCCTCCGGGTTGAGCACCATGCCGTAGACTTTGGGCCGGTCGGCAACCGCCGATTCATTCCAGAGGAGATCCGTCGCTTCAGGTCCGATGGCGATCATCGTTCCATTTTCGCCGCCTTCCGTTGCTTGCTCCAATTGAAAATCGGTGGTTGCCCCGGTCTCATAGAGACGATGAACCCCAACCATCACGTTCGGATCGGCATCGGAGAACCGGTGAATCCCCTCAAGGGCCTGTAGATATGGCTTGATCTCGCGGGAAACCCAGACATCCAAACGCAGTGGCGACCCTTCCCGGGCGCATGGAAGGGAAGGAAAAAGGATGAGAACCATCCACAGGAGAACGATGGCCGGAAGCGACCTGTGCCCCGCTTTTTTCAAAACCATTCCACATCAAGTTCGGTGTCGTCTTTTTCGATCCGACAACCTTCCCGGGTGTACGCAATGCCGCCTGCCCTTCGTATGAGTCATCGCGTACCCTTCGGCAGGACCATGACCTCCCCCACCTTACTTTTGAACTCCTCGGTCACCAGATCGACCTCCTCCAGGGTCCGGATCACCTGGGGCGTGATGAGAATGATCAACTCGGTCTTGTCCTTGGACCAGGATGCGCGCCCGAAGAGAAACTCCAGGCCGGGAATACTTCCCAGGCATGGAACCCCGGTGCGGCCGTCATTGACGTTCTGGCGGATCAGTCCGCCGATGACGATGGTCTGCGCGTGATGAACCGTGAGGGAGGTATTGACGCTCCGTTTGAAAAAGGAGGGCATGCTCTCGTTGCCCACCTGGACGGATTCGCTCTGTTCGCTCACCTCCTGGCTGATGTCCATGCTCACCAGCCCGTGTTCGTTGATGTGTGGTGTCACGGAGAGGATCACACCGGTGTTCCGATACTGAATGTTGGTCTGAATGATCGGATCGCTGCCGGAATCATACTGGTATTGCGCGCTGGCCACCGGCACCTCGGTGGAGATGTTGATTTTGGCCTCCTTGTTGTCCGAGGCCAGGACGCTGGGGGAAGAGATGATGTTGACCTTGTTCTCCGTGGCCAGGGCGGAGAGGGCGGAGGTCCACCGGCCCACTTCACCGATGGTGTATTGGAGCCCCGAGCTTCCCACGGAGGCGCTCAGAAGGGAGGTCTCCGGCTGACCCCCGGACCCTTTGAGGTAGGACCACTCCACGCCGAGATCCGTTTTGGCGTCGAGCTTGATCTCGGCGATGGTGACCTCGATCAGAACCTGCCTGGGCAGGATGTCGATCCGGTCCAGGATCGATTTGATGATCCGATAGTCCCTGGGAACCGCCTCGATGATCAACACGTTTCGGATTTCGTCCGGAGTGATCTTCACCTTGGCCGTCAGGGTGCCGGATTCATAGAGGTTCCCGCCGGCCGCCGGCCGTCTCCGGCCGGATGCCGGCTCGGATTTTTCCTGGCCGATGGTGCCGAAAGGGGTTTCGATGGGCGCCGTTTCCGGTTCAGCTTCCCCCTTTCCGGTCGACGTCTTGGCCCCCTTTGCTTTCTCTTCCCCTCCCCCGCCCGCGGTGAAGATCCCGTTCAGCAATTCGGACAGCTCCGCCGCCTGCCCGTTCTTCACCGAATAGATGAAGATGCGGGGCTCGACATCCGCGGTCTCCACGTCGATCTGTTTCAAGAACTCGATCGCCCGATCCATCAGTCGCCGCTCCCGGCTGATGATCATCAAGAGGTTCATTCTCTCCAGGACGATGAAGTTGAGTTCCTCCTTTGTGATCCGGTAGGAGGAGAAGATGTCGCCGAGGGTTTTCGCCGCCTCTTCGGCACCGATGAAGTCGGGGGTATAAAAATGGTGGAGGTAATCCCCGAACACATCGACATCAAAGACATCGACGATTTGTAACGCCTTTTGGATGTTCTCCCGCCGGTCGACGATCAGCAGCGTGTTGGAATCCCGGTGCGAGATGATCGATCCATCGGCCGAAAGGAAGGGGGTGAGGATTTTGGTGATCTCCTCCACGGAGATAAAGCTCAGCGGAACTATCTGAATTACCGTCTGCCCGGTGGGAACGGGAGGCGCCTCTCCCGCTGATCCTGTAATCCGTATTTCGATGGGGCTTCGAGGGGCCTCTTTGAGGGGAAGGATATGGTAGAGGTTCCCGTCTCTGACGGCTGTAAGCCCGTTGGCGCGCAAAATCTGGTAGAAAATGGGGAAAAGATCCCGCCGGTCGACGCCCCCGGCCGTGTGGATGGTCACCTTCCCTCGGAGCCCGGGATCGGCGATGTAGTTGATGTTCAGGATCTCGGCAAAGGTTCGGATCACCTCGTAGAGGTCGGCGTCGTCGAAATTGAGAACCACCTCTCCGGTTTGGCTGTTTTCGTCATGTGGACTCTCCTGGGCATGGAGTGGTGATCCCGGCTGAACCCCAGTGAGTGCAGCGGCGCATAGGCAAAAAAGGAAAAAAATGGTGCATCCGTGTCGTTTCATGAACCATCGATGTCGAATCAACTCCGCTTCTTTCGCTTGATCTCCCCGAATGGGGTCTGAATGATTTCATATTCTCCGTCCGCTTCCACTTCGGAGGAGCCGGGGGCCTCTTTTTTTTCTGGTTTCGGCTTGGCCTCCCCTGTTTCGATCACCATCGGTTCCCCTGTGCCCTCCCCTTCACTTGTACCTCGTTCACTTGTACCTCGAGAGGCGAATCCGGAGGCTCGGGGTTTGTCCTTTTCGTACAGGCGGATCTCATACCGGTCCCCCTTTTCGGATAAAAGAATGCTCTCGTTCCGAATGGCTTCGACTTTCAAGCCCCCAATGTCCCCGCCTTCCGTTACCCAAAGATCCTTCCGTTCATCCGATTTGCGATCCGGGTTGCTGATGAGCGCCTTCCTATACCCATCCATGAGGATGACCCCATGGAGGACGATCTTTTTCCCCTTCACCAGAAGGCTCTTGACTTCCGGTTCCGCCGGCTCCGTCTCCTCCACCGGCGGGACATACTCCTTCCGCTCCGGGGAGAAGAGATTTCCGTCCACGGCGACATTGAACCGGGACTCCGCCGGATCGTTTCTTCGAAGAGGCTTTGCCTCCCCCTGGATACTTACGTCCCCGACCGGTGGATCGTGGTCGGGCTGTCTTCTCATCGTCCACATCTCCCGGGCCTCCAAAACGAGGAAGGTGGAGACGATGATCAGTGCCAGATTGATCAGCCAGACCTTCAGGGACATGGGTTCTCCTTCAACTCGGTTCCGTCGTGCCCTTCATCAGGCCGCTGACCGTGAAAAGGCAGAAGAGATTGCGAGGATCTTGCTGGCTCACCACCCGAATCCGGAGTTCATCCACCGACAGGAGCTTCGGTGAACTCTCGATCCCGTAGAGGATCTCCTTGATCTGCCGGATGTTCCCGTTGAGCGTCACCTGGACGGGTACCCGGACATAGTTTCGCAGGGCCTCGTTCTCCTCTTCGCTTTCCCGGGGCGCCAGGACCCGCATCCGCTGGATCTCCACCTCGCTCCTCCGGGCGATGTTGTTGACCAGATTCTGGATATCGACGGCTGCGAGGGCAGGCGTCTGTCCGTTCAAAAAGCCGGATTCCGCGACATCGATGGACCGAACCAACGAGGCCAGTGAGGCTTCCAGGCGCCGTTTTTCCGCCTCGATCTTTTGAAACTTCCGCAATTGCCGGGTTTTGACGGCAATCTCTTCTTCCAGAAAAAATACACCCTTGATTGTCGGATAGAAGCGATAGATCGCTCCGATGGAAAGCAGAAGCGCCCCGACAATCAACAACCGGACGGTTCTGTTGGAAGGAAGCTTCAATGGATCAGGTCTCCAGCTTGAATCCGATGCGAAACTTCTCCATGCCATCCCGCTCCTTGGTGATGGTGGAGAGGAAAACCGCATCCGAAAAAAGAGGAGAGGACTCGATCAGGGCGATCAGCTCCGAGGCGGACTCCGCGTTTCCCTCGATCTCCACGCCCTTTTCGTCGATTTTGAGATCCCGGACCCACGCGGTTTCCGGAACGGTCCGGGTCAATTCCGCCACCACTTCGAGCACCGAAACCCGGCGGCCGACGACGCTCTCCAGATAGTCCATCCGGGTCTCCAGAACCTGCTTTCGTTCCTGCAAACGATCATAGGCGTCCACCGTCCCGCGGAGCTGGGCAATTCGCGCATCGATGGTGTTGATCGCCATCCGTTGTTTGACGAGGTGGCCGCCCACCAGCGCCAGCAGGGCCAGGATCGTGATGCCGGTCAGAACGAGAAACAGGTACCGGCCGATCCGGCTCGGCTTTTTCCGGAACGCCTCCGGCAACAGATTGATATCGACCGTCGGCTCCCCCATGCCCTTGATCCCCGCTCCCACCGCGGGAGCCAAATCCATGGAGGGCAAGGGCATTTTGAACGAATCGGAGCCCATGGCTTCAGCGTCGTACCCCTTTTGCAGCCAGGTCGTCAACCGATCTTTACCGCCGCCATTACCGCCATAGGCGAGCCAGTTTGCGGCGGCGGTCCGATCGATTTCGATGCCGGAACACCCGCCCGGAACGGCCCTTGCGACATCGAGGTAGGGTTGAAGATCCTTCTTCTTGATGACAACCAGCAGCAGGGTCAGCTTTTCCCGATCTTCCGCCAGCAGGTGGTAGTCGAAGTGGACCTCGTTCTCCGGAACCGGCACGTGCTTTTCCAGTTCATAGGTGAGGGTCGTCCGGAGATCCTCCTTGACAATGGCCGGCAGTTCGATCTGCTTCGATATCGTCCGTTTCTCTCCCAGGGCCAGGAAGATGGAAGGGGAGGAGATGTGGTACTCCTTCATGAAATCGATCAAGAACTGTCGGATCGATTGGAGCCTGGCCTCGTTTCCTTCCTCGGTGCCAAGGGCATACCTGGCGTGGTGGATCAGCTTCGCCCCTCGGAGGGTCCGTTTCAGATGGGCGATGGTCACGCTCCGATCTTGGATGTCGATGCCCAGGCTCTCTTGAAAGATCATGAATGATCCTCGGTTATATCCGGTCCATCCACCGCACGATGCGATATTTCTCTTCCAGATTCTCGTCCATGAAAATCATCGCCCCGAGCCGGGATTCAACACGGCTCCCGGCAAGGTGACCGCTCGATCGGATAAAATAGAAGGGAGACTCTTCCAGGGTGATGTGGGAACGGATGGCCGCATAGACCTCTCCTCCCACAACGGTCACGATCTCGGATGCGGACCGAAAATCCTTTTCCGCGCGGAATTCCAGGATCTGTTCCAGTACGGTCGGGTCGATTTTGGGCAGCGCCAGGAGCACCCTTGGGGGAGCGGCATTGATGTTGATCCGGTTTTCGGCGCCCTGTTTCCCGGTCTCGGCGTTTCGATCTCCTCGCGGGGAGGGCATCACCGGGGTTACCGTCACCATCTCTCGTAGACCGCCGTGGAAAAGGGCCGGTGTAACCTCCCGGACCAGAAGCAACTCCTCCACGGAGCTGAACGGTCCGTCCGTCGCTTCATAGGGATCGGGCAATCCGCGGTAGTATTCATCCTCGGCCCCGTTCAACCGGTGAAAACTGTCCGGATCCCGCCAGTCCAGAATCGAATCGACGATGATCCGTTTCTTCTCCTCCTCCATGTCGAAAGGTTGCAGCATCATATAAAGGAGGGCGGCATCGGCCCCGTTGAGATCGATTCTTCCCGCTTCATTGTCGATCCGGACCTGATAGGATCCAACCCCGAAGGAAACTTCGGGAAGGTCCGTGTTGATTCGCCACCTCCAGCCGTTGTCTACCTCCGTCGTAGAAATACTCGCGGGTCTGTTCCGAACCTCGGTCAAGCCTTCGATGGCGGACTGGAGGCCGGCATGGGCGATATAATACGCCTGGATCTTCTCTTTGTAATTCCGGGTGATGTTCACCTCCGTTCTCATGGCATGGCAGAACTCCCCCACGATCACGGAAAGAAGCGTCAGTACCCAAAGCACCAAGAACAGGGCGATCCCTTTCGAATTTCCATAAAGTTCGATCATCGATTTGGGTTATGCGGAAATCGTGCCAGAATCTTCAGGGGCTGTTTCCCGGGTTCCTCCAGAAACGTTAGCCGAACGGCCAGGGGGAAGGCCGCGTCGATCTCCGGATCCCATTGGGACTGCCATTCCAGAAAGCCTTCCTCTTCGACGGACTTCAGGTATTCGAAATAAATTCGGTGGGCTTCCGGTAGCAGCAGATGGAAGTCGTCTTCACCGGGATTCCGCCAATCCTCTTCTCCGGAGATCTCGATGGTGTTCCGTTCATGGAACGTCAATCGCTCGTTTCCCCGGATCCCGTCCACCACATATTTGACCCACACCGGCCCGTGAATATTCCTCGGATTCACCGGGATGTCGGATACGAACGAAAGGGAATGGTCATCGCCGACCACGAACACTTTTTCTCCGTGGATCCGCGTGTCCTCGATTCTCATCGATGCGATCTGCCGCTTGATCATATCGAGAACGATCCGATACCGCTGGCGGCTTTCGATATCCTTTTCCCCCCGTTCCCAAGCCCTCACACCGATTCGAAAGGCCCCGAATGCGAGAACCACGACCACCGACAAAATGGTCATGGAGATGAGCAGTTCCAGAAGAGTGAATCCGGAGCCCCCTTCGGGTTTATGATTCTTCCTGGAGCTTCCAGGCATATTTCAGCGTTTGAAGGCGGAAGCGCTTCTCCCGCTCCTCCTCCTTCCAAAGCACGTCCACCGAGATATCGAACAGACCCCGGCGCTCCCGGATAGCCGCTTCCGCGGCATCATCCGTCACGGGCCTGATGCGGGCGGCCCAACGGTATCCCCCCTCGAAGTCTCCCTCCACGGATTTCTCCCCCAGCCGGTCCCGTAAAAGCAATTCCTCCATTTTCTCGGCGGCCAGGAATACGGCCCGCGTGTAGTCATCGGAAAGCCGGCTCGACCGAAGGCCTCCGGAAAAGAGTTGGAGGATAACGGTGATGCAGATGGACAGGACCATCATGGCCACAAGGATTTCGATCAGGGTGAAACCACGGTGCGGCGCCACGGGGAGGCCCCCTCTAGGAGATATCATCTCCACCCGTCTCCAGACGGACCGTTCCGGTGATGAAATCGACTTCCACCCTGTACCGATCACCGGTTCCATCGGACAGATAAACGCGTCCTCCACTGCTGCCGCCGCTGGGAAAAAAATAGATTTCCAATACCGACGTCTCCGTGGATTCCCCGATACCGGTTTCCATTCGGCGAAAACGAACCCCATCCGGCAGTCGATAGCGTTGGGCGGATATCCCGTCCTCCTCCGGGATGGTTCCCTCCCAGCGGGCCGGCCCCCTGTTTTCAGGATCGGGCTCCACCCGGAGCACTCCCCTTCGGGCATCGAACATCGTCCGGTACCCCACGCTCTCCGCGGTGGCTCGACTCCTCGCATATCTCAACACCCCGGCGACCTTTTTGGATGCCGTCTTCAGTTGCACCCCCCCGAGGGAACCCGCGAGCCGTGGGCCGACAAAACCGGCCGCAAGACCGATGATCACCAGAACCACCAGGAGTTCCAGGAGAGTGAAACCGCTTCGGACACGGACGGATGCCCGCATCATTCCCCAAGATTTTTCCAACTGACGATGTCGGTGTTCTCCTCCTCCCCCCCCAGCGTCCCATCGGCGCCCAGGGAGAGGATGTCATAATCGCCGTGCGCCCCGGGGTACTGGTACATGTACGGATTGCCCCAGGGATCCAGAGGCACCTCCTTGGGCAGATAGGGGCCGTCCCACTTGTCCATTCCGTCGGGCTGATTCCGCAGTGCCCTCAACCCCTGCTCCGTGGTTGGGAACCTTCCGGTGTCCAGGCGAAACGTATCCACCGCCGTTTCGAACAACGAGATCTGGGCCTTGGCCGCCTTCTGTCTCGAGGAGACCGTCTTTCCGAACATTTTGGGCGCCACCAGGGCCGCCAGAAGGCCCAGGATCACCATGACGATCAGCAGCTCGATGAGGGTGAAGCCGCTCTCCTTGGTTTCCATGTATTCCATTCCGTACTCCTAAAATGGCATTTCGTTGATGCTGAAGATGGCCATGAGCATGGAGATCACGATGAATCCCACGATCAGTCCCATAACCAGGATCATGGCCGGCTCCAGGAAGCTGATGAGGCGCTTGATGGTGTTCCGAACGACCTTCTCGTAGTTCTCGGCCACCCGGAGCAGCATCTCGTCCAGCTTCCCCGACTCCTCCCCCACCATGATCATCTGGACGGCAAGGGAGGGGAAGAGATCCCCTTCCCGCAAGGACTGGGAGAGCCGGTCCCCCTCCTTGACCCGGTCGTGGAGGTTACCGACGGCGCCCGCGATGATCCGGTTGGAGATGATCCCCTTCACCAGGCGCAGGGCCTGGAGGATGGGGACCCCGCTCTGGGTCAGCGTGCCCAGGGTCCTGGAAAACCGGGCCATCTCGATGTTCCGGACCAGATCCCCGCCCACCGGCGGGGCGAGCTTCCACCGGTCGATGCGCCGTCTCCCCGACTCGGTTCGAGCATACTGTCGGTATCCCAGGACCATGCCGGCCGCGGCGGCCAGGATGGCCCACCAGTAGCGGCGGATCCCGTCGCTCAGGGCGAGAAGCACCTGTGTGGAGAGGGGAATGGTTCCGCCCATGTCGGAGAAGATGATGGAAAACTTGGGGATCACGAAGGTCATCAGGATAATGATGGAGATCCCCCCCACACAGACCAGAAAGAGGGGATAGACCAGGGCGGAGGTGATATACTCCTTGAGTTCCCGGGCGCTCTCCAGGAAATCCCCCAATCGGACCAGCACCGCCTCCAGCACGCCCCCCGCCTCTCCGGCCCGGACCATGTTGACGTAGAACTCCGAGAAGATCCTGGGATATCGGGCCAGGGCGTCGGAGAGGTAGCTGCCCCCCTGGACCGATTTGAGGATCTCTTCGATGGTCCGGCGAAACCGGGGGTTTTCCGTGGTGTCGATGAGGATGGACAGGGCCCGGTCCACGGGGACGCCGGCCTCCAGGAGGGCGGCCAGATCCTGGGTGAACCGCTGGACATCCTTGGTGGAGGCCCGGAGAAACGCCGCGCGAAAGAGCCCGGAAACGTCCAGGCTCAGGATCCGGCCGGAGACCGATGCGGCATTCCCACCGGTCTCCCGGATCCGGATGGGGATATAGCCCATCTCCTGGAGCTTGCCGGCCACGCTCCGCTCGTCCGGGGATTCCAGGGATCCCCGCACCACGCGCCCGCCGCCGTCGGCCGCCTTATACGCGAAAACCGGCATCCTCAGTTCTCCAGGGTGACCCGGAGCACCTCCGGGATCGTGGTCACCCCCTGAACGACCTTCCGCCATCCGTCCCCCCGAAGCGGGGTCATCCCCTTGCCGGCGGCGATCTCCCGGATCCGTTCGGTGCTCGACCGGGCGATGATCTCCCGGCGGATTTCATCGTCGATGGCCAGGTACTCGAAGATGCCGCTCCTGCCCCGAAACCCGGTATTGCGGCATTCCTCGCACCCTCCCCCGTCGTAAAACACGGTCTCTTGGATCTCCTCCGGATCGGCCTTCATGGACCGGAGGAGCCGGCCTTCCGGGGTGACGGATCGCTTGCAGTTCCCGCAGATCACCCGGATCAGCCGCTGGGCCAGGATGCCGAGCAGGGTGGAACCGAGGAGGAAGGTCTCCACGCCCATGTCCAACAGGCGGGTGACGGCGCCGGCCGAGTCGTTGGTGTGGAGGGTGCTGAAGAGAAGGTGGCCGGTCAGGGCCGACTGGATGGCGATCTCCGCCGTCTCCCGGTCCCGGATCTCCCCCACCAGGATGATGTCGGGGTCCTGGCGGACGATGGAGCGGAGCCCCCTGGAGAAGGTCAGGCCGATCTTCGTGCTCACCTGGATCTGATTGACCCCCCGGAGCTGGTACTCCACCGGGTCCTCGAGGGTGATGATCTTCTTTTCCGGGGTGTTGATCCGGGCCAGGGTGGTATAGAGGGTGGAGGTTTTTCCGCTCCCGGTGGGGCCGGTGACGAGGATCATCCCGTAGGGTTGGGAGATCAGTTCGATGTAGCGGGTATATACATCCTCGGGAAAACCGAGTTGCTTCAGATCGAGAATCAGAGACTCCCGGTCGAGGATCCGCATCACCATGCTCTCCCCGTAGATGGTCGGTATGGTGGAGACCCGGAAATCGATGTCCTTCTCGCCGATCTTGAGCTTGATCCGACCGTCCTGGGGCAGCCGCCGTTCGGCGATGTCGAGCTTGGCCATGATTTTGACCCGGGAGATGATGGCGGCCTGGAGCCGGGCCGGTGGAGATTCGACCTCGTGGAGAACGCCGTCGATCCGGTACCGGACATTGAACTCCTTCTCGAACGGCTCGAAGTGGATGTCCGAGGCCCGCGCCTCCACCGCCTTGAGGATCAACCGGTTGACCAGGCGGATGATGGGCGCCTCGGAGGCGAGGTCCCGGAGGTGGTCGACATCTGCCTCCCGCTCCGGGCTGATCTCGTAGACGTCCCGGCCCGCCTCCTCGATGATGGTCTCCAGGGACTGACTGCCGGCGCCGTAAAGGTTTTCGATGGCCTGGAGGATATCCTCCGTTTTGCCCGGACGGGCCTCGACGGCGAGGCCGTAGGCGAACTGGAGGGCGTCGACGGGATAGTTGTCTCCGGGATCGGCGACCGCGATCCGGAGCGTGTGGCCCTCCAGGGAAACCGGCACGAAACAGGACGCTTTCATGAACTTGACGGAGAGATTCTCCAGGGGGACCGGCTCCCTCGGATAGTCCGTGCGCGCCATGGGCCTTTTTTGCTCTTTGATTTCCAATTCCGTGGATTCCAATGGGGATGCCATCGTGAATTCGGATATGGCTCCGCCCCGTGACTTACAGCGGAGTATCCTCATAACCTACTGAAAACGAATAATTTTAAACCACTTCGAGAGAGGGAGCCCCCGCGGCTCCTAAAAGCGGAAGTATGGGATATACCGGTACGGGTGTCAAGGGGGAATTTGGCCGGGAGATTTAGAGCGAACGCCCTATGGAGGCGGGATGAAGGGGGGGATTAGTCCGTCCGGATATAAAACCGAAGGGCCCGGTAGGTCCCCTCTCCGATCCCCTGGACCTTCTTGATGTCCGCGGTGGTCATGTACCGGCCGTGGGCCCGGCGCCTCCGGACGATCCTGGTGGCGATCACCGGGCCGATCCGGGGGAGGGCCACCAGCTCCTTGAGGGAGGCGTCGTTGATATCGACGGGGCGGTCCAGCTCTTTCTTGCGGAGCTTTGCCACGTAGCGGTCGTAGTAGGGCGTCAGCAGTTCCTCGGCGACCCGCCGGTTTCCGGGATCGAGCCAATGCGTTTCATCAAGGGTCCCCAGGACATAAATCAACTGGTCGTAGTCGATCTCGCCGTTCCGGTCCCGATAAGGGCAGCGGCGGATCTTCCGGCCGCCGGGGGCCGTCTCGATGACGGCAAAGCTGTCGTCCGGAAGAAGACGGGTCTTCACGTCGGTCCACCCCAAATCCTGGGCCGGGGCACCGGAGGCGAGAAACAGAAGGAGGAAGCCCGCCCCCAGGACCACTGAAAGCCGTCTCGATTTGCCGTATCGCATGCCGCTCCTTTCCATGAACCGCCGGGGACAAAAAGGACCCCACCCGCCGTGCCGCGGCGCTCCGGGCGGGCGGGGTCGATGATCCGCGCGTGCCTATTTCTTCTTTTTGGGGGCCGGTTTTTCGGGCTTGGCCGCCGGCTGTCCGACGGTGATCCGTTCCTTGTTCCGGTCCCAGATGGCCGGACCGATCCCCTTGACCTTCTGAATATCCTCCGGCCGCTGGAAGGGGCCGTTTGCCTTCCGGTACTCCAGGATGCGTCCCGCCAGGGCATCCCCGACGCCGTTGAGCGTCGTCAACTCTCCGGCGGGGGCGGTGTTGATGTTGACCTTGGCCATATCCGCGGCCACCGCCGCCGACGCCATGCTCCCGATCACCAGGAGCACCACCAGAACCCGCATGTTCCATTTCAGACGGACCATTGAACCTCCTTTTTCTTTTGGGTGAACGTTGATAAAAGATGCACCCCTCGGCCGTCGTGAACGAGGGGATCATCCCCAACTGTTACCAAGCCTGGGAATTCAATCCGGGGATTTCAATCGATCATGGAGACCACCTGGTCGACCAGCTTTTCGATCCCCAGAGCCACATTCTTGATGGAGGGTCCGAGCATATAGGCCGGCGTGGAGACGATGCGGTTTTTCTCATCCACGTGGATGGTGTCCACCCGGCAGGGGACATGGCCGCCGCCCATCTGTTCGATGGCGGAGGCGGTGTCGGGATCGGTCCCGATGGTCACCTCCGGGTTCCGTTCCGCCAGGGCCCGGACCAGGGTGGCGGGGGCGATGCAGACGGCGCCGATGGGCTTTCCCGCCGAGGCCAGGGCGTTCAGGAGGCGTTTGACGTCGGGATGGACGGTCGACTCCGGCCCGTTGAAGGCAAAGTCGCTCAGGTTCTTGGCCGCCCCGAAGCCGCCGGGGATGATCAGGGCATCCATGTCGTCGGCGGTGAGATCCCCGACATTGCGGATCTCCCCCCTGGCGATCCGGGCCGATTCCACCAGGACGTTCCGGGTACCGTCCATGGGCTGTTGGGTGATGTGGTTGATCACATGGTGCTGGTCCACATCCGGAGCCGCGCAGAGGATTCGAACCCCCGCCCGGTCCAGGAAGAGGAGGGTCAACACCGCCTCGTGGATCTCCGAGCCGTCGAAGACGCCGCAGCCCGAGAGCAGCACGCCGACCGTCTTTGCCATGGTTTCCGCCTCCTTATGGTTGCGTCAGGGTTCCTGAAAAAAGGGTCTCCAGATAGAAGCGACGGATGGGGTCCGTCCCCCCGAAGGGGTGGTCCGGGTCCCGGTTTTTTTCGGCCATCTGCTTCCGGATGTCCGTGGCCAGGGATTTTCCGAGTTCCACGCCGAATTGATCGAAGGGGTTGATCCCCCACACAAAGGCCTCGTAGACGGTTCTGGCCTCATAGAAGGAGAGGAGCCGGCCGACGCTCTCCGGCGACAGGTCTTCCAACAGAATCGTCGAAGAGGGCCGGTTCCCGGAAAACGACCGGGCGGGATCATTTCCGGCCCCGCCCAGGGCCAGGGCCATGGGCTGGGAGATGAGGTTGGCCCAGAGTTCCTGGTGGTTGGTCACCCCTTTGGAGGTGGCGGTGTACCCCTGGTACTGGGGATTGATCACGCCGATGAACTCGATGGGGAAGGGGCGTCCCTGGTGGGCCAGCTGGAAAAAGGAGTGCTGGGCGTTTGTGCCGGGCTCCCCGAAGACGATCACCCCGGTTCCAATGTCGAGGGGTTCTCCGTCGATGGAGACCGACTTCCCGTTGCTCTCCATGTAGAGCTGCTGGACGTGGGGGGCCAGCTTGGCCAGCGGATCGGCGTAGGGGATGATCCCCAAAGCCGGATATCCCAGGAAGTTGTTGTTCCAGATTCCGATCATGGCGGCCATGAGCGGCGCGTTCTGTTCCTCTTCGGCCGAAAGGGCGTGGCGGTCCATCTCCTCGGCCCCTTTCAGAAACCGCTCGAAATGGTCGTATCCCAGGTAGAGGCTGAGGGGAACGCCCCCCACGGCGGAGGTGACGCTGTATCTGCCGCCGATGAAGCCGAACATATGAAAGGTGTCGAGGACGGGGTTTTCCGGATCATCTCCCGGGCTTCCCTGGGCGGTGACGGTGACCACGTGGCCGGCGGGATCCACCCCCTTGCCCCGCATGAATTCATAGGCAAGGCCCGCGTTGGCCAGGGTCTCCGCGGTGGTGTAGCTCTTGGAGATCACGATCCAGAGGGTGGCCTCCGGATCGATCCTGGCGGCGATCCCCCCGAAGTTGTGGATGTCCACGTTGGCCAGGTAGTGGAGGGTCATCCCCCCCCGCGCATACGCCTCGAGGGCCTGGGAGACAAAGGCCGTCCCCAGGTAGGACCCGCCGATGCCGATCACCACCACGTGGCGGAAGGGCTTGCCGGTGGACCCCCTGATCACCCCGTTTCGGACCTTCTCCGAGAAGGTTTTGATGCGCTCCCGGATCTCCGCCATCCGGGCGGTCACGTCCAGGCCGTCGACCACGAGCGGCTTTCCGGAAAAGTCCCGGCAGGCCGTGTGCAGGGCGGCCCTTCCCTCGGTGGCGTTGACCCGTTCCCCGCGCGCCATGGCGCCGAATCGATCCCGGATGGACCTGGCCCGCGCCAGGTCCGACAGCCGGTCCACGACCTTCCGGTTCACCCGCTGGCGGGAGTAATCGTAGAGAAGCCCGCCGCCGCCGATGGCGTATCTCCGGGCTCGCCCCTCCTCTTCAAGGAGGTGTCGAAGGTGGTTCTCCGGGCGGTCGATCTCCGCCGCCGCCGAATCCAGCGAATGCCACTGGGGCAGCCGTTCCGGTTTCGATCCGGCGGTTTCCGGCCCCTGATTCCGATCTTCCGTCATATCGACAGTTCCCTGTTTTTGGATTTACGTTACACCGACCATACTTCAATCACCGGGCGGGCGTCAACATTTTAACGTTTGCATCCATAATACCAATAGTGCTAAAGTGGGTTCGTCCGGATGGATTGACCCATATAATCCGATGTATTTAAAGAAAATTTTGTGATTATTGACAGGTCGGTGCCCGGTTGCTATGATCACCGCTTGTTTTTTGTACAAATCGGTTGATTTTTCAAAATTATTTTGACACCGGGTACCGGTTTGGGTAAAGAGAAGAAAAATTTTTGCCGAATAGCCTGGGAAGCTGCCATGGGGCTCGCTTTGTCATCCGCGGCCATTACCGAAGACAGCCATCTTTCCTGCCCTAGATTCTCCGATGGGGGTATCGTTCACCGCTTCCATAACCAACACCTCATGGAAGGAGGACAGACCGTTGGGATCCAATTTTGACGACAATGCAACTTATTCCGAATACGCTTTGGGCCAGGAGCAGCTGGAAAAGATCGAGGCGATACTGCAGGATGACCTGGTGGAAAGCGGCGTCAACAGTGTCCTGCTCATCGACATGGCCGGCAACATCATCGCCCAGGGGGATGACGGCACCTGCGACCATGACGTCTATTCCCTGGCGGCTCTGGCCTCGGCCAACTTCGCGGCCGTCGATACCATGGCAAAGATCGTCGGTGAACAGGAGTTTTCCCTGCTTTTCCATAAAGGCGAGAAGGAGAACATCCATTTCAGCAAGGTCAACAACGAATCTCTTCTGATCACCATCTTCGGAAAGAGCGTGACGTTGGGGCTGTTGCGGCTGAAGGTCGCCGAGGCCACGGAAAAGATCAAACAGGTTTGGGAATTATAAAACGGCTATCGCGGAAGTGGGCACCCGTCTCGCGCCGGATGTTTTCGGGTAATGATTAACGTATGCCTTTAGGAGGGACCTGTTTTGGCGTTCGTCAATATGAAAAACAAGGAAGTCCAGGCGAAAATCGTATATTACGGTCCTGGCAGGGGAGGGAAAACCACCAACCTGGAATACATCTATGGGAAGTTTCGGGAGCGGATCAAGACCGACATGGTCAGCATCAAGACCCACGGGGATCGAACCCTCTTCTTCGACTTCCTGCCCTTTGACATCGGAAAAATTATGGGATATGATGTAAAGGTTCAGCTTTATACCGTGCCCGGCCAGGTGAAGTACGATGCCACCCGGCGCCTGGTGCTGAAAGGCGTCGACGGAATGGTCTTCGTCGCCGATTCACAGGTGGAGCAGCGCAAAAAAAATGTTCTTTCCCTCAAAAATCTTCAGGAAAACCTATCGACTTATAAAAAGAGCATCTTCAAGGTCCCCCTCGTGCTCCAGTACAACAAGCGGGACCTGAAGGATGTCCCGCTTCTGCCCGTGGAGGTGATGGACAAGGACCTCAACAGCCAGTTGAAGGTGCCCTCCTTCGAAGCGAGCGCCATCACCGGCCACAACGTGGTCCCCACGCTGAAAAAGATCATCTCGTTGACCATGGCTTCATTGCAAAATGTTTTAAAATAGGAGGATGCGCAATTGGGTTCCGATTACGAGGACAACGCCGGTTTTTCAGAATTTGCCTTGGGGCCGGAACAGCTTGAAAAGATCGAACGGGTTCTGGAGGAGGATCTGGTCGAGGCCGGCGTCCACAGCGTTCTGCTGATCGACATGGCCGGAAACATCATCGCCCAGCACGACGACGGCAAGAGCGACCATGACCTTTATTCCCTGGCGGCCCTGGCATCCGCCAATTTTGCCGCGGTGGACACCATGGCCAAGATCGTGGGGGAAGAGGAGTTTTCCCTCCTGTTTCACAAGGGCGAGAGCGAAAACATCCATTTCAGCAAGGTGAACGCCGAATTTCTCCTGATCACCATCTTCGGCAAAGAGGTGGCCCTGGGCCTGCTCCGCCTGAAAGTGGCGGATGCCATTGAGAAGATCAATGAAATCTGGTGATTCAAGGAATTCCCTTGTCCGGAATGCCGAAAATGTGTAACCATGTCCACATAGCAATGGGCGGACAGACCACGCCAGGAGGACAGACCATTGGGATCCAATGAAAACAGCCCCATTTCCACCGAGGTCAGTGATCGGCTGAATGATCTGTTCGGGGACGAAGGCCCGGAAGACGGCGCGGGCCTCCCGCCGGGCGGCGCCGGTGAAGGGGATTCACAGGCGAGTGAATTCTACGACGACGAGCCGGAGGGGGATCATCTCCTGCGGGAGGACCTGCCCGATGAGGACGGCCCGGAGGTCAAGGTAACCTCCGAGTCCAAATCGGCCGCGGGAAAACCGAAACCGAAACCAGCCCAAAAGGAGAGCGGGGTATCCATGAACGCTGAACATTCATCCCTGAACGATCTGAAATCGGTCATTCTCTCCATGGAATGGGAGATCACCGATCAGGTGATGCAACGGCTCAACGAGGAAGTGGGAAAGCTGGAGACCTCCTTCAAGAACGACAAGATCGTCGTGGCGTTCCTCCAGCTCCTCGGCTCCCTGGGAAAGTATATTCAAAAAAAGAAGGCGGACGCCCACCCCGAGTCCATCAGCCTCCTCAACTCGGTTTACGAGAACCTCGAGAAGGTCATGGCCTCCGATGACCTCACCGATGCCGTCAAGAAGAAGATTCTGGTGGCCGAGGTCAACAAATACAAGCAGTTGAAGGAACAGATCAAGGATTTCGGCAAAAGCAAAAAAGCGGTCCAGAAGCCCGCGCCTCCTCCGCCGGAGGAGCCCGCCCATGAAGCCGAGAAGAGCCCGGATGCCGGATACGGCGGCACCGAGGCGGCGCCTTCAACCGAAGGGGCGCCCCCCTCCGCCGTCGGCTCCGACCGTGAGGTGTTGGACGCCCTCGACCGGATCAACCGGACCCTCCAGCAGGAATTCCAAGCACTGCGGGACGAGATCGCTTCCCTGCGATAGAACCGCCGGACCTCCCGATCTTCCCGGAACCGGTACCGTCAAACCCAAGGCGTGAGTAGAGGGAACTTCATCCGATGATCGTATTCTGCGAGGAGTGTGGATCCAGAAACATCGTTGATGACGACGAGATCAACGGAGCCACCCCCCCCAGATGCCAGTCGTGCAAGGATATCCTTCGGATTCCCCTGGCTCAGCAGGCCGGGGGAAAAACGGCCGCCGCCCGGGAGGCCGGCTTCCGTCTGGAGCTACGGTTCAAGGATGACGTGATCGAGATCAGCCAACAGCGGCCCAGCGTCACCATGGGGCGTCAGAGCCACAACAACCTCGTGGTGGAGGACAGCCGGGTCTCCCGGTCCCACGCCAGAATCGTCCTGCGCCAGAACCAGTTCATCCTCATCGACCACAGCACCAACGGCACCTATGTCTTCATCAAAGGGGAGAAGGGGATGAATCTCAAACAAAATGAGTTCCCCCTCCAGGGCAGCGGTATTTTCGGACTGGGAAGGCGGGTGGCGCCGGACTCGCCGGAGGCGATCCACTTCGACGTGAAAGAGGCGTAGGCGGGCCACCGGAGACGTCGTACCCGCCATGGGGGCGCCGGTGACGGACCGGCTCGGTTCCGCCGGGAAGCGATCAGAGGACCTGCTTCATGCCCTCCTCCCGGCTCCGGATCAACATGGTCGACGGTTCGAGGCAGACCGTCGGGCCGTCCTTCCTATCGCCGCCGATCCGCTCCACATGGATGGTCTCCCCCTCCGGCCTGAGTTCGAAGGCCACGTCAAACAGATCGAAGACCTCCGCCAGGGGCAGGGGGATGCCGTCGGGCCCCGGGGTCTCGTGCCGATGGGTCCGGACGGTAAACCAGGTTTTGAGGTCATAGGACCGCCCCAGCGCCTTCAACTCCGTCAGGATTTCCCGCACCCCCTCCCCGAAGGGGAGCCCGTCCACCAGGATCATCCGGGGCAGAAAGATATCCTGCTCCGCCAGGTCCGACAGACGCTCCTCCAGCTTCGGCACGGTGAACCCGTCGGCGGTAAACGTCATGATGAGCCGATGGGGGAGGATGGTCTCCCAGAGCTGATCCATCTGGTCGATGCGGTACTGGCGGGCGATGTTCCGAAAGACCTCCTCGTACCAGACGCAGACCTTTCGGACGGGGTCCACCAGGCTGATGTGAAGGACGTTTCTTCCCTCGAGCAGACTGTCCAGAGCCAGCTGCACCATCAGCGCCGTCTTCCCGACACCGGCCCTCGCCAGGACCGCGCCGAATCCGCCGGGCTTCAGTAGGTCCTCATTCTCATTTCCCATGATCCGGAGCGGATTCCGAAAGATCAGGTCCTTCTTCAACATGTTGAAATTCCTTTCCCTCAAATGGATGACCGTGTTCCCCGGACCGCCGATCCCCCCGCTGCCTTCCGTGGACCGGAAACGCGAGCGGATATCCACGGCCGCGGCCGGCGCCTTGCCCCGGCTTCCGTCGACCGGCATGGATCAGGCCACCTGCTTCTTGTTCTCGGCGGCCTTCTTCTCCAGGGCCTCGGCCACGGCCTTGGGCACCGGTTTGTAGCTGCTGAACTCCATGGTGAACTGGGCCTTGCCCTGGGTGGAGGACCGCAGGACGGTGGAGTAGCCGAACATCTCCGCCAGGGGAACCTGGGCCTCCACCACGCACATGGGGCCCTCCTCCTGACTGCCGAGGATGATGCCCCTGCGCTGGTTCAACGATCCCATCACGCCGCCCTGGAACTCCGTGGGGGTCTCCACCACCACCTTCATGATCGGTTCCAGAACCACCGGCTTGGCCTTGCCGTACCCCTCCAGGAAGGCGCCCCGGGCGGCCGCCTGGAAGGCCATCTCCGAGGAGTCGACGGAGTGGGAGGCGCCGTCGTTGATCACCACCTTGATGCCGTTGATGGGAAACGCCATCTTGGGGCCCTTCTCCATACACTTTCGAAACCCCTTTTCACAGGCGGGGATGAACTGGGTGGGGATGGCGCCGCCGACCACCTGGTTTTCGAAGATGAAGTCCGCCTCGCCGGTGGGCTCCATGTATCCGGCCACGCGGCCGAACTGTCCCGCGCCGCCGGTCTGTTTTTTGTGGATATGGTTGAAGTCGGCCCGCTGGGTGATGGTCTCCCGGTAGGCCACCTGGGGCATGCCGGTGGTCACCTCGGCCTTGTACTCCCGGCGCATCCGTTCGATGTAGACCTCCAGATGGAGTTCCCCCATCCCCGAGATGATGGTCTCGCCGGTCTCGTCGTTGACAAAGGACCGGAAGGTGGGATCCTCCTTGGTAAACCGGTTCAGGGCCTTGGACATGTTGATCTGGGCCTGGTTGTCCCTGGGATTGATGGCGAGCGAGATCACCGGTTCCGGCACATACATGGAGGTCATGGTCAGACTCAGACCCGGGGAGACGAAGGTATCGCCCGATGCGCAGTCGATGCCGAACAGAGCGCCGATGTAGCCGGCGGGAATCTTCTCGATCTCCTCCATCTGGTTGGCGTGCATCCGGACCAGACGCCCCACCTTCAGCTTCTTTCCGGTGCGCACATTGACGAGGGTCTCACCCTTGGCCAGGGTCCCCTGGTAGACGCGGATGTAGGTCAACTGCCCGTACTGACCGTCCTCCAGCTTGAAGGCCAGCGCCACCAGCGGGGCGCCGGGATCGGTGGAAAGCGGCACCTCCCTCTCTTCGTTCTCCATGTCGAGGGCCTGGTTCTGGACCTCGGAGGGACAGGGCAGCAGCCCGGTCACGCCGTCCAGAAGCGGCTGGACGCCCTTGTTCTTGTAGGCGGAGCCCATGAACACCGGTGTCAGCCCCCTTGATAGGGTGCCCTTCCGGACCGCTTCGAGAATCATCCGCTCCGGGATCTCCCGCTCTTCGAGGATCGCCTCGGTCAGTTCGTCGGAAAAGAGGGAAGCGGCGTCCACCAGCGCCTCCCTTCGCTCCATGGCCTCCTCCATCAGGGATTCGGGGATCTCCTCGGTCCGGACCACCTCTCCGCTCTCTCCGTCAAAGTAGACCGCCTTCATGGAGACCAGATCGATCACCCCTTCGAACTTCGCCTCCAGTCCGATGGGCAGCTGCATGGCCACCGCGTTGTGCCCCAGCTTCTCCTTGAGCTGGGTCACCACCCGGAAGGGGTTGGCCCCGCTCCGGTCGCACTTGTTGACAAAGGCGATGCAGGGCACCTTGTACCGCTTCATCTGCTGATCGACGGTGATGGACTGGGACTGCACCCCGCCCACGGCGCAGAGGACGAGAACCGCCCCGTCGAGGACCCGAAGAGACCGTTCCACCTCGATGGTGAAATCGACATGTCCGGGGGTGTCGATGATGTTGATCTCGTGGCCGTCCCACTCACAATAGGTGGCGGCGGAGGCGATGGTGATGCCGCGCTCCTTTTCCAGTTCCATGGAATCCATGGTCGCCCCCACGCCGTCCTTCCCTTTGACGTCGTGGATGGCGTGGATCCGTTTGGTATAGAAGAGGACCCGCTCCGTGAGGGTGGTCTTCCCGGAATCGATGTGGGCGCTGATGCCGATGTTTCTGACTTTGTCGATATTGGTCTTCATGATCCGTCAATCCTTCGTCCGAAGTTGGCGCGATGCCGATGAACAAAAAAAATCCCCTCGCTTGGAAGGGTCCAACGGGGGATTTGATTCGCTACACGATAAACGATAAGAATATAAGGTGACGCGGATATCTGTCAAGGATTTTTTTTCGCGCACCCTCCCGGCTCCGATCCGTCAATGTCCGCAGGCACCGTCTCCGCAACACCCTTCCCCGCAGGCCGCGGACTCGGCCATGGCGCGGACCACCTCCCGGCTCTCCGCCGGTGCGACCCGGGTGACCCGGCTCTTGATGAAGAGGGTCCCCGATGATGCGCCCAGGGGGGGCAGGTTGCGGCAAAGGTGTCCGAAGAGCGCGTCGACCCGCCCTTTTTCCAGACGGACGACCACCTCGTCCCCCTCGCCCTTGCCCGCCAGCTCGTACTCGAAGGGGGTCAGCCCCTCCTGTCCGATGCCGAAGATGAACTCCCAGTCCAGGGGATTCGGGGTCAGGTCCATGCGCTCCGGGGAGGTGCCGGCCTCCGTGGAAAGGCCCACCTTTTTCAGATTCTCGATCCGATCGGTCTTGGATGGCTGCTCCGTCATGGTCGTCAACACTCCTTATTTCGGGTCCCGTCGTATCGCTCTAACCTAAGAATCCTGGACGGAATTTCAAGCCGTTTCCTCCCCTTCCGCCCGCCCCGTTGGTTCCCGGAATTTAATCCTTGAACAAATCAGGACATTATGGTATCTGCCCTTACTTGATGTTCGTCCATGTTCGTCCCGGCTGTACCATTTTTTCCGCAACCGTAAACTGGCAAGACGTAAAGGAGGGATTTTATGAAAAAGGGATTATGGATCATCGTCTCCTGTCTCGTGGTCGGACTCCTGTTCACCCCGGCCGTCTGGGGAAAGGAGGATCCCATCAAGGTCGGAATCAACGCGCCCATGACCGGAGATATTCCCAAGGTCGGCGAGGGGACCAAGTTCGCCGCCCAGATGTGGCTCAAGGATATCAATGACGCCGGCGGCCTCGAGATCGGGGGGAAAAAATATCCCGTGGAACTGGTGATCGAGGACAACGAGTCCAAGGCCGAGTCGGCCGTGAAGGTCAATACCAAGATGATCACCGAGGACGAGGTCCTGGTCATCGTGGGCCCCCAGTCCTCCAAACAGGCGGTTCCGGCGGGAGACGTGGCCGACAACTACAACACCCCCATGATCAGCCCCTGGTCCACCAACCCGGACACCACCAAGGATCGTCCCTACGTCTTCCGCGGCTGTTTCCTCGACCCCTTCCAGGGGCCGGTGCTGGCCAACTTCATCACCGACGAGTTCGGCTTCACCAAGGCCGCCGTCCTGTATGACGTGGCCAGCGACTATCCCAAGGGGCTGGCGGAATACTTCAAGGAGTCCTGGGAGAAACTGCACGGCGAGGGATCGGTGGTGGCCTATGAGAGCTTCACCACCAAGGACGCCGACTTCAGCTCCCAGTTGACGAAGATCATCCAGTCGGGGGCCGAGGTGCTGTTCACGCCGCAGTACTACAACGAGGTCGCCCTGATCGTGCAGCAGGCCCATGAACTCGGATGGGACAAGCCGATCGTCGGCAGTGACAGCTGGGGCTCCGCCGAGACGGTGGAACTTTGCGGCGAGGACTGTTACGGCCTTTTCTTCAGCACCCACTACGCGGCCGCCGGCGCCACCGGCGCCACCAAGGCGTTCATCGACCGGTATGAGAAGAAGTACGGCTACGTCCCCGACGACGTGGCGGCCCTCACCTGGGACAGCCTCAACATCGTGGAGGAGGCCATCAAAAAATGCGGCAAGATCACGGGCGACACCGACAAGGATCGCAAGTGCGTCCGGGACGCCATGGCCAAAATCGACGAGTTCGAAGGCATCACGGGCAAGATGACGTTCACCGAGGAGGGCGACCCCATCAAGTGCGCCGTCATCGTGAAGATCAGCGACA
>CAYSLC010000062.1:21997-25216 GCA_964431545.1 uncultured Desulfobacteraceae bacterium | reverse complement strand
CTTTCAAGCGAATCTGTAAACACTGTGTATGCTGCCATATTATGCCGGTCGGAATTGAAATTTTCCGTGCATACGATCGAAGAGCGCGCCACCGAACCCGTTCGGCGTTCCGAGGGTGCCATCGATCAAACACGATTGTGAGGAATAACCGATGACAAAAATTGGAAGAAACGCGCCATGCCCCTGCGGCAGTGGGAAGAAGTACAAGAAATGTTGTATCGATAAAACGCCGCCAGCCATAAAAGCGAGTTTGCGGAATTCGGCATCCAGCAGGGGCTTCCACTGGAGCGTCGAGGAGGTCGAAACCTTTCAAACAGAAGAAATATTTCAGAAATTGAGAGGGTTCGGCGTTCAGATCGACAAGGATCGGTTCCGGGAGGATGTGAACAACTTTTACTCCGCGACCGAATTGGCGGACTCCTGGCATGAGAAATTCACCATTATCGCAAATGGGTTTGATGAGGATTTCATCTGGATGGCGAGTATCGTTTTATGGAATCGGCTGACCCCCGATGTCATCAGTTCCGAAAAACTGGATGACATGATGCAGGAAGGGTACGATCTCGATCGTGGAGGGGGAAACGGAGAGACGAAAAAGGCTTGTGAATTGTGGCTGGAAGTATGGGATCACTTGAAAAAGAGATTTACGGAGGATATGAAATCCATCGATGACGCCGAAAAGGTGTTTTCAGGCATGCAGTGCCTATCGAACTGGTGCCAGGATCTAGATGAACTGCTTTACAACGCCGCCTTCCAAGACCCTTCATACCATCGGAAAAGAATAGAATATTGCAGGGAATTCTGTTCTCTGTTTCCGGAATCGGATGAAATCTTGCTGGTCAACATGAAAAGGGCGGCGGCCGAATCCTATTTCGAGATCGGAAACAGTGAAGAGGGGGAGAAAGCCTTCAGGGCACTGATCGAGGAATATCCCGATAACGTCTGGGGCTATATCGGATGGGGCGACATGTATGCTGAAATAGAAGGAGATCCCGATAAGGCGAAAGAAATCTACCAAATGGCCCTCAACATCGAATCCGAAGAAGAAAGGCGATACGTCCTCCAGAGGATCGAATCCCTGGAAGAAGAATCCTGATCCCGGATCGATGCTCATCGGCGCGGGCAACAACACCCACCCTTCCATGCCGAGTCCGGCGGCAAATCCCAACCATCCATCAACTTTCGGAACGACCGCATCCGGTATCCACCATGATTTTATGCTTCCAAAAATGTAATAAACAATATTAGCGTCACAAAATTGAAACAAATCAAAATGAAATAACAAAAACGTATTATTTCGTCTTGCCGGCGATCCCTCCCGCTTCCCATTTCATCCCTTATTATACCATAAATATCAAAATCTTATACCGTTTCCATCTGCGATATATCGATCGTGGCACTCCTTTTGCTGCTTCTGGATGGCGTCGTTTTCGGGAACCGACGTCCGTCGAACTTGTATTTGAACCGACAACATCCAAACAAGCACCATCGAAAGGAACACGACATGGCCAAGAAGATGAGAAAGATCGCCATTTACGGAAAAGGGGGCATCGGAAAATCGACCACCACCCAGAACACCGTGGCCGGCCTGGCGGAGATGGGCCGGAAGGTCATGGTGGTCGGCTGCGACCCCAAGGCCGACTCCACGAGGCTCCTGCTCGGTGGGCTCTCCCAGCGGACCGTGCTCGACACCCTGCGCACCGAGGGGGAGGACGTGGAGCTGGAGGACATCCGCAAGGCCGGCTTCGAGGGGACCGTCTGCGTGGAGTCCGGCGGACCGGAGCCCGGCGTGGGGTGCGCCGGCCGGGGGATCATCACCTCCATCAACATGCTCGAACAGCTCGGGGCTTACGCCGAGAGCGAGGACCTCGACTACGCCTTCTATGATGTCCTCGGCGACGTGGTCTGCGGCGGCTTCGCCATGCCGATCCGGGAGGGCAAGGCCCAGGAGATCTACATCGTCGTCTCCGGGGAGATGATGGCCATGTACGCGGCCAACAACATCTGCAAGGGGATCGTCAAGTTCGCCGAAGCCGGCGGCGTCCGGCTGGGCGGACTGATCTGCAACAGCCGGAACGTCGACAACGAGGCGGCCATGATCCAGGCTTTGGCCGACCAGCTCGGGACCCAGATGATCCACTTCGTCCCCCGGGACAACATGGTCCAGCGGGCCGAGATCAACCGGAAGACCGTCATCGAGTTCGACCCCGAACACCCCCAGGCCCACGAGTACCGGGCCCTGGCCAGGAAGATCGAGGAGAACGAGATGCACGTGGTCCCCAAGCCCATGGGCATCGACGACCTGGAGAAACTGCTCATCGAATACGGCATCGCCGCCTAATCCATTCAGCATCCAACTCCTCGGCCGTCCGGCGTGGAAAGCCCCTGTACATTGGGGTCCCGCCACCGGATCGGCCGGCCCGTCCGCGGACCCGAAAACAGGGTTCCCCGGGCGGGGCGCCGGCGTCCATCGGACGGCGGGGAGGGGAACGGGAAGGAATAACTACCCATGATTATGATCCGATCCATTGTACGACCCGAGAAGGTGGACAACGTGCTGGCGGCCCTCATGGAGGCGGGATTCCCGGGGGTCACCAAGATGTCCGTGGTGGGGCGCGGAAAGCAGCGCGGCATCAAAATCGGCGAGATCACCTACGACGAGATCCCCAAGGAGCTGCTCCTCACCGCCGTCAACGACGACGACAAGGACTTCGTCATCAAGACCATCATCAAGGCTGCCCGGACGGGGGACAAGGGGGCCTACGGGGACGGCAAGATCTTCGTGGTTCCCGTTCAGGAGAGCTACACCATCAGTTCGGGGATCAAGCAGACATCCGACGGAGAGACCGAAGAGGTGAAGATATGAAGGAGGTCATGGCGGTCGTTCGCATGAATATGATGAACCAGACCAAAAAGGCCCTGGCCGACGCGGGGATCAGCTCCATCACCGCCAGGGAGTGCCTGGGCCGGGGCCGGGGACTGGTGGACCTCAACCTGCTCAAGGGGGCGGAGAAGGGGTACGAGGAGGCCGTGGCCCAGCTCGGCCAGAGCCAGCGCCTGATCCCCAAGCGGATCATGTTCATCGCCGTGCCCGACCAGCTCGTGGAAAAGACGGTCAACACCATCATCGGGGTCAACAGCACCGGCAAACCGGGGGACGGCATGATCTTCGTCACCGATCTCGCGGACGCGGTCCGGGTGCGGACCGGCGAGAGCGGC
>CAYSLC010000062.1:0-21897 GCA_964431545.1 uncultured Desulfobacteraceae bacterium | reverse complement strand
CGGCGCCGGAGAAGAGAACAGAGAATCCAAGCAGACGAGGTGTATCGATATGGACGCAACCCTGTGTGACGAGAAACTGAACATCGAGGCGGAAAAGGTGAAGGAGGAGATCCTCCGGCGGTATCCGCCCAAGGTGGCCCGGAAACGGGCCAAGCACATCGTGGTCAACCGGCTCGACCCGGAGGACGGGGTGCCGGAGATCCAAAGCAACGTCCGGACCATCCCCGGCATCATCTCCCAGCGGGGGTGCTGCTACGCCGGGTGCAAGGGCGTGGTCCTCGGCCCCACCCGGGACATCGTCAACATCACCCACGGCCCCATCGGGTGCGGTTTTTACAGCTGGCTCACCCGGCGGAACCAGACCGATCCGTCCCAGTCCCCGGACGGCCACAACTTCATGACCTACTGCTTCTCCACCGACATGCAGGACCAGGAGATCATCTTCGGAGGGGAGAAGAAGCTCGCCCAGGCGATCCAGGAGGCGTACGACACCTTCCACCCCAAGGCGATCGCCGTCTTCGCCACCTGCCCGGTGGGGCTCATCGGAGACGACGTCCACTCGGTGACCCGGGAGATGAAGAAAAAGCTGGGGATCAACGTCTTCGGCTTCTCCTGCGAGGGGTACAAGGGGGTGAGCCAGTCCGCCGGCCACCACATCGCCAACAACGGCCTGTTCACCCACATCATCGGCAACGACGACACCATCGGCGAGGGCAAGTACCGGGTCAACCTCCTGGGGGAGTACAACATCGGCGGCGACGCCTTCGAGATCGACCGGATCTTCGACCGGTGCGGCATCACCCAGGTGGCCACCTTCAGCGGCAATTCGAGCATCGACCACTTCGCCAACGCCCACACGGCGGACCTCAACATGATCATGTGCCACCGGTCCATCAACTACGTGGCCGAGATGATGGAGACAAAGTTCGGGATCCCCTGGATCAAGGTCAACTTCATCGGCGCCGAGGCCACCGCCAAGTCCCTGCGGAAGATCGCCCAGTACTACGACGACCCGGAACTCACCCACCGGGTGGAGACGGTGATCGCCGAGGAGATGCCCGAGGTGGAGAAGGTGGCCGACGAAATTCGGCCCCGGACCCGGGGGAAGATGGCCATGCTCTTCGTGGGCGGGTCCCGTGCCCACCACTACCAGGAACTCTTCCGGGAGATCGGCATGCGGACCGTGAGCGCCGGGTACGAGTTCGCCCACCGGGACGACTACGAGGGCCGGGAGGTCCTGCCCAGGATCAAGATCGACGCCGACAGCCGGAACATCGAGGAACTCGAGGTCCACCCCGACCCGGAGCGGTACCGGCCCCGGAAGGACCCCGAGGAGATCGGGGCGATGATGAAAAAGGGCCTGCGGTTCTCCGACTACGACGGGATGATGCCCGACATGTGCGAGAACGCCCTGGTGATCGACGACATCAGCCAGTGGGAGACGGACAAGCTCATCGAGACCTTCAAGCCGGATGTCTTCTGCGCGGGGATCAAGGAGAAGTACGCCGTCCAGAAGCACGGGATCCCCTTGAAACAGCTCCATTCCTACGACTACGGGGGCCCCTACGCCGGGTTCCGGGGGGCGGTCAACTTCTACCGGGAGATCGACCGGCTGGTCAACAGCAAGATCTGGGGGTACCTCAAGGCCCCCTGGCAGAAGAGCCCCGAGCTGGCCGCCACCTATGCGTGGGAATAAGAAAAGGAGAGCGCGGATGTTACTCAGACACACCACCGATCAGATCGCCGAGCGCAAGGCGTTGACCGTCAACCCGGCCAAGACCTGCCAGCCCGTCGGCGCCATGTACGCCTCTTTGGGGATCCACCAGTGCCTCCCCCAGAGCCACGGCTCCCAGGGGTGCTACGCCTACCACCGGTCGACGCTGACCCGCCACTACAAAGAGCCGGTGATGGCCTCCACCAGCGCCTTCACCGAGGGGGCCTCGGTCTTCGGGGGCCAGGCCAACCTCATCCAGGCCGTCAACAACATCTTCACCATCTACAACCCACGGGTGATCGCCGTCCACACCACCTGCCTGTCGGAGACCATCGGCGACGACATCCCCCAGATCATCGCCAAGGCACGTGACGACGGCAAGATCCCCGAGGGGCGGTATGTGATCCATGCCAACACGCCGAGCTACGTGGGATCTCACGTGGACGGCTTCGCCAACATGACCAAGGCGATGGTCGACTACTTCGCCCAGGCCGACGGCCGCAAGGAGAAGCAGCTCAACATCATTCCGGGGTACGTGGAGCCGGCCGACATGGCCGAGATCAAGCGGATCGCCGCCGAGATGGGGATCCGGGCCGTCGTCTTCCCCGACACCGACAATGTGCTCAACGGACCCCAGACCGGGACGTTCGCCATGTACCCCGACGGCGGGGTCACTGTGGAGGCCCTCCAGCGCACCGGGCTCAGCAAGGGGACGGTGGCCCTGGGCCGGCTCACCGCCGGGCCGGCGGCCCGTGCCCTGGACGTCAAGTGCAAGGTGCCCTGCGAGATCCTCGACATGCCCATCGGCCTCGGGGGGACCGACGACTTCGTGGACGCCCTCCGGCGCATGGCCGGGGTCAACGTCCCGGACACCCTCACGGTGGAGCGGGGGCAGCTTCTCGACATCATCACCGACATGCACCAGTACTTCCACGGCAAGAAGGTGGGCCTGGTGGGGGATCCGGACCAGCTCGTGGCCCTGGCCAAGTTCCTGACGGCCATCGACATCTGGCCCGTCCACGTGGTCACCGGGACCCCGGGAAAGAAGTTCGAGGCCCGGATCCGGGAGATTACACAAGATTCCCCGTACCCGGTCAACGTCAAGGCCGCCGGGGACATGTTCCTCTTCCATCAATGGGTCAAGAATTTCCCGGTGGATCTCCTCATCGGCAACACCTACATGAAGTACATCGCCAAGGACGAGGACATCCCCCTGGTGCGGTTCGGCTTCCCCATCCTCGACCGGATCGGCCACGGCTACTTCCCCACCGTGGGGTACCGGGGCGGCATGCGCCTGCTGGAGAAGATCCTGGACGCCCTGCTCGACCGCAGGGACCGGGACGCCTCCGACATCGACATGGAATTGGTGATGTAGCGGCCGCCCGGCCGCCGGAAAACCGATGGGCGCGGAATCCGCGTGCCCGGCGCCACATGGGCCGGGCACCCGGGCCGCGCCTTTTTCAGTTGATGATGTACTTGTCGGGGTTGACCGGGGTCCCGTTGACGCGGACCTCGTAGTGGAGGTGGGGTCCGGTGGACCGGCCGGTGTTGCCGGACAGGGCGATCACGTCGCCCCGCTTGACCTTGTCCCCCTGCTTCTTGAGGGTCTTGTGGAGGTGGGCGAACCGGGTCACCATGCCGTGGCCGTGGTGGATCACCATCACCTTTCCGTAGGAGCCCTTGCGGCCCGCGAAGGTGACCGTCCCGTCGGCGGTGGCCCGGACCTCGCGGCCCACGGGGGTCCCGATATCGAGGCCGAAGTGGAACTCCTGCCGGCCGGTGAACGGCGAGCGCCGGATCCCGAAGCCGGAGGAGACGTACCCCGACTCCAGGGGGCTGATGGAGGGGGTGGCGGCCAGCAGGTTCTGGTGGTCCACGATGTCCTTGAGCAGCAGTTCGAAATCCGATTCCTGGGCCGTGGACGCCACATGAAGCTGGTCCACCCGGTCGTACATCTCCCGGATCAGGCTGTTGTGTTTCCGGGTCAGGGCCAGGGTCGAATCGAGATCCTCCGGGATCGACCCCCCGATGCCCATCATCGGCCCGGGGGCCGCCGGAACATCGAGATCGGCGGTGGTGCGGATCTTCCGTTCGAACTGATTGAGGGCCACCAGCCGTGCCTTCAGGGCGTTGAGTTCCTCGGCGAAGGATTGGAGGTGGCGCCGCTGCCGCCGGATCTCCTGCTGCTTGGCCATCAGGCGGTTCTCCAGCTGACGGGATTTCGGCTCCAGGTCCTGGAGCCGCCGGTAGTCGTGGGCGCCGGCGGCCAGAAAGCCCGCCAGCCCCAGCAGAAGAAGAACCAGAAAGCAGAAGAACGGTTTGCTCAGGGTGATATATTTGGGTCGGTTCCCCGTGCTCGACAGGATAAACAGCGTGATGTTTCCGCTCATCGTTCCCTTCTCTTTTCCGTTTGTTCGGCGTTCATCTCCGGCGCCGTCGGAATTCTTCGGTCCCTACCGCTAGGGGGTCCGGTATTTCCGCAGGAGTTCATAGATCCGGGGCTTGGACAGACCCGAGAGCCGGGAGGCCTCCTTCACGTCCCCCCCGGTCCGTTCCATGAGGGCGTCGAGATACCGCTTCTCCCCGGCCTCCAAAAGATTCCTCCGATACTCCTTCCACCGGGTCAGCCGGGGGCCGTCCGGATTCGCCCTGGGCGGCGGATGAAACTCCGCCGGGGTGTCCCCTTCCGCAAGGGGGTGCTCCGGATCGACGGGAGCCGTTCCGGCGGCCCCGTTCGGTTCTTCCGGCGGCGTCTCCGATCCCTCCCCCGGGAAATGGGACCGGGCCACCTGGATGCGGATCTGGGGGGGGAGGTGCTTGGGGTAGAGGGTCGGCTCGTAGAGGCCGTGGGCCATGGCCCATTCCAGGGCGCTGAAGAGTTCCCGGACGTTCCCGGACCAGCCGTAGGCGTGCAGTTCATCGTAGAAATCCGGTGAGAAGCCCTTCATCTCCACCTTGTGGGAATCGCACAGGCGCTTGACGTAGTGGTCGACCAGGGGGCGGATGTCCTCCAATCGTTCCCGCAGCGGGGGCAGTTCGATGGTGATGGACCGCAGGCGGAAGAGGAGGTCCTTGCGGAAGGTCTCCCGCCGGACCATCGCGTCGAGGTCCTGGTTGGTGGCGGCCACCAGCCGGAAATCGCTCTCCACCTCCGTGGCGGCGCCCACCGGGTGGAACCGCCGCTCCTGGAGCACCCGGAGAAGGGAGCGCTGGGAGGAGATGGAGAGTTCCCCCACCTCGTCGAGAAAGAGGGTGCCGCCGTCGGCGTGTTTGATGAAGCCCGTTTCGGCCCGGTCCGCTCCGGTGAAGGCCCCCTTGGTGTGGCCGAAGAGGAGGCTCTCGATGAGCGTTTCGGGGAGTGATCCGCAGTCGACCACCACGAAGTTCCGGCGGGACCGATCGCTGTTCTCGTGGATGGCCCGGGCGAAGAGTTCCTTGCCGGTGCCGGTCTCCCCGGTGATCAGGATGTTGGTCCGGCTGTCGGCGGCCTTGGCCACCAGTTCCAGGCACCTCTTGATCTTGGGGCTTCCTCCGATGATGTCGTTCCGGATCAGTTCCACCGGCGGACGGGCCGACTGCTTCTCGGCGCGGTACCGGAGGGCCCGGGCCAGGGTGAGGGACATGGCCTCCAAAGTGACCGGTTTTTTGAGGTAGTCCCAGGCGTTGTTCTTGATGGCCGACTCCGCGCCGTCGGCATCGGCATATCCGGTGATGATGATGACCTCGGGAGCCGAGGGGACGGACTGGATCTTCCGGATCTCCCGAAGCCCGTCGCCGTCGGGGAGCTTCACATCCAAAAAGACCACGTCGTAGGCGCCGGATCGGGCCAATTCCGTTCCGTCCAGGAGGGTCGGCGAGGTGGCCACCTCATGGCCGTCGTCGGTCAGCACCCGGGTCATGGTGTCGCAGATCTGGGTATCGTCGTCGATGATGAGTAATTTTGCCATGTTTCTTCGCATCGTGCGCCCTCCGGACGGAATCCCGACTCCAATACCGTGCGTATGGATCCTGCGAACCTGCTCCGTATCCAATTTCTATCAGAACACGCGGAGAGATCAATAAGCGGACGACGGTATTACCGGGTAGAAGAATCCTACTTCCGTCTGATCCAGCGGGCGATTTTTCATTGTGGATTGGAAGGTATCAGAACGTGGGGAAAAAGGGAAATCTATTTTTCATGGAGGATGTCGTAGATGATGTGCAGGAGTTCGTCCCCGGAAACGGGCTTGGGGATGAATTCCCGGATCCCCATGGCCAGGGCTTGTTCCCGGGAGATGAGTTCGCTGAAACCGGTGCACATGATGATGGGAATATCGGGTCGGATGTCGAGCAGATGTTGGGCCAGCTCGGTCCCCGTGGGGCCGGGCATGGTCTGATCGGTGACCACCAGGTCCACGGCCTCCGGATCCCGGTGAAAAGCCGCGAGGACCTCTTTGCTGTCGGTGAAGGGCACCACATCGTATCCGCCCTCCCGGAGGATCTTTTCCAGGATGTTGACCACGGGCTGTTCGTCGTCCACCACCAGGATCCGCCCCCGGCCGTGTCGGAGGCGCCTGGGGGGAGCGGTTTCTGGAAGGCGCCGCCCCCGGCGCCGGGGCAGAAGGATCTCGAAGGTGGTCCCTTTGCCCACCGCGCTCTCCACCCGGATCCCGCCCCCCAATCCCTCCACGATCCCGTGGACCACGGCAAGCCCCATGCCGGTCCCCTCGCCCACCGGCTTTGTGGTGAAAAAGGGGTCGAAGCTCCGGTCCACCACCTCCTGGGACATGCCGTGGCCGGTATCCGTCACCCGGAGGGACAGGTACTCTCCCGCCCCCGGCTCCGGAGGCGGCGATGGATCGTCCGGCGCCACGTCCACGGGTCCCATTTCGATGGTCAGAATTCCGCCGTTTTCCTTCATGGCGTGGGCGGCGTTGGTGCACAGGTTGATCAGGATCTGCTGAATCTGGGTGGGATTGGCCATCACCAGCCCCGTATCGGCTGCGATCCGGGATTCGATGCGGATCATGGCCGGCAGGGAGGCCCGGACCATCTTGATCGACTCCTTGATGATGGGGGAAAGATCGAGCAGGTGACGCTTCTGATCCCCCTTCCGGCTGAAGGTGAGGATCTGCTCCACCAGGTCCTTGGCCCGGACGGCGGCGTCATGGGAGAGGTTGAGGCTCTCCCGCACAAGGGGCGGCCCCTCCCCCAGTTTCTTGAGGGCGAACTCGGTATTCATCATGATGGTCATGAGGATGTTGTTGAAGTCATGGGCGATGCCGCTGGCCAGGGTTCCGATCGCCTCCATCTTCTGGGACTGGCGGAGCAGGCTTCCGATCTCGTCGGTCCGGCTCGATTCGAGCCGCGCCGGGATGTCCCGGCCTCTCCCGTCCCGGTTCTCATGCTCCGGGATCCGTCCGGCGGGGCGGCGGGCATCGCGCCTGAAAAAGAGGATCATCCCCAGGAGGATGAGAAGGCCGGTGACCGCCTCCAAGGCCGCGGAGAGCAACAGCATCCGCCGGACCCGTCCGTCGGCGGTGAAGGGCGCCGACGTCCGGATCTCGAAGGCCGGGTCCCCGGTGATGTTCGGATAGGCGATTCGGGCCTCCAGGCCTTCGTCCGTCCGCCGGATCCTGGGACCGGCGGGGGGGGCGTCCCCCGCGAGGTTCCCATCTCGGTCCGCGCGGGCGTCGCCGGGGGGGGCGATGGTAAACGCGACCCGGGTCTGGCGGATGAGCCGGTCGGTCAGCCCCTTATCCACGATGCGGCCCAGGATAAGGGCGCCTTCCGGCGGGCCGAAGCGCCCCCCGGAGTGGATGGGCTGGACGGCCATCAGCAAGGTCGGCCCCCCGGCGACGTTGAAGACCCCGGAGACGCCCTGGCTCGCCCTTCCGCCCCGTGACAGCAGGGGATGGGACGGTGAAAAGGGGGGGTCCGGAAAAGCGGACGGCTGCATCCGGGTCCGGCTTTCCAGGTCGTGGAGGCGCCTCCATACCACCTCCCCCCGCTCGTTCAAAATGTAGACCAGGTCGATCCGGTTCTGCAGGAAGGTCTCCAGCGCCACGTCGGTATCCCCGTAGGCGCCCAAGCCGGACCGGACAAATTGGTAGGTATCGCTCCAGGAGGCCCAATCCCGGCAGGTCCGCTCCAGGTGCCGGATCTCCTGATCGAAGGCCGCCGCCACCCGGGTGAGATCCTCCCGGACTTCGGCACGATCGATGTCATGGAGGCTGTCGAGGAGAACCCAACGCTGGAGCCCGTATTCGGCCAGCCCCAGAACGAAAAGCAGGCCGAGCAGGCTGAGGATCGATTTCGATCTGAGGGTCACGGTGTCCACTATCGTCCGGAGGGGGGGTGGAAAGAAAACAGAGGGCGTCTACCCCGGGAAAGGTGAAACTCGACTTTGGCAGATTATGGGGCTTAGCAATTGGATGTACTACGAAAAAAAAGTGGGGGGAAGTATTTTATGGGGGAAATAATACTGATAAGGCCGATACGTTTTTTAGCCATTTGAAGGTATAGACATGACCAAAGTCGAGTTTGATTTTGGATAGATGCATTCAATGTGCCATGTTGGAAAAAATTTATCTGTATCCTATGAAAACCAATAAAAACAGGGATATGAAGAAAACCGCCATTTTTTGCAGGGCCTTGGGAGTATGCAAAAATCCCACAACGAGTATTGGGGAACCATAAAATCGGCCGGTACAGTATTGAAAAACCATAAAAGTACATTATTGAAATATAGGTAGTAAGAAATTTCTAAATTGTTATAAAATTACTTCTGAATACAGTTTTGCATGAAGCCGGGGCCGACGCCGTTTCCGCTTCCGTCGGTAAAATGATAAACAAATTCGGTTGGATGTCAACTCCGCCCCCCGGTGTCCGGCCCCCATGGCATGTGGGGTGCAATGGAGACCATGGCATCGGCGGCCCGACACCGAAAACGACACGCGGCCGGAACCTGGGGTCGACCCGAAACGACCCCCTGATTACAACCCGAACGACGAATACCGTGACGCCGCCGGGAGCGGAAAATGACAGCCATACAGATCTTGAAAGAAAGGGAGCGCCAGATTCACGAGAAGGGGGACCTGCCCTTCGACATGGCCTGCGACCGACACAGCCTGGCCGGCTCCATCAGCCAGCGGGCCTGTGTCTTCTGCGGGTCGAGGGTGGTCCTCTACCCCATCGCGGACGCGCTCCATCTGATCCACGGCCCCATCGGATGCGCCGCATATACGTGGGACATCCGGGGGGCCCTCTCTTCGGGCCCGGAACTCCACCGGCTCAGCTTCTCCACGGACCTGCGGGAGAAGGACGTGATCTTCGGCGGAGAGAAGAAGCTCCGCCGGGCCCTGGTCCAGTTGATCGAGGCCCACCGGCCCAGGGCGGCCTTCGTCTACTCCACCTGCATCGTGGGCATCATCGGAGACGACGTGGCCGCGGTGTGCCGCGGGGTCGAGGCGGAGGTGGGGATCCCCGTCCTGCCCGTCCATTCGGAGGGGTTCAAGGGGACCAAGAAGGACGGCTACAAGGCGGCCTGCGAGGCCCTGTTCCGCCTGGTGGGCCGGAGGGATGTCTCCGATATCTCCCCCTTTTCCATCAACATCATGGGGGAGTTCAACATCGGCGGCGAGGCGTGGATCATCAAGGAGTATTACAAGCGGATGGGGGTGGAGGTGGTCTCGGTGATGACCGGCGACGGCCGGGTGGACGAGATCGGCCGGTCCCACGGGGCCGCCCTCAACGTGGTCCAGTGCTCCGGCTCCATGACCCACCTGGCCCGGAAGATGGAAGAGGTCCACGGCATCCCGTACATCCGTGTCTCCTATTTCGGCCTGGAGGACATGTCCAAGGCCCTCTACGACGTGGCGGACCATTTCAGGGAGAACCCGGAGATCCTGGCCCGGACCCGGGACCTGGTCCGGGACGAGATCGGCGCCGTCTACCCCCGGCTCCAGGCCATGAAGACCTCCCTTGCCGGAAAGCGGGCGGCCCTCTATGTGGGGGGCGCCTTCAAGGCGTTCTCCCTCATCAAGGCGCTGCGGTATCTGGGGATGCGGGTGGTCCTGGCCGGCTCCCAGACCGGGGACCGGGACGACTACGAGGTCCTCCGGGAGATGTGCGATCCCGGCACGGTGATCCTGGACGACGCCAATCCCCTGGAGCTGTCCAAATACATCATCGAAAAGGGGGCGGACCTGGTGATCGGCGGGGTCAAGGAGCGGCCCATCGCCTACAAGATGGGCATCGGGTTCTGTGACCACAACCACGAGCGGAAGACCCCCCTGGCCGGCTACATCGGCATGCTCAACTTCGCCCGGGAGGTCCACGCCACCGTCAACAGCCCCGTCTGGCGGTTCGCTCCGGCCAGGCGGGCGCCCGTCGGGGAGGAGGCCTCATGATCGTCGCCCGGACCGAACCCGAATATACGGCGACCCGGAACGCCTGCAAGCTCTGCGCGCCCCTGGGGGCGGCCCTGGTCTTCAAAGGGATCCGGGACGGGGTCCCCCTCCTCCACGGCTCCCAGGGATGCTCCACCTATATCCGGCGGTATCTCATCAGCCACTTCAAGGAGCCGGTGGACATCGCCTGCTCCAACTTCGCCGAACAGACCGCCATCTTCGGCGGCGGTGTCAACCTGAAAGTGGCGCTTTCGAACATCCGGACCCAGTACGATCCCGCCTTCATCGGCGTGGCCACCACCTGCCTGAGCGAAACCATCGGGGACAACGTGGATCTCTTCATCCGGGAGTTCCGGGAGAGCCACGCCGGTCAGGAGCTGCCCCCCATCGCCCATGTCTCCACCCCCAGCTACCAGGGGACCCACATGGAGGGGTTCCACGGCGCGGTGCTGGCGGTCGTCTCCCAGCTCGCCGGCGAGGGGCGTGGGGAGGGGGACTCCATCAATCTGTTCCCCGGCATGCTCTCCCCGGCCGATCTCCGCCATCTGCGGGAGATCATGTCGGACTTCGGGGTCCCGGCGACCCTGCTGCCCGACTACTCCCGGACCCTGGACGGCCCTCTCTGGCGGGAGTACCGGCGGATCCCCGAGGGGGGCACCCCGGTGTCGGAGATCCGCCGCATGGGGTTCGCCCGGGGGAGCCTGGAACTGGGCCGGATTCTGGCCGGCCGGAAGAGCGCCGGCAAGCTGCTGGAGGAGCGCAACGGGGTCCCCTGCCGCTCCGTGGGGCTGCCCGTGGGGATCGGCGAGACCGACCGCTTCATGGACGCCCTGGCCGAACGCACCGGCCGCCCGGTCCCCCTGAAGTACAGGGAGGAGCGGGGCCGGCTGGTGGACGCCTACGCAGACGGCCACAAGTACCTCATGGAGAAACGGGCGGTGGTCTACGGGGAGGAGGATCTGGTGGTCGGCATGGCCGCCTTCCTCGACGAGATCGGGGTGATCCCGGTGCTCTGCGCCACCGGCGGGCGAAGCGGCCTTCTTTCGGCCTGCCTGGCCCAGGTGATCCCGGACATGGCCGAAAAGGGGATCGAGGTCCGGGAGGACATCGACTTCCTCGGCCTGGAGAGCCTGGCGAGGCACCTCTCCCCCGATCTCCTCATCGGGTCGAGCAAAGGGTACTCGGTGGCCCGGAAGCTCGACGTCCCCATGGTCCGGATCGGTTTTCCCATCCACGACCGGGTGGGCGGGGCGAGGATCCTCCACGTGGGATACCGGGGGGCCCAGGTTCTCTTCGATACGGTGGCCAACACCTTGATCCGGCGGCGCCAGGAATCCTCGCCCATCGGCTACGCCTACATGTAACCATCGAAAAAAAGATTCATCGCATCCGTCTCCCCGGGTCCCGCGGCCCTGGGCCCTCCACCGGCTGTCCGCCGGGGACCCGGGGGGAGGGAGCGATGTCGAAGAAAAAAAGGGCGACACATGAATATCGACAACCACCCATGCTTCAACGACAAGGCGCGACACCGCTTCGGGCGGATCCACCTGCCGGTGGCCCCCCGGTGCAACATTCAATGCAGGTTTTGCAACCGGAAGTTCGACTGCGTCAACGAAAGCCGGCCCGGGGTCACCAGCGGGATCCTCTCCCCCCACGGGGCCATGGCCTTTCTGGAAGCGGCCCTGAAGAGAAACGGCAACATCAGCGTGGTGGGCATCGCCGGCCCCGGCGACCCCTTCGCCAACCCCGCAGAGACCCTCCAGACCCTGGCCCTGGTCCGGGAGCGGTACCCGGAGATGCTTCTGTGCGTCGCCTCCAACGGGCTCAACCTGGCCGAGCACGCCCGGACCCTCGCCGGCCTGCGGGTGAGCCACCTGACGGTGACGGTCAACGCCGTCGATCCGGAGATCGGGGAGAAGATCTACGCCTGGGTTCGTCCGGACAGGCGGGTCCTCCGGGCCGAGGAGGGGGTCTCCATCCTCATGGAGCGCCAGCAGGCGGCCATTTCCACCCTCAAATCCCTGGGGGTCACGGTCAAGGTGAACACCATCATCATTCCGGGGGTCAACGACGGCCATATCCCGGCCGTGGCCGAACGGATGGCGGAGCTGGGGGTGGATATCCTCAACTGCGTGGCCTACTACCCCAACAAGGGGGCCGCCTTCAGCCACATCGAGGAGCCCTCCCCGGAGCTGGTGGCGCGGGTCCGGCGGGAGGCCGCAAAGTTCATCCCCCAGATGCACCACTGCACCCGATGCCGGGCCGATGCCGTCGGCCTTCTGGGGCAACCCCCGGATCCTTCCCTCGTGGAAACCCTCCGGGCCTGCGAGGCGGTGACCGGCCCCCCGGAACCGGCCGCCGCGACGCCGGGCCGGCCCCATGTGGCCGTGGCCAGCATGGAGGGGGTTCTGGTGAACCAGCACCTGGGGGAGGCCGATGACCTTCTCATTTACGGCCGGGACGGCGACGGGATCACCCTGGTGGATCGACGGCGGACCCCGGCGCCCGGCGGCGGGGACGTCCGGTGGGAGTCCCTGGGCCGGATGCTGGGCGACTGCGGCACCCTGCTGGTCAGCGGCATCGGGAAGAACCCCAGGCAGGTGCTGAGCCGTGACGGCCTCCGGATCATGGAGGTGGAGGGGGTGATCGAGGAGGCGGTGCGGGCGGTGTTCCAGGGCGAGGGCCTCGGCCACATGACGGTGAGAAGACGGGCCTGCGGCGACGGTTGTTCCGGTTCGGCGATGGGCTGCGGGTGACGCCGGCGGGGGCTTCCGGGCCCGCCGGCCGGCGGTGGGAACCTTTGGATCGATGATCGGGAAACGAAAGGAACAAAAAACAGATGGAAAAGCCGAAACACCATATCTTTGTCTGCTGCAGCTTCCGCGCGGGGGGGGATTCCAAGGGAATCTGCCACAGGAAGGGGGCGGTGGATTACCTCCCCTACCTGGAGAACGAGATCGCCGACCGCGGGCTCTCGGACGTGGTGATCTCCAGTTCGGGGTGCCTCAAGGCGTGCGATTACGGTCCGGTGATGGTCGTCTACCCGGAGAACCTCTGGTACGGCGGGGTGGACGGGGAGGAGGCCATCGACGAGATCCTCGATGCCATGGAGGACGGGGGCGTTGCCGAGTCCTATCTGATCACCGGATAGCCGCCGCCCCCGGACGGGCCGGCGGGGTCGGAAAGGCCCCGACGGTCGCCGGTTCCTCTTCCATGCCGTGGTACCGTCGAATCACCGCCATGACCTCGGCGCACTCCCCGCATTTGGCCGCGTATCGGGGCCAGATCTCCTCGACGGCCGTGCGCCGGACCTTCTCCACCTCCGGCTCCGGCATGGTGATGACCTCATAGCCCAGGCTCGATGCGTGTTCCAGAACGATCCGCGCCTCCCGGATATAGCTCTCCTCGACCCGTCGAAAGTAATGTTCGGCGGCCTCGCGGACGTACCGCCGATACTCCTCCTTCAATTTGTCGTACGCCTCGGCGTTGACGAACAGATCTCCGAAATGCCAGTCGTTCCAGTGGGGAAGATTATAGAACTTCATCATACGCGACACCCGGAGTCCCCGTACGGCGTCCACGGAATAGGTGGTTCCGGTCCCCCGGGAGGGGGAACTCCGGAAGGGAATGAGTCTCGTGGATCGGGTTTTCCGGGGTTCGGCCCCCATCGCCTCCAGGAGATCGTAGACCGGTCCGATGGCCCGAATCCGAAGGCCCTGGAAGTCCTCGGCCCTGCGGAGGGGCCGAGAGCCGGTCATGATCACCGGATACGGACCATAGGTGTAGGTCCCGAGCAGTCGGCACCCGTGTCTGGCATAGGCTTCCCGCCATCGCCGGGGGAGATCGGCCTCTTCGATCAATCGGCCGACCTCTTCCAGGGTACCGCTGTAGGCGAACGGGGGGCCCAATTGAAATTCCAGGATCGGCTCCTCCTGGCCGTAGATGACACCACAGCCCTGACCCATGGCGTACACCCCCCGCCCAACGGTCTTCAGGAGTTCCGACTCCGGAAACCGAGCGCCGCCGCCGGTGTACAGATTGACATGGAACCCTTCATTGCTTCTCAGCATGATCTCTTCGGCGAATCCCCTCAATAGGTCGGATGAGAAGCTCCCCTTGGGAAAAACGGAGCAGACACTCCACTCGACCTCCCATCCCCGAGCCGGTTCGGGGGCGATCGGAGGGAGGGCGAAAAGCAGTATCAGGAGCCAGGGAGCGGCCGCGAAACGTCGTCCGGTCACGTCTTTTCTTCCTCATCCCGCATGCCGCGAACGTCCAGGTCCAGTAGCCGTCCGGCGGTCCCCCCCAGCCACTTCTCCTTCACCGACGGCTTGATCGGCAGGGCGCCCACCACTTTTTTTCCTTGCGGGTACATTTGCCCATAGCGAAACCCCTCCCTTTCCGGACCGAGGAACGATTTCAGGGTTCCAGGCAGGGGCGGGATCACACGGAAGTCGACAATCATGGAGAATCTGTTCTCATTTCAATAGCCGGGGAAGCCACAACGCCAGCTGGGGGAAGAGCATCACCAACACCAGCGCGATGATTTGAAGGCCGATGAACGGGAGCACCGACCGGTAGATATCCCCCATGGAAACCCCTTCCGGCACCACCGATTTGATATAGAAGAGGTTGAATCCGTAAGGAGGGGTGAGGTAGGCCATCTGCATGTTGATCATGAACAGGATGGCGAACCAGAGGGTATCGAAACCGAGGGTCCTGACAATGGGTACATAGAGAGGCGCGCAGAGCATGATCACGGCGAAGTCGTCCATGAGCATCCCCAGGATGAACAGGGAGGCCATCATCAGAATAAGCACCATCCAGGGATGGAGCCCGAGTCGGTCCACCAGGCCGACGATCAGCTCCTGGGCTCCGGCGGCGCGGTAGAGGCTGTTGAAGACGGTCGCCCCCAAAAGGATCCACAGGAGCATGCCGGTCAGCTCGAAGGTCCGCCGCGCGGAGCGGCCGACCACTTCCACGGAGAGTCTTCCATATAAGAAGGTACAGAGGAAGGCGCCCATGGCACCCACCGCGGAGGCTTCGGTCGGGGTGCAGATCCCGGCATAGATGGTGATCAGCACCATGGCGATCAGGAGCACGGGGAGAACGACCGCCCGCAGGGACTGAAGCTTCTCCCGCCAACCCACGCGCTTTTCCGAGGAGACCGGAGGCCCTAGCTCCGGGCGGAGGTGGCAGCGGACGCCGATGTAGACGATATAGAGTGTCGCCAGCAGAAGGCCCGGCACGATGCCGCCGGCGAACATGTCCCCCACCGACTCCCGGCCGATCATGGCGTACAGGATCATGATGACGCTGGGAGGAATGATGATTCCCAGGACACCGCCGGCGGCGATGGAACCGATCACGATGCCCTTGTCATAGCCGCGGCTCATCATGGAGGGCATGGCGATGAGCCCCATCGTAATGGTGGATGCCCCGCTGATCCCCATGATGGCGGCGAAAATGGTGCAGATGCCCACGGTTCCCATCGCCAATCCGCCCCGGAGGCTTCCGGTCCAATAATAGAACATCTCGTACACGTCATCGGCGATACCCGATTCCTGCAGGAGGTTTCCCATGAGCAGAAACAGGGGCGCCGCCATGAGGATCGGGGAACTCCAGGTGTTGTAGGCGGCGTAGGAGACGGTCATCAGCGCTTCGGGGCCCCAGAGGAAATACGTGAATACGAGGGCCAGCCCGCCGAGGGCGAAGGCGACCGGCAGGCCGGTCGACAGCAGCAGAAACATGCTGCCGAAGATCAGCAGGGTGACGGCGCCGATATCCAACGGTTCAGGATCTCTCGGTGGCGCGGACGACGCGGATGTCCCGGATCAGCTTGGCGACACCCTGAAGACCGATGAGGATCCCCCCGATCGGGACGGCGGCCTTGATGGGCCACAGGGGTGAGGCGAACTGTGAGATGATCCGCTGGTGGGACGAGAACGCCCGTACGGCCTCCACCGTGCCGAACCAGATCAGACACCCCACGAAGAGGAAGAAAAAAGGCGCGGTGAGAAGATCCAGGGCGGCCCGGGTCCGGGGCGACAGCCGGACGGCAAGGATGTCCACCGATACGTGGGTTCCCCGCAGCAGGGCATAGCCGCCCGCCATGGCTCCCGCCAGGCACATGAGCTGGGAATTGATCTCCCACACCCAGGTGGTCGGATCGGAGAGGAAGTAGCGGCGGAAGACCTCATAGACCGCCAGGAGCGTGATGAGGATCAGCACCGGGCTGAAGATCCGGCCGACCCATGCATTGAGGGCGTCGATCCTTCCGGGCAGGGCCGGAAGGATCGACGCGGCGGTCCTATTCCAGGCCATGGAACTTGCGGATGTTTTCGATGGCCTTGGCGCACTCCGGGCATTTTTTTGCGTATTTGGGCCATACCTTTTCGATGGCGATGCGGCGGATCTTCGCCACCTCCTCCTCCGGCATGGTGATCACCTGGTAGCCCAGCTCCGCGGCCTTCTCCACCACCACATCCATCTCCTTCACATAGGCCTCTTCCACCCGGTTCCCGTAGGTGACCATCGCCGTTTGCAGGATCTTCCGCAGGTCCTCCGGAAGGCTGTCCCACGCCTTCTGGTTGACGATCACGTCGCCGAAATACCAGTCGACCCAGTAGGGCAGGATGTAGTAGTCGATGATCTCGTGCCATTTGAACCCACGGATGGCGTCGATGGAGTAGGTGGCCGCGTCGAAGGTGCCGAACTTCAGCGCCGTGGCGATCTCCCCGCCGGGGACGTAGCCCGGGGCCGCCCCCAGCTCTTTCAGCAGATCGGCGACCTCCAGGATGGCCCGGACCTTGAGCCCCTTGAAATCGGCCACCGTCCGGATCGGCTTGTTGGAGGCGATGGCCGGGTAGGGGCCATAGGTGTGGATGCCCAGCAGGTGGCAGTTGTTCCGGGCGTAGGCTCTCTTCCACATCTGGTAGAGCCCGGCCTCCTCCACCAGCCGCTCCACCTCCTCCAGGTCGCCCTTGAACCCGAAGGGAAGCCCGAATTCGAGCCCCAGAATGGGGACCTCGCCGGACCAGAGGACGCCGCAGGTCTGGGCCATCTGGATGATGCCGTCCCGGGTCGCCTTGAAGGTGTCGTCGGCGGGGACTAGATCTCCGGCGTAGAAGACCTGGAGATTGATCCGCCCGTTGCTTTTCTCCTTCACCTCGGCGGCGAAGGACGGCAGCAGGTCCGCCGAAAAGTCTCCCCGGGCGAAAGCGCTCTGAACACGCCAGTTGAAGGTCTCGGCCCGGGCCGGACCCGTGGCGATCACAAGGACGCCGATGATTGCCAGAAAGATACCCATGATCCGCCGGTACATCGTCTCGCTCCTCCTTATCCATCTCTATCGGGTTGTTGTGGGGGCCGTCGATTACGCTCAGGCCCAGATGACTTTCTGTTCCCGCAGCGCCGAGATCTCCGATTCCTTTAGGCCCAGGATCTCCCGGAGCACCTGTCCGGTGTGCTCCCCCAAGTCGGCATCCGGCGGGTTTTCCCCCGGCTCGATCCCCGTGGTGAGGCCGGAGAAGCTCACCGGGAAATTGAAGGTCTTGAAGCGTCCGAGCCGGGGATGATCGATGTCCACCACCGTATTGCGGTGGTTCAGGTGGGGATCGTCCAGCAGCTCTTCCACGCCTTTGACGGCGCCGTTGGGGATGTTCATCTCCAGGAGAAACGCCTGAAGTTCCGCCGCGGTCCGTTTCTCGGCCCATTGGGCGAAGATCCGGTTGAGTTCGGGCAGATCCCGGGCCCGCCGTTCCGCCGCATCCGGGTCGGCGCCGCCGTAGGCCTCGGCGATCTCCGGCCGGCCGATCTTCCGGTAGACGTCGGTAAACCGCCGGGGATCGAGGTTGCAGACCATGATCCACCGGCCGTCCCGGGTCTGGAACGCATCCCACGGGGCGCCCAGGGGATCGGTGTTGCCCCGGGCCGGCAGTGCGTTTCCGGTCATGCTGGCCCGGACCACGGCTTCCTCCAGAACCGAGAAGACGCAGTCGAGCATGGGGACCTCCAGCCGCGATCCCTCGCCGGAGAGGTCCCGCTGGCGAAGGGCCGCCAGGATGCCCAGGGCCAGGTAGAGGCCGGCCAGGGAGTCGGCCACCGCCGGTCCGGTCTTGACCGGCGGCTGGCCGGGGAAGCCGGTGAGGCTCATCAGGCCGCCCATGGCCTGGGCCACCGGATCGACACACGGCATCTTGGCGTAGGGGCCGGTGCTGCCGAAGCCGTTGATGGCGCCGTAGATGATCCGGGGGTTGATCGCCCGGGCCCGTTCATACCCCAGCCCCAGCCGGTCCAGGGTGCCGGCCTTGAAATTCTCGGTGACCACGTCGAAGCGGGGAATCAGATCCAGGAAGATCTCCTTGCCCCTTTGCGCGCGCAGATCGATGGCCATGGAGCGCTTCCTGCGGTTGAGCATGTAGTAATAACCGCTGGCGCCGTTGCGGAACGGCGGGACGGTCCGGGTCCAGTCGCCGTGGGGCGGCGCCTCCAGTTTGACCACCTCGGCCCCCAGATCGGCGAGCATCATGGTGGCGAACGGGCCGGCGTAGACCCAGGTGAGGTCGAGGATCTTGATGCCTTGGAGGGGTTTGGTTTCGGTCATGGATTTCGGCTCCTATTCGGCCTGTTCCGACCCGATCCCCTTCGCACCGGCCCCTGTCTCCGGTTCCGGTGGAGATAGCCCGAACGCCCAGCGGCACATCACCCCTTCCACCGGTGGATCGGGATGGGCGTGGAGGCAGTCGACGTGGAACCGTTCGTTGATCACCCGGGCCATGCCGATGTAGAGCGGAGGGGCCACCTGTTTACAGGGCAAAAGGGGCAGGTTCTTCTTCTTGCGGTAGGACCCCATGGGGCACTGGCGGACGGTTAGGGTCAGCCGGTCCGCATCGATGGAATCGATCTCCCAGTCGAACCCCGCCGGAGGCCACTGGGGGGCGGTCAGTTTCAGCATGACCGCCAGGGAACGGACATCCTCTCCCAGGCCCAGGGTCTCTTTGACCCGATAGGCCTGAACCGGGCCCACGCGCGCCCAGATCCTTTCGTCCATGCGGGCGGCCTCCTCGAACCCGTGCCGCTCCTCGGTGAGGACCATCCAGTGGTTCTGGGTGGTCCAGAAGGTCTTGATCCAGACGTTGATCAGCTCCGCCAAGGTCTCTTTCGGAAGCCGGACCAGCTCCTCCTTCAAGCCGCTCCAGTCCACCGGACCCGGGTGAACGTCAAATTGGGACGGTTGCGCCATCGAGAAACTCCTCCCTCATCCGAGGTTTACGCTGGGGGCGACCTTTATCGAACCACCTAAATGGAATGCAACCTCATTTTCCGCGGAACAATCGCACGGGATTGAAGAAAATGCAATGGTTTTTCCGGCCCCGACCCCTGACCGGACTCCTCGGAACCGGATCTCCGGGGCTTTTTCCCTTGCGTTCCGTCAACAGAACCCCTAAATTTCGTCGGATTGCCGACCTTTCCACTCGGATGGAGGGGCGGTGCCATAGCGAGGTCCCAGCGACACTCGATAATTCTAATTTTGTAATCGGAAGCGTTTGAGGAAAGACGCGATTCCGATCCCGGTCTCCGGATAAACCAAACACAGGGCCGGATCCATGCGCGGGAGGTGACCATGTTCAAAGGGTTGAAAATGAGAACCAAACTGATGGGGGCCTTTCTGGTCGTCAGCCTCCTTCCATTGATCGTCCTCGGCCTGGTGGCCCAGACCCGGTCCACCGAGGCGTTGAAGGAGGGCGCTTTTTCCCGGCTCATCAGTGTGCGGGAGGTCAAAAAACGCAGGATCGAGGACCTTTTTTCGGAACGGCGGGCCAACATGCGCGCGCTTCTGGAGACGGTGGCGGGGTTCAAATCCTCGGCCTTCGAGAAGTTTCACACCGTTCAGGATATCAAACGGGCCCAGTTGAAGGAATACTTCGACAGTGTGATGGGGGATATCGCCGCCATCTCGAAAAATGCGGCGGTGGAGACCGCCCTGGTCGATTTCACAACCCTGGTGGACGCCGAGGGCAACCGGAACGTCGATCTGTTCAATTTCTACGATCAAGTCAAACACGGCGCCTCCTTGCGCCAGTTCAAGAAGGCCTACGGGTATGAGGACCTGCTTTTGATCTCCCGGGGTGGGGTCGTCGTCTATACCATCAACCAGGGGCCGGACCTCGGCGGGAACGTCCTCCGGGGTCCCCTGGCGGAGACCCACCTGGCCGGGGCCTTCGAGAAGGGGCTTCAGGGCAGCGCCCTGGAGGATTTCAGCCCGTATCCGCCCGCCGGGGACCGGCAGGTCGCCTTTGCGGCGGCGCCGATCTCCCGGTACGGCGAGGTGGTGGGGGTGGTCGCCCTGCAGTTGAGGGCCGATGCCGTCAACACCGTCGTCCAGCGGCGCAAAGGGATGGGCGCCACCGGAGAGACCTACCTGGTGGACTGGTCGGGCGAAGGGGCGACCTTCGCCAGCGACCAGCAGGTGGGGGGCGGAAGGATGGGGGAGCCGGTGCCGCCGGAGTTGGTGAACCAGGTGGCCCCGGACCGGTCCGGGGCCGTGGTCCGGACCGGTCCGGGAGGGGCGCTGGAGCTGGCCCGCTATGACGCGCTGGAAATCCCCGGACTGTCGTGGACCATGGTCACCAGCATGCGGCTCGAAGAGGTGATCGCCCCGCGCACGGACGGGGAAGATGAAGATTACTTCGAAAAATATGTAAAAACCTACGGCTATTCGGATTTCTATCTGATCCATCCCGAGGGGCGGATCTTCTATTCCGTCGGCCGGGGACCCGAACACGGGACGGATCTGATCGACGGCGTCTACGCGGACACCACCCTCGGCCGGCTGTTTCGAGAGGTGGTCGAGACCGGGACCTTCGGCATCTCCGATTTCCGCCCCTATCCGCCCCTCGACGGCCGCCCGGCGGCGTTCATGGTCCAACCGGTGAACAACGGCGGAAAGACGGATCTGGTGGTCGCCGTCCAGCTGCCCATCGAGGTGATCAACCGGATCATGACGGAGCGGACCGGCATGGGGCGGAGCGGAGAGACCTATCTGGTGGGGATCGACCATCGGATGCGATCCGATTCCCATGTGGACCCGGAACACTTTTCCGTGGCCGCCTCCTTCGCAAGTCCGGAAAAGGGGCGGGTGGATACCCCGGCGGTCCGGGCGGCCCTTTCCGGCGACACCGGCCATGGGGTCATTACCGACTATACCGGCCGGACCGTCCTTTCCGCCTATACCCCGATCACCATCGGGGACCATACTTGGGCGCTCATCGCGGAGATCGAACGGGGGGAGGCTTTCGGCGTGGTCCGGAACCTCTCGATGCTGATCCTGATCGTGGCCGGGGCCGCCGGGATCGTGGTGATCGGGGCCTCTTTGTGGATCTCCGGCGTGATCAGCCGGCCCATCGGCCGGGCCATCGGGGCCCTGCGGCAGAGCGCCGACCGGGTGGCCTCCGCCTCCCGGGAGGTGGCCGGCCACGGGCAGACGCTGTCCGAGACCTCCTCGGAACAGGCGGCGGCGCTGGAACAGAGCGCATCCTCGCTGGAACAGATGAGCGCCATGAGCCGGGAGACCGTGGGCATCGCCGAGGAGTTCGAGAAGGTGATCCGGGAGAACATCGATCAATCGACCCGGTCCCTGCGCGCGGTGAGCGATCTCACCCAGGGGATGTCGCGTATCGAGGCCGACTCGGACCGGATGGGCCAGATCATCAAAACCATCGACAACATCGCCTTTCAGACCAACCTGCTCGCCCTGAACGCGGCGGTGGAGGCGGCCCGGGCCGGGGAGGC
>CAYSLC010000061.1:0-25448 GCA_964431545.1 uncultured Desulfobacteraceae bacterium | reverse complement strand
AAGGATCCACTGCTTCCTGGAATGCTGCATCAGGGGGAGGCGGATGTAATTCGACTGGCTCGGCAGCTGGATATCCGATATGTTTTGATCGATGAAGCAAAGGCCAGAAAGATCGCCCGCGACATCTATGGGCTCAAGGTGATCGGTACCGCCCGTGTACTAGTGGAAGCAAAAAAGAATGGCTTGATTGAAAATGTCGAGAGAGAATTGCGATCGATGCAAGCCAGGGGATATTGGATCGCCGAAAAAATTGTTTGCATTGCTTGCAAGGAAGCAGGGGAAGAATCTCCCTGATAGGAAATGGCCTTACGATCTCTGCGAAGGACCCAATCCCCTGATCCATCATGGATGGAAACGGCAACGAACAGCCGTTTCCACCATTCCGATGCAACGATTCTTCTTCGATCAGACGGCCGAGGCGGGCATCATCCGTCCGTTCAAGTCCCGCCTGCGCGCGCCGGTCCTCGTCCGGCGGTGAACCGTCGGTACCTCCCGGTGCCGTTTGGTCTTCTCCGGCGTTTGGGGGCCGGTTTCGAATCCCGGAAGATTCCGTCGCTCCACACGGGAACCGAGCACCCGATCGACGGCGTGGGCCATGCTGATATCCGCCGCGGTGAGCAATGTGAAGGCGTCACCGTCCCGGGTGGCCCGGCCGGTCCGGCCGATGCGATGGATATAGGCTTCGGGTGTGGACGGCATATCGTAGTTGATGACATGGGAGATCTGGGAGACATCGATTCCCCGGGCGGCGATGTCGGTGGCCACGAGAATCCGGAACTTTCCGCTGCGAAACCCGTTGAGAGCCGCCTGACGTTTTCCCTGGGAGAGATTCCCCTGGATCGATGTGGAACAATGGCCGGCCTTGGAAAGCTGTTCGCCGAGTCTTTTGGCCCGGTGTTTGGTCCGGGTAAAGACGAGCACCGAACCGCTGTCGATATGGCCCAACAACTCCATCAGCATGGGCGTTTTCTGGGTCGGTGATACCGGGTAGAAGGCATGGCGGACCGTCTCGGGCGGGGCGGTGTTGCCCACCTTGATCGTCACCGGCTCCGTCAGGACCTCGTTTGCCAGATGCCGGATCTGGTCGGGCATGGTGGCGGAAAAGAGCAATGTCTGTCGCTGCCTCGGGACCTTCCGAATGATCCGCCGGATGTCCGGAAAAAACCCCATGTCGAACATCTGGTCCGCCTCGTCGAGGATGAGCACCTCCAGTTTGGACAAGTCCACCGTCCCCTGCCCCATGTGATCCAGAAGGCGTCCGGGGCACGCGACAACGATCTCGACGCCGCGCTTCAGTTTGTCTTTCTGCGGTTGGATGCCCACGCCGCCGTAGATGGTGGCGCTGCGCAGACGGGTTTTCTTTCCCAGGGCCTGGATATCCCCATGGATCTGCTCGGCCAGTTCCCGAGTGGGGGCGATGACCAGGGCGCGGACATGACCGCGCTTTCCTTCCATGAGCCGGTTGAGAATGGGGAGTGCAAAGACGGCCGTCTTGCCGGTGCCGGTCTGGGCCAGGCCCATGACGTCCCTGCCGTCCATGACGGAGGGAATCGCATCCGATTGAATGGGGGTGGGCCGGGTGAAACCCGCCGCCGCAACTCCGGCGGACACGGCGGGGTGAAACGAAAAGTCATCAAATGTCATTCAGTTCTTCTTTCTGTTGAGATAAAAAAAAAGCCCCGGAGTCGTTCCGGGGCTTACGATCGACTGCTGTCGCTAAAATCCAGGAGCTTCGGTCAAAACTTATTGAAAATATCCCCTGTCGAGGCGAATGTCAAGATAAATCCGACCGGTCACCTTCCCCCTTCTCTTTGCACGCCACGCATCGTCCGTGCTCGTCCACACAGCTGGTGCAGTGGAGACGGCCGCAAAGGTTGCAGGCGGTCATGACCTCCTTTTCCTCGTGGATGTGGCAGGCGGTACATGAAAACTGGACATCTTCGCTCATGATCAACTCCTTTCCATGGGCCGGCTCCAAGATTTTGGGGAATCGGGTCCGGCGGTTTTCGTGGGTTTTTCCATCGGGATCAAGATGACGGCGGCTCCTGTCCCATTGCAGCCAGGCCCCGCGTCAGGGCCATGAGGACCCCCATCCCCTGTTTGATCTCGCGATCGGACAAGGCGCCCAGCATCTTCCATGCGCCGACCGGTTCGGCCTTGGAGAGATCGACCCGGGCGGGGACGTCGGCGGCCCGCTCCAGGAGGTCGAGGGCCTCGGGCCGGGTCAGTTTTTCAAAAATGCCCAGCAGCCGAACCAGCCCCTCTCCCATGTGCGCCATCTGTTCCTCGGAATAGGTGGCGCCGATCTCCTTGAGCACGTCCAGGCCCCTGTTCAGAATACGGAAGATCCCCTTCCGCTCCAGATCGTCCAGGTAATAGATGATCCGCGGCACGGTCGATTTCATCAGCGGTTCGGCGGTGACGGCAAAGTCGATGAGATTCTTGAGCTGCTCCAGGGCGAAGCTCAGGTTCCGGACGTTCCGCATGCTCTTTTTGATGAGATGGATCAGATCCTCGATCTGAAAGTCGGCCTCCACATCCGCCAGTTCGACGATGAGGGCCTGAACGGCTTCATTGACCCGGGGCGCCAGCTCCTCACGCAGTTCCCCCATGGCCCGGGCGGTCTCCACCAGGGGGGCCGCCCGGCCTTCCAACCGGTCCAGCCGCTCTTCGATTCTTTGCAGGTCCGAGAGTTGCACGTCTGTCATGCCGTATCCTCCTTCAGGCGGCCCGCCGGGTCTTTCCGGCGAGGGTCATCTGCGGTTCCAGGGGCAGATCGAGTCCCTTCATCATCAGGTTCCAGTAGACCCATCGGAACATCATCTTTCCCCAATGGTTGCTCAGGGACTCCTCAAGGAGGGTGAACGGTCCGATTCCGGGAAACGGAAACTTCCCCGGCAGCGGCTCGACCTTATAGTTGAAGTCCAAAAGGATCGCCTTTTCGAACCCCGAGGCGAGAAAACAGGTGGCATGGCCGTCGAACGTGGGCAGCGGCTCGTGGCCGTCGATCTCCCGGACCAGGTTCTCCACCAGGGTGTACGCCTGATAATGGGCTACGGAGCCGGCCTTGGAGGTGGGCACGTTGGTGGTGTCGCCGAGCACGTAGATGCGGTCCTGGTTTTCCGCCTTGAGGGTGTGGTTGTCGGTGGCGACGTACCCGATGGGGTCGCTGACGCCCGACGCGATCAGCGATTTGTCTCCCATGTTGGGGGGGATGGAGACGAGCAGATCGTACCCCACCGTATCCCCCTTGTGGCTCTCGATGGTCTTTTCGGCGGCGTTGACCCGCGCGAGATCGAAATAGGGGGTCACCTTGATCTTCTTCTTCTCCGCCACCTGTGCGAGGGCTTTTGCGGCCACCGGCTTGGTGAAGACATTGTCCAGGGGCGTGACGAATTCGATCTCCACCCGGTCCCGGACACCCGTGACGGTGAAAAACCAGTCGGCCATGAAGACGAACTCCAGGGGCGCGATGGGGCATTTATAGGGAAGTTCGGCGATGTTGAGGACCACCTTTCCCTGGCTGAAATACTTCAGCTTTTTCCGCAGTGCCACGGCGCCCCCCAGGGTGTAGAAATCGAAGACGTCCTTTTGCCAGCCGTCCATCATCCCCTCGATCAACTCCGGTTCGATGGTGCAGCCGGTGGAGATGATCAGCCAGTCATAGTCGTATTTTCCCTGGAGGGTCTCCACCCGACGCCGGGCGGGGTCGATTTTGGTCACCGTGTCCACCACAAAGGTCACGCCCGGAGGAATGAACTCCTTTTTGGGCTTCAAGACGTCCTGTTCCGCGTAGACGCCGAAGGGGATAAAGAGATAACCGGCCTGGTAGTGGTGGCGCTCTTCCCGGTCGACGATGGTGATTTGCCACTCGGATTCCCGCAGTTCCTTCCGGAGCATGTTGGCCACGATGGTCCCGCCGGCCCCGGCGCCCAATATCAAAATGTTTCGCATGGCTCGTCTCCCTCCTGTTAGGGGCTCGTTACATTCATAGAAATGGTTCAGGGGCGGTCAATACCGTCGATCCGTCCCGGCTTTCCCGCGTTGGGCGATTTATTCGAAGGGCAAGAAGTCTTGGAAGGAAACGGATGGGTTGAAACGACGAAGGTTCGGCGGCGGAGGAGAGAGGCGAGGCCGGGTCGTCTTCAGGAGTCCAAAGCGGTATTCAACCAGGTCATCTTTGACCTTCTGATCAAGTTAATCAAACCGGGCATATTTAAGTCAAGGAAAAAGCCGTGAATCCACGCATGTAAAGGGCTTTCGAGTGGTTTCCACATGAAAGGTGCCGCCCAGGTGGTTTGAGGATTCTTGACGGAATTGCGGAGGAGTGAGAGAATCATGGGCGAGTGGTAGCGAAAAGAAACGGACTCACAACCACTCCTGCGAGCTAAAAAAGACCGGCTGCAGCGTCCTTCCCTGGAAAAGCGGCTCAATGCCTGAAGCGATACCTTCATCGAGTGAGAGAAACAAACGTGCATCGCGCGAGCAGGACTTCCGAGCAAAAGAGTTGGTTTGCGTGATCCTCGCAAATGGGTTGATGCAGTCGTTCCCACCGCTTCATACCTCAAACGCATCCGGACCGATCACCCACAAGCCATGAACATGCTCCTCCCCTTCATCATCTTCGCCGGCGTGTTGATCATCATCACCATCGTTGTGGTCATCTTCGTCATCAAGAGCTATGTACGGACCTCTCGGGACGTCCTGAAGCGGGTGGCGGAGGTCTACATCAAAGGGCGGGGAGGAAAAAAGATCCGGTTTACGGTGGAGGGCGGGCTTTCGGCCGGGCAGGACCGGCCCGGGGGAACCTACCGGATCGGACGGCCGGTCGTGCTGACGGTCCATCGGGAGTGGCTGGAGATCCCCTGGGTATCAAACTGGCGGACAGACCAGGGGACAGCGGAAATCGGTGGTCGGTCCCGAAGCGGATCGCCCCTGGGCGGAAAAAGGGAATCAGGGGGCTTGATCGGCCTCCGGTTTACAGGCGGCGGGTCTCCCCCCGGGAACCCGGCTGATCCGGATCACCCGGGCCCGATACCGCTCGTTTCCGGAGAGCCGGATCCCCAAGAGTTTGATCACCAGAAAGGAGAGAGCGAAGGCGAGGAAGCAGAAGAGAATGGCGGCCGCCGACTCATCCATCCGGTACCGGGGGGCGAGGTGCTGGCCGAGGACGGCGCCGGCCACCATGGCCGCCACGGGAAAGATATAGAGGAGGAAGGAGAGCTTGAGCATCGCCCCGGTCTCGAAGCTGAGGACCACCCGATCCCCCGGCTTTGCGCCGGCCGTGTTGATGGCCTCCACCTCCATCTCCTTGCCGCCCCCCAGGGAGTGGCAGGTATCCTTTCCGGAGCACCCCGCGCAGGAGCTGTACCGGGTGGTCTTCACCCATGCGGTGTCCGGTGTGGTCTGGATAACGATACCGGTTTCGGTTACCAAGAACAGCCCCCTTGCGAATCGTTCCCTTGCGTCCCGGCCCCCACGGGGTCGGGGACGCCGACCGCCCGGGTGACCCCCTGGTCGGCGCCCCTCATGTCGAAGGTCCTCATCAAGCCGCCGATTCCCCCACCTGGGTGGTGGATTTGACGCTGTGGTCGGAGACCTCCCCGACCTCCGGCATCTCGGTCCGTTCGTAACAGATAAGCCCGCACTGGAGGCAGCGGGAGGCCTCCTCAAGGGCCATCTCCTCGGTGAACCCCTTCTCCAGCTCCTTGCACCGACTCCGCTCCCGGGGCCCGCACAGGGGCATGAGCCGGCGGGGCTCCTCCGCGACGCGCTCCACATGGTCGACGTTCTGGTAGATGGAGGACGGGGTAAGGACGTTCTCCGGCAGGCTCAGGGGCAGACCGTACATGAGTTCGTGCATGGATGCCGCCGCCCGCCGCCCGGCGCCGATGGCCTTGATGGCGGCGCTGAAGTCGGTCCGTTCGCTGTTCTCGGAGAATATGCCCTGTTCATCGGCGAGTTCCGGCTTCTTATACGGCTCCACGGCCTTCCAGCGGATGGGGCCCTCCGGCGCGGCCGAAACCTCCCCCGCCATTCCGGTCTCCTCGGTGTCCGCCTCGGTGAGCTGGGTGAAGAAGATCAGCTCCGGGAACCGGCCCGACGCCAGAAAGAGATTCTCCGCCGGAATCAGGGTGGTCTTTCCACGGGTCAGATCGACGGACTCCACCCCGGTGAGCCGGTTTCCCTCCCCGTAGAGGGCGGAAAGGCCGGCGTTGTAGATAAACGTAACCCCGTCCTCCTCCAGCGTCTCCAGATCCTCCTTGTCGGCGACCACCTCGTCGGGGGTCCCCCGGTGGAGGACGGTCACCGCCGTGGAGCCCAGGTCGGCGCAGATCCGGGCGGCGCGCAGCCCCGCCTTGCCGCCTCCGGCGATCACCACGTTGTTCCGGGGCTCAATGCGGTTGCTCCGCTCGGAGTCCGATTTGATGAGATCGATCATCAGATAGACGCCGGGGATGGGGGACTCGATGTCGTCGCCGCTCATGCGGGTCAGGCGGCTGTCCCATCCGCCGGAGGCCAGAAATACCGCCTCGTTGCCCTCGGCCAGGAGGCTCTCGATGTCGAAATCGGTCCCCAGGGTCATGCCGGTCCGGGCCGTCACCCCCATCTCCAGGATCCCTTCGATATCGTAGTCGAGAACATCGCCGGGGAGACGTTCCTTGGCGATGGCGGTGCGCAGCAGGCCTCCCAGCCGCCCGGTGGCCTCGTACAGCGTCACCCGGTGGCCCAGGCGGGCGGAGAAGAAGCCCACGGAGAGGCCCTGGACCCCGCCGCCCACCACCGCCAATTTCTTGCCGGAGTTGGGCGCCTTGTAGGGCTGGACCCGCTGGCCGCTCTCCCGCTCGTAGTCGGCGGCGAACCGTTTGAGGTGGTTGATGGCCACCGGCTCGTCCACCAGGCCGCGGCGGCAGTCGTCCTCGCAGGGCCGGGGGCAGATCCGCCCGATCACCGTTGGAAAGGGGTTGCGTTCCTTGATCACCTGAACGCTTCGATGGTAGTCCCCCAGGGAGATCTGGCGGATGTACTCCCGGATGTCGATGCCGGCCGGGCACCGGCGCTGGCAGGGGGTGGTGCATTCGTCGATGGTGTACTCCCGCAGGATCCGGCGGGTCACCGAGGAGAGGTTGATGATGTGCTTGGGGCAAACCCGCTCGCAGGTGCCGCACCCCGTGCACTTCTCCTCGCTGACCACCGGAAGCCCCTCGGGCCCCATGGTGATGGCGTCGAAGGGGCAGGCCCGCACGCAGCTGCCCAGCCCCAGGCAGCCGATGGCGCAGACCTTCATCCCGCCGTTGAGCAGGGCCGCGGCCCGGCAGTCGGTGACGCCGTCGTAGAAGAACTTGAGGTCGGCGTCCTGGACCCCGAAATAGCAGCCCGGCCGGGCGATGTCCGGCTCCTTGGCCTCGATGACCACCCCCAGGACGGAGGCGATGGCCTCTGCCGTCTCCGGCCCGGCGGCCACGCAGGAGGCGGGGCTCGCCTGGCCGGAGACGATGGCCTCGGCGTTGGCGCTGCATCCCGGAAGGCCGCAGCCGCCGCAGTTGGCGCCGGGGAGCACCCCTTCCACCGCCTCCACCCGGGGATCGACGTAGACGTAAAAGACCTTGGATGCCACCGCCAGCCCGGCACCCACCAGGATTCCGAGTCCTCCCATCATGAAAATGGCTTCGATCATATCGACAACTCCTTATCGTTAGTCGATCGCCCCGAACTTGCACCGTTCGAAGCAGGTCAGGCATTTGATGCATTTCTCCTTGTCGATCCGCGCGACCTCCTTTTTCTTCCAGATGATCGCGTCGGCCGGACATCCTCTAAAACACATGCCGCAGGCGGTGCACTTCTCCGGATCGACCTCGAACTTGAGCAGGGCCACGCACCGTTTGGCGGGGCACCGCTTCTCGCGGACGTGGGCGTCGTACTCGTCCTTGAAGTACCGGAGGGTGGAGAGCACCGGATTGGGGGCCGTCTGGCCGAGGCCGCACAGGGCGGTCTCCTTGATCACATCGGCCAGTTCCTCCAGGGAGGCGATGTCCTCGGGCTCCCCCCGGCCGTCGCAGATCCGTTCCAGGATCCCCAGAAACCGCCGGGTCCCCTCCCGGCAGGGGGTGCACTTGCCGCACGACTCCTCCTGGATGAAGTCCATGAAGAACCGGGCCATGTCGACCATGCAGGTGTCCTCGTCCATGACGATCACCCCGCCGGACCCCATGATGGCGCCCACCTTGGCGATCTCCTCGTAATCCACCGGGGTGTCGAGTAGGGACTCGGGGATGCACCCGCCGGACGGCCCGCCCAACTGGACCGCCTTGAACTTCTTCTTGCCCGGAATCCCGCCGCCCACATCATAGATCATGGAACGAAGGGAGAGCCCCATGGGGACCTCCACCAGGCCGATGTTGTTGACGTCGCCGGAGATGGCGAAGACCTTGGTCCCCTTGCTCTTTTCGGTCCCCACCGAGGCGTACCAGGCGCCGCCGTTGACGATGATCTGTGGGATGTTGGCCAGGGTCTCCACGTTGTTGAGGATGGTCGGTCGCTCCCAGAGCCCCTTGTGGGCCGGAAAGGGGGGCCGGGGGCGCGGCATGCCCCGCTTGCCCTCGATGGAACGCATGAGGGCCGTCTCCTCGCCGCAGACGAAGGCGCCGGCCCCCTGGTAGATCTCCAGGTCGAAGTCGAACCCGGTGCCCAGGATGTTCTCCCCCATCAGGCCGTGTTCCCTGGCCTTGTCGATGGCGATCTGGAGCCTCCGGATCGCCAGGGGATACTCGGTCCGGGCGTAGATGTAGCCTTTATGGGCGTCGATGGCCCTGGCGGCGATGATCATCCCCTCCAGGACGGCATGCGGGTCGGCCTCCAGGATCGACCGGTCCATGAAGGCGCCGGGATCCCCTTCGTCGGCGTTGCAGAGCACATACTTGACGTCGCCGGGGCTCATTCGGGCGAAGTCCCACTTGACGCCGGTGGGGAACCCGGCGCCCCCGCGCCCCCGGATCCCCGAGGCCTTGACCTCCTCGACGATCGCCTCGGGGGCCATCTCGGTGAGGGCCTTGGCGGCGCCCAGGTAGCCGTCCCGAAGGATGTAGTCGTCGATGGACTCCGGGTCGATGAGCCCCTTGTTCCGCAGCACCCGGGGCATCTGGTGGGCGAAAAAGGGGATCTCCTCCTGGGCCGGGATCTTCTTCTTGGAGACCGGGTCCTTATGAAGCAGCTTCTCATAGGGTTTCCCCTCGATAAAGTGGGATTCCACCAGATTGGGGATCTCCTCCACGGAGATCTTCTGGTAGAAGGTCCCGTCGGGATGGACCACCATGATGGGCCCCATGGCGCAGAACCCGTTGCAGCCGGTCTCCACCACCTGGTGGCTCTCCCCCAGGCCCCGGCCCTCGATCTCTTTTTCCAGGGCCTCCTTCACCGCGATGGAGCCGGTGGCGTGGCACCCCGTCCCCCCGCAGATGAGCAGCTTGGTGACGTTCCGGGAGGCCGCCGCCGCCTCCAGGGCCTCCTTGTGTCTCTTCAGATCCTCCACACTGAACTTTGCCATATCTTTTCTCTCCTCCGATCCGATCGATCCGCCGTTACCAGGACCCGTCCAGTCCCCTCAACCCGTTCATATAGAGCCGTCCGCAGGCGACGAACATGGAATACTGCGTGCGCAGGATGGGAAGGTGGTAATTCCTGGCAAGCGCCAGGATCTTCTCATCCGGCCGCTTGCCGCGGACGAAGACGATGGCGGCCACCTCGGCGATCTTGGCGGTGCGGATCACCTGCTCGGTGGTCACCCCCGTCAAGAGCAGGGAGCCCTTGGCCACCGCCGCCAGAATGTCGTCCATGAAATCGGCGCCGCCGCCCCCCAGAACGGTCTGGTCCAGGGCGTCCTCCCCGGCCAGAACCTCCGCCTTGAGGATATCGCGAATCTCAGTCAGCTTCATCGCTTCCCATCCTGGCGGCGGCTATTCATAGGTTTCCAGGATTTCCAGGACCTTGTCCGCCTTGACATCCCCGTGGGTGGTCTGGTCCACCACCATCACCGGCGCCAGGCCGCAGGCGCCGAGGCAGCGGACCGCCTCCAGGGAGAACCGGCGGTCCGCCGTCGTCCCCCCTTCGCCCAGCTTGTATTCGTTGGTGATGCGGCTCATGACCTCCTTGATGCCTTTCACGTAACATGCCGTCCCCATGCACACCTTGATGGTGTGGCGGCCCTTGGGCTCCATGGAGAAAAGGGCATAGAAGGACGCGACGCCGTAGACATCACTGCGGGGAAGGTTCAGGCCGAAGCCGATGTGGTCCATCAGCTCGACCGGCAGGTATCCCACCGTGTCCTGGCACTCCCTCAACACGGCGATGACCGAGCCGGGTTTCGACCGGTGGGCCGCGATGATCTCGTCCACCTGTTGCCACATCTCCTGGGTGATGTCCGGGTGCGTCGGATGTCGTTGCGCTGTCATAAGTCGTTGGGTCTCCCGTGCGTCCGAAAAATTGGGTTAACAGGTACGTAAACGCCCGAAAAGAAGGCGGTCAACCATTTCACAGGAACGGGAAAAAGTCAATGGCATCTTGCGGAAAACGCCTTGCCGCCGCCTTCCCGGAACCCGTTTAGAACAAGGACGGGTGCGCGGTCCTCCGGCCCCCACATCAGGGATCGTCCCCCAGGGCCTCCGGCGCGGACACCGGCCAGGCGGCGCGGATCCGGACCCCGCCCTCGGGGGAGTCGCCGATCTCGAAGTCTCCACCCAGAAGCTCAGCCCGCCCCTTCATGCTCCGAAGCCCCATCGCCGAGCCGACGCGGCCGGTTTCCCGCCGCGGCTCGCCCGGCCCGATCCCCCGGCCGTCGTCCTCGACGGTGAGCCGGATCCACTCGTCGTCGCCCTCCAGAAACACCCGTGCCCGGCGGGCCCCGCTGTGCTTGGCCACGTTGTTCAACGCCTCCTGGATGATCCGGTAGATCACGATCTTCAGATTCTCCCCCACCCGGCTCTCCGCCACGTCGAGGCGGTGGTCCACCTCGATGCCGTCGTAGATCTTGGAAAACTCCCGGCAGAACCAGTGGATGGTGGGGATCAGCCCCAGATCGTCGATCATGGAAGGCCGCAGATTGGTGGAGATCCGGCGGGCTTCCTCGATGGTGCGCCGGATCTGTGCGATCACCTCCTCCAGGGACCGGATCACCCCCGGGTCCCCGGCGCCCGCTTCCCGGATCGCCTCCTGGGCGGCGTATTTGATGGCGGTCAGGCTGGAGCCGATGCTGTCGTGGATCTCGTTGGCCACCCGCCGGCGCTCCTCCTCCTGGGCCCCGATGAGCTTTGCCGACAGGACCTGGAGCCTTTCCTTGGACGCCTTCAGATCCTGCTCCACCTCCTTTCTGTGGGCGATCTCCCGCTGGAGAAACTCGTTGAGTTCGATGGCCTCATCGGCGGCCCGGAGCTTCTTCTCGTTCCGAGACCTGTAGAGGGCCATTCGGATGTTTGCGTCGAGTTCCCGGTCCTTGAACGGTTTGACCAGGTATCCGAAGGGTTCGGTGTTCTTGACCCGCTCGATGGTTGCGGGATCGGCGTAGGCCGTCAGGTAGATCACCGGGACCTCCGAGCGTTCCTGGATGGTTCGGGCCGCTTCGATGCCGTCCATGCCCCCTCTGAGGATGATGTCCATGAGGATCAGATCCGGCGTGAGTTCCCGTGCCATGGCGACGGCCCGGTCGCCCGAGGGCGCGATGCCGCAGACCCTGTGCCCCAGCCGCTCCACGGTTCTTTGCAGGTCCTGTGCCACGATGAACTCATCCTCCACGATCATGATTCTGGATGGATCGGTCACGATGGGTCTCCTCCACGAGCCGCGTCGGTTTCGGGTTCGGGCCCGGTGGAAGCGGAATCATCGGTTCGATCCCCCCGCTCCTTGGGGGAAACCGCCCCGAGGAAGTGGTGGAAGGCCGATTCCAGGTCGGCCAGGCCGACCCGGGCCTCCGCCACCTTCCCCGATCCCACCGCCGCTTCGATCCGTCGGGCGGAGGACCTCATCCGATCCGCGGAGATGTTGGCGGCCATCCCCTTGATGGTGTGGGATTCCAGGGCGGCCCGTTCCATATTTTCCTCCGCCAGGCTCCGTCTCAGGTTTTCCAGTTGGACCGGGGCCTGGTCCAGAAAGAGCCGGACCACCTCCCGGAACAGGTCTTCGTCCGCGCCCAGCCGGGCCAGGAGGCTTTTCCGGTCGAAGACCGCCTCTCCCCGACCGGGCGGATCCCCCTCCGTCGGAGCGGAGGCGGGCGGTCCATCCGCGACGGGCCGGCACCGCCGGACGGCGGCCAGCAACTCGTCGGGCTGGATGGGCTTGGCGATGTAGTCGTCCATGCCGGCGGCCAGGCACCGCTCCCGGTCGCCCTTGAGGGCGTGGGCGGTCATGGCGATGATGGGGATTCCGGGGTCGATCACGCTGGATTCCGGGTCCCGGATGGCCCGGGTCGCCTCGAAGCCGTCCATTTCGGGCATGGAGACGTCCATTAAGACCAGATCGTACGCCTTCCGTCCGAGGGCCTCCACCGCCGTCCGCCCGTCTCCGGCCACATCCACGGCGTAGCCGAACCGCTTGAGAATCCCCTGGGCCACTTTCTGATTCGCGGGCTGGTCTTCCACCAGAAGGATGGGGGCGGGGGTCTCCTTGCGGGCGGCGGCGCCGTCCGGAGACCGGGGTCGCCCTTGCGCCGCGCCCGCCGACCCGCCGTCCCGCCCGGGAATAGGGGGGACCTTTTCCACCTCCAGGACGGCCCGGAAGGTGGAGCCCCGCCCCACCTCGCTCTCCACTTCGATGTCCCCCCCCATGATCCGGGCCAGCTCCCGGGAGATGGCCAGCCCCAGTCCGGTGCCTCCGTACCTCCGGCTCGTGGAGCCGTCCCCCTGGGAGAAGGGACGGAAGAGGTGCTCCCGACGCTCCGGGGGGATCCCGATGCCGGTGTCCGCCACCTCCATGGCCAGGCGGACCCGATCCCCGTCCTCCCGTTCCCTGCGGATCCGCACGGCCACCCCGCCCCGGGGGGTGAACTTGACGGCGTTTCCCAGGAGGTTGACCAGGATCTGCCGCATCCGGGCCGAATCCCCCCGCAGGCGGTCGGGCACCTCCGGGGCGATCTCCAGGGATAGATCGAGGCGGTGCTCCTCGGCCCGGTTCCGGAAGAGGTCCATGACCTCCTTGACCTTGGACCGGGGATCGAACTCGTGAGACTCCAGGTCGATCTTCCCGGCCTCGATCTTCGAAAAGTCGAGGATGTCGTTGATCAGGACCATGAGCAGGTCCGAAGAGGTGTGGATGATCTCCACGAACTCCTGCTGTTCCCGGTCCAGGGAGGTGTGGCGGAGCAGCTCGGCCATGCCGATGATGGCGTTCATGGGCGTTCGGATCTCGTGGCTCATATTGGCCAAAAAGGCGCTCTTGGCCCGGTTGGCCTCTTCGGCGCGGTGTTTGGCCTTCTCCAGGTCCACCAGGGTCCGGCTCCGGTTCGCCTCGGCCTCCTTCCTCCCGGTGATGTCATGGTGGGCGGTCACCAGATACGAGCTTCCGGCCTCGGTGAAGCGGGTGGCCTGGAGGAGAAACCACCGCCTCTTCCGCGGTCCATGGCAGGGGTATTCCACGGAGAAGAGGTCCCGCTCCCGGTCCAGGAGCTGCCGCAAGGCACGGGCCACGGCGGGGGCCTCGTCGGAATTCCGACCGGAAGCCCTCCGGCACAAATCGATATAGTTGGCTCCGATGCCGAAGCCGCCGTCCCCGGCCCATCCGTTCCTCCGGGCGAACCGGCGCCAGGCGGCGTTGACGGCGATCACACGGCTCTCCCCGTCCAGAATGGCGATGTGGGAAGAGAGGGCGTCGAGCACCGACTGGAAGAAGGCGCGCGACGCCATGGGCATGGGAGCGGTCTCGGGCCGCCGGGGTGTGTGACTCATTGTGATTCGATCGCCATCGTGTCGGTGCCCGCCGTTGGAAGCACGTTTTCGGTCCCCGCCGTGTTGACGGAACCATCGGTCCGGGCTATGATGACCGCCTTTGGAAATCCGCGCGCGGAGTGATCCCCGCGCGAGGGGTGAAAGCCGGTCCGATGCCGCCCCGGCCGTGCCCGGCGCTGTAAGGCGGCGGTTATTGCCGTTGCTCCATCCATACCACAAAAGCCGGGCGAAGTTAAACCGATAAACCGGAAACTCCGCCGGCCGGACCGACGCGACCCCATGAAGGCTCAAGGACAGACCCGGAAAGGAGGCGCCGCCATGTCCACCTATGCCGAAAACGTGGCCCACACCGCCCAATACCTGGAACAGCGGCTGAAGGAGCGCCCCGCCGTGGGGGTGATCACCGGGACGGGCCTCGGCGACTGCGCCCGCTGCCTCACGGTGGACCATGCCGTTTCCTATGCGGAGATTCCCCATTTTCCGGTCTCCACCGTGGAGAGCCATCCGGGGCGGCTCCTCCTCGGCCGGATGGGGGCCGTGCCGGTGGCGGTCCTCCAGGGCCGGTTCCACCTCTATGAGGGATACACCCCCCGGGAGGTGACCTTTCCCGTCCGGGTCCTGCGCGCCCTGGGGGTATCGGAGCTGATCCTCTCCAACGCCGCCGGCGGATTGAACCCGGCCTTCGGCCCCGGCGACCTGATGCTCATCACGGACCACATCAACCTGACCGGCGAGACGCCCCTGGTGGGCCCCAACGAGGACGCCTGGGGGATCCGGTTCCCCGACATGGGCCGGGCCTATCCCCCGGACCTGGTGGAGACGGCCGAAGCCGCGGCCCGGGAGGCCGGCCTTCTCACGCGCAAAGGCGTCTACGCTGGGTTGAAAGGGCCTTCATTGGAGACGCCGGCGGAGATCCGGTTCCTGCGGACCATCGGGGCGGACGCCGTGGGCCTGTCCACCATCCAGGAGGTGATCGCGGCGGTCCACGGGGGCATGCGGGTGGCGGGGATCTCCATCATCACCAACGTCCATGATCCCGACCGCCCGGCGCCGGCCACCGTGGAGGAGATCATCGCCGTGGCCAATGCCGCGGCACCCCGGCTGGAAACCCTCATCCGGAAAATAACGGAGAAGCGCGATGGAAGCTGACCTGCTGGTGACCAACGGCACCGTCCTTTCCATGGACCCGGAACACCGAATCATCCCCCGGGGCGCGGTGGCCGTCTCCGGGGACCGGATCACCGCCGTTGGACCGGAGGCCGAGGTCGGCGCCGTTTCCGCGGCCCGGACCCTCGACGCCGGGGGCGGCATCATCATGCCCGGCCTGGTCAACGCCCACACCCACGCCGCCATGACCCTTTTCCGGGGCCTGGCCGACGACCTCCCCCTCATGGAGTGGCTCAACGACCACATCTTTCCGGCCGAGGCCCGGCTCGACGCGGAGGGGGTCCGCGCCGGAACCCTGCTGGCCTGCGCCGAGATGATCCTCTCGGGAACCACCACCTTCTGCGACATGTACCTCTTCACCGGCGCCGTGGCCGAGGCCGCCAAGGCCGCCGGAATCCGGGCCGTGGTGGGGGAGGTCCTCTACGACTTCCCCTCGCCCAACTACGGCCCCATCGAAGCGGGATTCCGATACACCGAGGCCCTCATGGAACGGTGGAGAGGGGACCCTTTGATCACTGTCGCCGTGGAGCCCCACTCGCCCTACCTCTGCGCCCCGGAGCTTCTCCAACGGGCCGAGGTCCTCTCCCGGGACCGGGGCGCGCCCTTGGTGATCCACGTCTCGGAGACGGCCGACGAGGTGGAGACCATCCGGAAACGGTACGGCAGGACCCCGGTGGGTCACCTGAGGGAACTGGGGATCCTCTCCCCCCGCCTGCTGGCCTGCCACTGCGTCTCCCTTACCGAAGAGGACATCGAGCTTCTGGCCGGATTCGAGGTCAAGGTGGCCCACAACCCCGAGAGCAACATGAAGCTCGCCTCGGGGATCGCGCCGGTGCCGAAGCTGCTCGACGCGGGCGTCCGCGTGGCCCTGGGGACCGACGGGTGCTCCAGCAACAACGACCTCGACCTGTTTCTGGAGATGGATACCGCCGCCAAGCTCCACAAGGTCGCGGCCCTCGACCCCACCGTCCTCGACGCGGCCACGGCCCTGCGCATGGCCACCATCGACGGCGCCCGGGCCCTGGGCCTGGGGGAGATCACCGGCTCCCTGGAACCGGGAAAGCGGGCCGACCTCATCGTCATCGATACGAACAAACCCCACCTCACCCCCATGTACCATCCAGAATCCCACCTGGTCTACGCGGCCCAGGGGGGGGATGTGGCCGCCTCGGTCATCAACGGCCGGGTGGTCATGGAGAACCGGACCCTTCTGACCCTGGATGTGGACCGGGTGATGGCCGACGCCCGCACGGTGGCCGCGGAAATCTCCGCAAAGGATCCCGTGGGGGACGGGGGCTGACCTCCGGGATCTCCGGCGGGCACTTGCCCGATTGTCAAACCGCCGGCCGGTGGTTATATTGCTCCCCGTGTGCGATCCCGAACAAGGTAAAAGGCCAAGGACGATCATGACCCCCATCATCTCCATCGTCGGCACCTCCGGGTCCGGCAAGACCACACTCCTGGAAAGGCTGCTCCCCGTGTTGAAGTCGAGGGGGTACCGCGTGGGCACCGTCAAACACGCTTCCCACGCGGTGGAGTTCGACAGGCGAGGAAAGGACAGCTGGCGCCACAAGGCGGCCGGGGCCGATACGGTCATCGTCGCCTCGGGGAACCGGATCTCCATGGTCAAGGAGATGGGGTGCGATTCCCTGGACAGCCTGGCCCTCTATTTCCAGGACCTGGATCTGGTGATCACCGAAGGCTACAAGCGGGAAAACCGGCCCAAGATCGAGGTCTACCGGCCGGAGACGGGAAAGGCGCCCATCTTTCTGGGATCGGACCTGCTGGTTGCCCTGGTGACGGATGCCGAGGTGAACGCAGCGGTTCCCCGGTTCGCCCCCGACGACATCGAGGGGCTGGCCGACTTCATCCGGGAGACCTTCCTGGGCGCCGCCGTCCGGGGCCAACGACCCGGTTCCGTTCCACCGCGCGGGGCAGAGGCATGTCGAACCAGCATGGAAACCACCGAAGGAGACCGCCCATGATCGAAAACGACTGGATCCGATTCAACCCCGACCACTGGGGATACGACTTCACCTGCGTCGACTGCGGCGCCGGCGGGACCACCGAGGGCGAGGCCCCGGTGAGCGCCATGGACGCCATGAAGGAGTCCGGCTGGGACTTCCGGACCGAAAAGGAGCGTTTCCTCCCGGTCTGTCCGGCCTGCGCCGGCCCGTAGCCCGGGTGGGGACCCCCGGCTTTTTCTCCGTCCATCTGGTCGCCCTTTCCCTTTTTTTCCGCCGGTCCCGTAACCCGAGTCGGTTTCGAGGCTCTTCGGCGGAGAAAACAGCCGGGATTTTCCCACGGCGACGCGACGGCGGACCCGGATCCGGATCGACAACCCAACCCGAAAAGGAGGTACGAAATGAAGGAGATTCTGATCTTTCTGGCCATCATCGGGGTGTATGTCCTGCTCCAGGCCTATATCCTGCCGAAGATGGGGATATCCACGTGAATGCGCAATGCCTGTCAGGTGACGGGCGGAAAAGCGAATGCCGAGGAAAAACCCCACAAACCCCTTATCGACGAAGAAAAACGATAGGGACGCCCCCCCGGTCCGGGCCGTCCAATCCGGGCGGAAGAGCCGGTTGCTCGAAGGTTCCCCGAACTGGTGGAGCGGTCCCAGGACCGGCTCCACCGGACCGGGACGACCCTCCGGGACCGTCGGAAGGCGGACTTCGAAATCGGCAAGTTTCCGGAGCGGTTCGTCCGGGAAGCCCCTGTCGAGGCCGGCCGATCCGCCGGCAAAAAAAATTGACACCTCCCATGGGTTTCCCTATGATGGCCCGGATATGATGGCCATCCCCGAAAAACCGAAAATACCCGCGCCGATTCAGGGGCGCCTTCGCGCCGGCTGTCTCCTGGGAATCCTGATGGCCCTGGCCATGGCGTCGGGCGGCTGCGGCGCCGTGATCTCCTCGGCGGCCACCCGCGTGACCGGGGATCTCTCCCACGCGATCCTCAACCACAACGACCCGGAGACGGTGCGGGACGGGGCCCCCGCCTACCTCCTGCTGGTCGACGGCCTCATCGCGGACGCCCCCGAAGACCAGGCGCTGCTCCATGCCGGGGCGAAGCTCTACACCGCCTATGCCGAAGCCTTCGCCTCCGAAAGGGACCGGGCGAAAAACCTCACGGAACGGGCCCTCGACTACGCCCTGCGCGCCGCCTGCCTCCGGCTGGGCGGGCCGTGCGACTTCCGGAGCATGGACTTCGACCGTTTCCGGGAGATCCTCCGGGAGGCGTCCGCTGCGGACGTGGAGATCCTCTACACCCTCGGGGCCGCCTGGGCCGGCTGGATCCAGGCCCGGAAGGACGACTGGAACGCCGTGGCCGAGATCGCCCGGGTGGAGGCCCTCATGGAGCGGGTCGCCTCCCTGGACGAGTCCCACATGCACGGCGGCGCCCACCTCTACCTCGGTTACCTGGCCACCCTCCTGCCCCCCGCCCTCGGGGGGAAACCGGAAGTCGGCCGGACCCACTTCCAACGGGCCATCGAGCTGTCCGGGGGCCGCCATCTGATGGCCAAGGTGCTTCTGGCCGGCCGGTACGCCCGGCTGAAGTTCGATCGGGACCTCCACGACCGCCTCCTCCGGGAGGTGACGGCGGCGGACCCCCGGGCCCCGGAGCTGACCCTGAGCAACACCTTGGCCAAAGAGCGGGCCCGGGCCCTCCTCGAAAGCGCCGACGAGTATTTCTAGCGCCCTTCCCATGGGAACGCTTCCGTTTTTCACTCTCAATACGAAAAAAGGACCTGCCTGACACCATGCGAACCCCGAAATCGATCCTGATCTGGTTGATCCTCACGCTCGCCGCCGCCCCCCTTGCCGGCGCGGCCACCCTCAAGCTCGCCACACTCTCGCCGGACGGCTCCTACTGGATGGAGCGGATGCGGCAGGGGGCCGCGGAAGTGGCCGAGAAGACCGACGGCCGGGTCAAGATCAAGATCTATCCCGGCGGCGTCATGGGGGATGACAAGGCGGTCCTGCAAAAGATGCGCATGGGCCAGCTCCACGGCGGCGCCATGATCGTGGGCAGCCTGTCCGATTACTACCCCGACGCCCAGATCTACAGCCTGCCCCTGGTCTTCCGCTCCGTCGAGGAGGTGGATCACGTCCGTCAAGAGATGGATCCGATCCTCCTCGCCGGCATGGAGAAGGGGGGATTCGTCGCCTTCGGCCTGGCCGAGGGGGGGTTCGCCTACATCATGTCCAAGGCCCCGGTGACGGGCGTGGACGACCTCCGGGCCCGGAAGGTCTGGGTCCCCGACAACGACCCCTCCCTGGCCGAGGCGGTGAAGGCCTTCGATGTCAGTCCCATCCCCCTGTCCATCGCAGATGTGCTGGCCGGCCTCCAGACCGGTCTCATCGACACGGTGGCCACCCCTCCCATCGGTGCGGTGGCCCTCCAGTGGCACACCCAGGTGGACCACCTGATGGATGTGCCGTTCCTCTATATCTACGCCGCCCTCGGCGTGGACAAACGGGCCTTCTCCCGGCTCTCGGCAAGGGACCAGGCCACCGTCCGGGGGGTGATGGGCGAGGCCTTCGCGGACATCGACCGCCGGAACCGGAAGGACAACGTGGCGGCCCTGGGAGCCCTGAAGGGCCAGGGGATCGCCTTTCAAGAACCGCCCCCCGGTGAAATGGAACGGTGGCGGAAAATCGCCGCAAAAGTCCCGGACCGGCTCGTCTCCGCCGGCCGCCTGAGCCCGGAGATGGTGGACCGACTGATCCGGCTTGTGTCGGAATACCGTTCGGCCCAAGAAGAGTGAACCGCTTCCTGATCACGGCCCAGTCGATCCTCCACCGGATCGAGGACGGGGTCCTGGTGGTCCTGCTGTTGACCATGATCCTCATGGCGGTGGTCCAGATCGTACTGCGAAACCTCTTCGACGCGGGGCTCCTGTGGGGGGATGTCCTGGTGCGGGTGCTGGTCCTCTGGATCGGGATGGTGGGGGCCATGGCCGCCGGGCGGAAGGGGGACCACATCAACATCGACGTGGTGACAAGGTTTCTGCCGGCACGGGTCCGGGAGGCGGCCGGCGGCGTGGTGGCCCTCGCCACCTCGTTCATCTGCGGGGCCGCCGCCTGGTACAGCCTCCGGTTCGTCCGGATGGAGATGGCGTACGGCGGGATCGCCTTCGCCGGGGTCCCCGCCTGGGTCTGCGAGGCGATTCTCCCCTTCGCCTTCGCGGTGATGGCGGTCCGGTACCTTCTTCTGTCCCTCCTCCGGTTCAGGGCCGTACCCGGCGCGGCGGCGTCCCCATCACCGGCGCCACCCCCGTGATCCGGACGTTCTCTCCGAGATGACCTTCCTGCCGTACCTCCTCGGGCTGCTCGTCCTGGCCCTGCTGGGGATGCCGCTGTTCGCCGTGATTCTGGCCGCGGCCATGCTCGGCTTCCTCTCCCTGGACGTCGACCTCTCGGTGATCGCCATCGAGCTTTACCGTCTGGCCGATACGCCGGTGCTGGTGGCCCTGCCGCTTTTCACCTTTGCCGGGTACCTCCTGGGGGAGAGCGGCACCTCCCGCCGGCTGGTGCGCCTCACCGGGGCGTTCATCGGCTGGATGCCGTCCGGGCTGGCTCTGGTCTCCTTCGTGGCCTGCGCGCTGTTCACCGCCTTCACCGGCGCCTCCGGCGTGACCATCGTCGCCCTGGGGGCCCTCCTCCACCCGGCCCTGGTCCGGGCGGGATACGGGGAGGATTTCAGCACCGGGCTGGTGACCACCTCGGGCAGCCTGGGCCTGCTGCTCCCCCCCTCGCTGCCGCTGATCCTCTACGGAATCATCGCCCAGCAGATGGCCGCCGGTGAAGGGGTGGCCATCAACGACCTCTTCCTGGCCGGACTGCTGCCGGCCCTGCTCATGATCGCCCTGCTGTCGGGCTGGAGCCTCTACGCCAATCGGAATCGGAACATCCCCCTCACCCGGTTCTCGGCGGCCGAGGCCCTGGGGGCGCTGCGGGAGGCGGCGTGGGAGATCCCCCTGCCGATCTTCGTCCTGGGGGGGATCTACGGCGGGTATTTCGCGGTCTCCGAGGCGGCGGCGGCCACGGCCCTCTACGTCCTGGTGGTGGAGGTCTTCGTCTACCGGGAGATCGGGCCCTCGCAGCTGCCGGCGGTCATGCGGGACTCCATGATCATGGTGGGGGGGATCCTGCTGATCCTGGGGGCGTCCATGGCCTTCACCAATGTCCTCATCGACGCCGAGGTCCCCCGGCGGCTGTTCCTCTGGATCGAGGCCCACGTGAGCAGCCGGCTGATGTTCCTGGTGCTGCTCAACATCCTCCTGCTGCTGCTCGGGGCCATCCTGGACATCTTCTCCGCCATCGTCCTGATGGTCCCCCTGATCCTGCCGGTGGCCGCCTCCTACGGCATCCACCCGGTCCACCTGGGGATCATCTTCCTGGCCAACATGCAGATCGGCTACTTCACCCCGCCGGTGGGCATGAACCTCTTCATCGCCTCCTACCGGTTCGGCAAGCCGGTGGCGGAACTCTACCGGGCCGCCGTCCCCTTCATGCTGGTCCTTCTGGCCGCCGTGGTGATCATCACCTACTGGCCGGCCCTGAGCCTGATCCTGCTCCGGCCCTGACCGGAACCTCCCGGCGTCATTCCCCGGCCATCTTGTCCGTGAGCTTCCGGAACTCCTCCTTCATCTCCCGGTTGTCGAAGGTGAGCAGGTCCGGCACCTGGAGTTCGCTCAGGGCGCTGAAAAACCGCTCGGAATCCCGTAGAAGGTCCACCAGGGCGTAGGCCGTGGAGACCGTGTGGTAGGTGTTCTCGGCGATCTCGTACTCCCGCCGGAGCTGGGCCTTGGAGTCGGAGACCCGCTCCTTGTTCTGTTCGAGATACCGCAGGTAGAGCTTGGCGGTCCGGTCGGTCAGCTCCTGGGCCTCCAGGTTGGCCGCGTACATGGGGCAATGGCGGGGCTCGCATTCCTTCAGCAGGGACTCGGTCCGCTCCATCAGCTCCCGGTTCTCCTCCACGATGGCGGTCAGCGACGGCACGTATTCGGTGTTGATCCGGTCGATGTAGGTCTTCTGGAGGTGGAGGAGGATCTTTAAGAGCACCACGTGCATCCCGTAGTACCGGCGGGCGGTCTCCAGGTTCTCCCCCGACTCCCGGGTCAGGACCTTGAGCTTTCCGGTGATCGCCTTGATGTTGTCGAAGACGGAGATCATGGCCACATCGTCGTCCCCTGTGATGCTGTACAACAGGGTGTCGATCTGCTCGCCGTCCACGGAGATGCCCGCCTCCCGGATCCGCGCCGCGAACGCCGCCTTGAGTTCCTCGGCCCGCCGCCGGTTTTCGGCAATCGCCTCCCGGTACTCCGCAATCTCCTCCTGATAGTCCGCCATATCCTTCTTCCAGACCTTCCAGCTCTCCACCTCCTCGGGGGCCATCAGCCGTTCGGTCTGGAGACGGGCGATCCGCCGCTCGTATTCCCTGATATTTCTCTGAATCCCCTTGATTTCCCGCTTCAGTTCGGATAAGTCGGAGACGTTGAGGATCTCAACGGCCTCCGCCAGCAGCTCGTCCATCTCCTCGTCCAGATCTTCCTTGTCCTCCTTGAAGGGGATCCACGAGGAATCGGGGGCCTTGCGCTGCTTCCGGATCAGGCTCAGGGTTTCATCCAGCTTCTTGTTGAGACGCGGCCAGGCATCCTCCAGGGGGGATGCCGCCGCAACGGCGACAAAAAGGACCGCCATCAGCAAAACGGCGGCCGGCATCTCTATCCATTTTCTTTGAAATCGAATCAGGTCCACCTCGGCACCTCTATCGTAGGATGGATGGGATAAAACAGGACCATGACTGCCGTTGACAGTAAACACGGCGACCGCCGAAATGTCAACACCCAGGGGGAGCGTTTTTTCAAGAACCTCGACCCGTCCGACATCGCCCTCCACCCCCCACTCCTTTTGGAGCCGATCGGAACCGACCCATGGAACCCGTGTCGCCATTGAACTGCCGCTGTTGAGAACAGGAGCGCGTGCCTTGAAACAGATTCTCCTCGTGGACGATCATCCCCTGACCCGGGAGGGGTACAAGGCCGTCATCGAGGGGCTGGCCGGTTTCGAAGTGGTCGGCGAGGCCGGAAACGCCGCCGATGGCATCCGTCTTTTCAGCAGTCTCCACCCCGACCTAACCATCATGGACATCTCCCTCCCCGACGCCACCGGCATCGAGCTGACCCGGTGGATCCGCCTCTCCGATCCGGCGGCCCGGGTGCTGATCGTCAGCATCCAGGAAAAGATCGACTACATCACCGATGCCCTCTCCGCCGGGGCTTCCGGATACGTACTCAAGGGATCTCCGATCGAGGTCTTCGTGGATGGTCTGAGGATCGTCTCCGGGGGTGACTTTTTCCTCGACAGCTCCCTTTCCCAGGAACTGGTCCACGGACTCATCCAGTGCCGGGAAAACCCGGGGTTGGACGAACCCTCCCGGTACGGCGGCTTGACAGCCCGGGAACGGGAGGTTCTCCGCCTGGTGGTCGAGGGCCTCGCCACCCGGGCCATCGCAGACCGGCTCCACATCAGCGAAAAGACCGTCCGGAACCATCGGAACAACATTATGAGCAAGCTCAATCTTCACACCCTGCTCGATCTGGTCCGATACGCGGCCAGAACGGGGATCATCGACATCGATGCCTGGAAGATATAGGCCCCCGACTCCCTTTTCGGCACCTTTTTTCATCACAGACTGTATTCGTCCGCAAGGTCCATCCCCTCAAAAATCGACGGCCATTCCCATGGATCGGGAGGATCGCCCGCTAGGCATAGGCGTTTTTCCCGGTAATTTGATTCAATAGACCTATTTACTATTCCGCGGGGATCGGTCTAAGCGATTAAGAATCGGAGTTCTCTTTCGGAGGGAAGCTTTACGAAGATTTCCGTCTCAAAAAAACGAAACCGCCGGGGGGGCCAGGGCCCGGGGGGCCGAATATCGGACCGGCGACCTCCACTCCGATATGAGGATAGACCACATGAAACAGGTCCTTGTCGTGGAAGCCCATCCCCTGACCCGGGAGGGGTACAAGGCCGTCATTGAACGGCAAAGCGGCTTTCGGACGGCCGGAGAGGCCGCTACGGCGGGGGAGGGAATTCGATGTTTCGAGGCCTTGCGACCCGATCTGACCGTGGTGGACATCGCGCTTACCGACATGGGAGGGGTTGAATTGACCCGGAAGATACGCCGGGTGGACCCACAGGCACGGGTGTTGATGGTCGGCCGCTGCGACAAGATCGATTGCCTGACAAAAGCCCTGTCCGCCGGGGCCCTCGGATATGTCCTCAAGGAATCCCCCACCGGGATCTTTGTTCAGGGCCTTGCCGCTGTTTCCGAAGGTCGGTATTACCTGGACACCTCCCTGTCCAAGGAAGTCGTGTACAGCCTGGTCCGAAAACGGGGTACCACCGCGCCCGTGGACGATGATCTGTACCGGTATGGAACCCTGACCCCCCGGCAGCAAGAGATCCTCCGGCTCCTGGGCCGGGGCCGTTCGGTCCGGGAGATCGCCGAACGACTGGGGATCAGCGACAAGACCGTCCGGAATCACCTGAGCCACATCATGGGGAAACTGAACGCCAACTCCGTGCTCCACCTCGTCCGGTACGCGGTCCGAGTGGGCGTCATCGACACCGAGGAATGGAAACAATGAGCATTGTCGCCCGTGGGCGGCGATATGGAATGAATCCCGTCACCGAAAGGAGGTCACCTACCCTGGGCACGAAGGCTGAGAACCGTCAATTGTAAACGGAAAACCGACGTTCGGGTTTTCCGAACCATCGATGCGCGGTCCTTTTAAACCAGAGGCCGCGTCAAGGAGAAACCCATCAAACAAGGAGGCAGGTGCCATGATATCACGAATCGTTCTCCGCGCCGTTCTAATCGGTTTTCTGGTGCTCGGCGGGATGACCACTTTCCTGGCCGAGCCGGCGGGGGCCTGGTCCCTGAAAGACGCCACAGATACGGTCAGGGACGCGACAAACACCGTAAAACAAGGAATTTCCGATGTCAAAAAGACGGCCGATACCGTGAAAAACGGCCCATCGGACACGGAAAAGAGAGAGACCTCAACGGCCGACAGACCCGCCAATCGGCGCAAGAACGAGGCGAGCACCACCACCGCCTCTTCCGAGGCGGCGGTGAGCGTCATCCTGAAAAACGAGTCTTCCTCTACTGTGACGGTTGAACTGATCGACCAGTACGGCGGAAATTTTTCCGCAACTATAGAGCCGGGAATGTCACAGAACCACACCCTGAAAGCCAACAGTCAAGTAAAGGTCAACGGCAGCGTCGTCCATGTCATCGTTCCCGGAGACCAAGGCAAGAGCATTGTGGTTGCAC